>NZ_JBVVPR010000031.1:65409-95198 GCF_055811835.1 Bradyrhizobium sp. WSM4874
ACCTCCGCCCACACGGCTTGCTCCCCCCACCTAAAACCCAAAACCCCGCTTGTTTCTTGGGGGGGGGGGGGGGGGGGGGGTGGGGTGCGGCTCATGGTCCGAGATCATAGCGAAATGGCTTCGATGTTCAATAGTTCTTGAACCAATTGACTCCTGACCGTCCCATCGATAGTTCAATAAACATTGAACATAGGGAATCCTCGGATGAGCGTATTCTGGTTGGCCCTGGCGGCCTTTGCGATCGGTACGGAAGGCTTTGTCATTGCAGGGCTTTTGCCGTCGATCGCAAGCGATCTGGCGATTTCCGTTCCCGCCGCCGGGCAGTTGGTCACGGCCTACGCCCTCACCTATGCGGTCGGCTCGCCGATCCTGGCGGTGACGCTGAACAATATCGACCGCCGCACCGTGCTGGCCCTGGCGCTATCGACCTTCATCGCCGGAAACCTCGCGGCGATGGTGGCGTCGAATTACGCCCTGCTGCTGGCCTCGCGCATGCTGATGGCGCTGGGCTCCGGCCTGTGCATGCCGACCGCGCTGGCCGTATCCGTGGCCGTCGCGGCGCCGGAGCGACGCGGCCGCGCGGTGGCGCTGGTTACCTCCGGCCTCACCGTTGCGACCGTCATCGGCGTTCCGCTCGGCAATCTCGTCGGCAGCCTGCTCGGCTGGCGCGCGACCTTTGCCATGGCCGCACTGATCGGCGCCGTTGCGCTCGCCGGCCTCCTGCTCGGCCTGCCCCGCGGCCTGCCGCGCAACACGGCCTCGCTCAGCGATCGGCTGGCGGTGGCGCGTCACCGCAACGTCCTGACCGCGCTTCTGATCACGATCCTGTGGGCGCTCGGCGGCTTCACAGTGTTCACCTATTTCGCGATCCCGCTGCGCGGCCTTGGATTCGATGCGTCGCAGATCAGCCTCGCGCTGCTGGTGTTCGGCGGCGCCGCCGCGATCGGCAACATGCTCGGCGGCGTCCTGGCCGACCGGCTCGGCACGCTCGCCACAGCAGGTCTCGGGCTTGCCGGCATGGCCAGCGCGCTGATCCTGCATTCGTTGGTCCTGAAGCTGATGCCGGGACAGGCGCATTATGCGGTGCTGGGCGCGATCTTCCTGTGGGGCATCTCGGGCTGGGCGTTCTACCCGGCCCAGGTCGCCAGCATCATCCGGATCGAGCCGCAGGCCTCGATGATCGCGCTCTCGCTCAACGCCTCGGCCATGTATCTCGGATTTGCGATCGGCGGTGCCCTGGGTGGCGCCGTGCTTGCGGCGTGGAGCCCGGCCGATCTCGGCTGGGTCGGCGGACTGAGCGTTTCGGCGGCTGTTCTGGTGCATCTCGCCCGGGGCTGGCAGGCCCGGCCAAAACCGGTCAAAATTGCCGGTTGATGGGCGTTTTTCGGGGTTTCGCCGCCCCGAAAACTGGTCTAAGACCCACCCCGCGCGCGAGGGGGGACCACCGCGCTCTCGGCCAAAGGGACGCGCAGCAGGCGCGCCCTTTTTTTGTGCCCAAATTCCACTTCGGCGAGAGTTGATGCCCAAACGTACAGACATCACCACCATCCTGATCATCGGCGCCGGTCCCATCGTGATCGGCCAGGCCTGCGAGTTCGACTATTCGGGCACCCAGGCGGTGAAGACGCTGAAGGAAGAGGGCTATCGCATCGTCCTCGTCAATTCCAATCCGGCCACCATCATGACCGACCCGGAATTGGCCGATGCGACTTATATCGAGCCGATCACGCCCGAGATCGTCGCGAAAATCATTGAGAAGGAACGTCACGTCATTCCCGGCGGCTTCGCGCTGCTGCCGACCATGGGCGGACAGACCGCGCTGAACTGCGCGCTGTCGCTGCGCCAGCAAGGCACGCTCGAAAAATTCGACGTCGAGATGATCGGCGCCACCGCGGACGCGATCGACAAGGCCGAAGACCGACAGCTGTTCCGCGAGGCCATGACCAAGATCGGGCTCGAGACGCCGAAGTCGCGGCTCGCCAACGCCTCCGCCCTGAAGAAGTCCTTTCGCGACAAGTACCAGGCCGAACGCGCAAAGGCCTCTGGCGCGGAGCTCGCAGAGCTCGAGCGGCAGTGGACGCTCGGCGAGAGCGACCGTCGCAAGCGTTACCAGGAATATGCGCTCGGCCAGGCGCTGATGGCGCTGTCCGAGATCGGCCTGCCCGCGATCATCCGCCCCTCCTTCACCATGGGCGGCACCGGTGGCGGCATTGCCTACAACAAGGAAGAGTTCCTCGACATCATCGAGCGCGGCCTGGATGCGTCTCCCACCAACGAAGTGCTGATCGAAGAATCCGTGCTCGGCTGGAAAGAGTACGAGATGGAGGTGGTGCGTGACAAGAAAGACAATTGCATCATCGTCTGCTCGATCGAGAACCTCGATCCGATGGGCGTGCACACCGGCGATTCCATCACGGTGGCGCCGGCGCTGACGCTGACCGACAAGGAATACCAGATCATGCGCGACGCCTCGCTGGCGGTGCTGCGCGAGATCGGCGTCGAGACCGGCGGCTCCAACGTGCAGTTCGGCGTCAACCCCGAAGACGGTCGCATGGTCGTCATCGAGATGAATCCGCGCGTGTCGCGTTCCTCCGCTCTGGCTTCGAAAGCCACCGGATTTCCGATCGCAAAGGTCGCCGCTAAGCTTGCGGTCGGCTACACGCTCGACGAAATCGCCAACGACATCACCGGCGGCGCCACGCCGGCCTCGTTCGAGCCGACGATCGACTATGTCGTCACCAAGGTGCCGCGTTTCGCCTTCGAGAAATTCCCCGGCGCCTCCACCACGCTGACCACGTCGATGAAGTCGGTCGGCGAAGTCATGGCGATCGGCCGCACCTTCCAGGAAAGCCTGCAAAAGGCATTGCGCGGGCTCGAGACCGGCCTCACCGGCCTCGACGAGATCGAGATCGAAGGTCTCGGCCGCGACGACGACAAGAATGCGATCCGCGCTGCGCTGGGCACGCCGACGCCGAACCGGCTGCTCCAGGTCGCGCAGGCGATGCGGCTCGGCTGGTCGGACGAGGAGATCTTCAATTCCTGCAAGATCGATCCGTGGTTCCTCAGCGAGATGCGCGGCATCGTCGACATGGAGGCGAAGGTCCGCAGGAACGGCCTGCCGGGCAACGCCTTCGGCATGCGCACGCTCAAGGCCATGGGCTTCTCCGATGCTCGGCTCGCGGTGATCGCGGAGACGACGGAGGCAGAGGTCACGGCGAAGCGCCACGCGCTCGGCGTACGCCCGGTCTACAAGCGCATCGATACCTGCGCGGCCGAATTCGCTTCGCCGACCGCCTACATGTACTCGACCTATGAGGCGCCGTTCGCGGGCGCGCCTGCGGACGAGAGCTCGCCGTCCGACAAGAAAAAGGTCATCATCCTCGGCGGCGGACCGAACCGCATCGGCCAGGGTATCGAGTTCGACTATTGCTGCTGTCACGCCTGCTTCGCGCTGCACGACGCCGGCTACGAATCCATCATGGTCAACTGCAACCCGGAGACGGTGTCGACCGACTACGACACTGCCGACCGGCTCTATTTCGAGCCGCTCACCGCCGAGGACGTGCTGGAGATCATCGCGAAGGAACGCACCAACGGCACGCTTCACGGCGTGATCGTGCAGTTCGGCGGTCAGACCCCGCTCAAGCTCGCGCGAGCGCTGGAAGCCGCCGAAGTGCCGATCCTCGGTACCTCGCCCGATGCCATTGACCTGGCGGAAGACCGCGACCGTTTCAAGCGGGTGCTCGACAAGCTGCGGCTGAAGCAGCCCAAGAACGGCATCGCCTATTCGGTCGAGCAAGCGCGCCTGGTCGCAACCGATCTCGGCCTACCGCTGGTGGTTCGCCCCTCCTACGTGCTCGGCGGCCGCGCGATGCAAATCATCCGCGAGGAGAACCAGCTCAGCGATTACCTGCTCGGCACGCTGCCGGAGCTGGTGCCGGGGGACGTCAAGGCCCGCTACCCGAACGACAAAACCGGCCAGATCAACACCGTGCTCGGCAAGAACCCGCTGCTGTTCGACCGCTATCTGTCCGATGCGACCGAGATCGACGTCGACTGCCTCTGCGACGGCAAGGACACCTTCATCGTCGGCATCATGGAGCACATCGAGGAAGCCGGCATTCATTCCGGCGACAGCGCCTGCTCGCTGCCGCCGCACTCCCTGGACGACAAGATGATCGAGGAGCTGGAGCGGCAGACCCGCGAGTTGGCGCTCGGCCTCGACGTCGTCGGCCTGATGAATGTGCAATACGCCATCAAGGACGGCGAGATCTACGTGCTCGAAGTCAATCCGCGCGCCTCGCGCACGGTGCCCTTTGTCGCCAAGGTGGTCGGCACGCCGGTTGCGAAGATCGCGGCGCGCATCATGGCCGGCGAGAAGCTTGCCGATTTCAAGCTGAAGAAGGCGAACCTCGATCATGTCGGCGTAAAGGAATCGGTGTTTCCGTTCGCCCGTTTCCCCGGCGTCGATACCGTGCTCGGGCCCGAGATGCGCTCGACCGGCGAGGTCATGGGCATCGACCGCTCCTTCGCGGTGGCGTTCGCCAAGAGCCAGCTCGGCGGCGGCACGCGGGTGCCGCGCAAGGGCACGGTGTTCGTCTCGGTTCGCGAGAGCGACAAGACGCGCATCACCGAGGCCGTTCGCGAGCTGCATTCGCTCGGCTTCAAGGTGCTGGCGACATCCGGCACGGCCCGCTTCCTGACCGACCACGGCATCCCGACCGAGAAGGTGAACAAGGTGCTGGAGGGCCGGCCGCACATCGTCGACGCCATCACCAATGGCGACGTCCAGCTCGTCTTCAACACCACCGAAGGCCCGCAGGCGCTCGCCGACAGCCGTTCTCTGCGGCGCGCGGCCCTCTTGCATAAAGTGCCGTATTACACCACTCTTTCCGGGGCCGTGGCGGCCGCGCAGGGCATCCGCGCCTATCTGGGCGGGGACCTTGAGGTTCGGACCCTGCAGAGCTACTTTTCGGAAACCTGATCGCGAGCGGGAGGCCCAACCTTCCGCTAAGTGATTGGCGATGAAGCCACTATGGCCGGAGGAACTGTCCGGCCATATGGTTGTTCTGTTCCGGCGCCAAGCCCATATGAACGTTCGGCGGCAAGCGCGTTGAGCCGCCGGACAGACTGACGAATCAAGTTGCGTGCGCGCTGGCATGTCAGGGCGCGCGCGACCGAAGGACGAGAGAAGAGATGGAAAAGGTACCGATGACAGCGGGCGGCTTTGCCGCGCTCGGGGAAGAACTGAAGAAGCGCCAGTCGGAGGACCGTCCGCGGATCATCGAGCATATCGCCGAGGCGCGCTCGCACGGAGACCTTTCGGAGAACGCGGAATACCACGCCGCGAAGGAAGAGCAGTCCCACAATGAAGGCCGCATCGCCGAGCTCGAGGACAAGCTCGCGCGCGCCGACATCATCGATATCTCGAAGCTGTCCGGCGACACCATCAAGTTCGGCGCGACCGTGACACTGGTCGACGAGGACACCGAAAAGAAGACGGTGTGGCAGATCGTCGGCGAGGTCGAGGCCGACGCCAAGAAGGGCCGCATCTCCATCACCTCGCCGCTCGCGCGCGCGCTGATCGGCAAGAAGAAGGGCTCAACCGTCGAGGTCAACGCACCCGGCGGCGCCAAGGCTTACGAGATCACCAAGGTGGAGTGGCGGTAACGATTTGCCGTCGCATGTGATTTGAAAAAGGCCGCGCAGTGCGCGGCCTTTTTTGTTGCTGCATGTTGCTGGCAATGAGGTGGGATGATCCCTCCCCCTCGTCATTGCGAGCGCAGCGAAGCAATCCAGAGTCTTTCCGCGGAGACCGCCTGGATTGCTTCGCTCCGCTCGCAATGACGGCGGAGACGCTACCTTCTTGCCCTCACGTCCAGCGGCACGGCCGCCTCGTATTTCGAATTGTGCAGCACCAGCGAGGTCCGCACGTTGCGGACGTGTGGGGCGGCGGTCAGGTGGGTGACGAAATCCTGGAAGGTGGCCATGTCGGGTGCGACGCATTTCAGGATGAAATCGACTTCGCCCGACAGCATCCAGCACTCGCGCACCAGCGGCTCGGCGCGGACGAACTCCTCGAAGGCGCGCAAATCGGCCTCGGCCTGGCTGGAGAGGTGCACCGCGGCAAACACCGTGACGTCGAAGCCCAGCTTGCGCGCATCCAGAAGCCCGCGATAGCCGTGGATATACCCCTCCTCCTCCAGCGCCCGGACGCGGCGCAGGCAGGGCGGTGGCGAAATGCCGACGCGCTTGGCCAGCTCGACATTCGTGATTCGACCGTCGGCCTGAATCTCGGTGAGAATTTTCAGGTCGATCTCGTCTAGGTTCCGCGACACGTGATTGGAACTCCTGGCCTTTACGGCGGTATTGGTGGGTCTGTCGCAATCCTCATAGCCCAGACCGCGCACTCGGCGCAATTTTATTGCGCGTGCAGCGCAATCGACTTTTGTTCCTTGTTGGAAAAATCCGCCGACAGGGAATGCAATTCTTGCATAGCTCACCAGAAGGCTTAGATTACCTCTGATATTTCAGCGCCTCCGCGAGGCCTCCCGGCACGTTCCGCGCCCGCGCTGCAGTCCCCCGTGAAAGGCATCTGTCGAAATGTCCGCCGCTGTCCATGCAAAGGTCGTCATCATCGGCTCCGGCCCCGCCGGCTACACGGCGGCGATCTACGCCGCGCGCGCGATGCTCGAGCCGATCCTGATCCAGGGCATCCAGGCGGGCGGCCAGCTCACCATCACCACCGACGTCGAAAACTATCCGGGTTTCGCCGACGTGATCCAGGGCCCCTGGCTGATGGAGCAGATGGAGAAGCAGGCGCTGCATGTGGGCACCCAGATCAAGACCGATCTGGTGACCAAGCTTGACACCTCGCAGCGACCCTTTCGCCTGACCTGCGATAGCGGCGACGTCTATCTCGCCGACGCCGTCATCCTCGCCACCGGCGCCCAGGCGCGCTGGCTCGGGCTGCCGTCCGAAACGAAATTCCAGGGCGGCGGCGTGTCGGCCTGTGCCACCTGTGACGGCTTCTTCTACCGCAACAAGAACGTCGTGGTGGTCGGCGGCGGCAATACCGCGGTCGAGGAAGCCCTGTACCTCACCAACCATGCCTCGCAGGTCACCATCGTGCATCGTCGCGATCACTTCCGCGCCGAACGCATCCTGCAGGAGCGTCTGTTCAAGCACCCGAAGATCAAGGTGATCTGGGACTCAGCCGTCGACGAGATCTGCGGCACCGAGAACCCGAACAAGGTCACTCATGTGCGGCTGAAGAACGTCAGGACCGGCGCCTTGACCGACGTGCCGACCGACGGCGTCTTCGTGGCGATCGGGCATGCCCCGGCGACCGAGCTCGTGGCCGGCCAGATCAAGCTGAAACCGTCGGGCTATGTCGAGGTCGCCCCGAACTCGACCGCCACCTCGGTCCCCGGCCTGTTCGCCGCGGGCGACGTCGCCGACGAGACATATCGTCAAGCGGTCACGGCGGCAGGCCTCGGCTGCATGGCAGCGCTCGAGGCGGAACGATTTTTGGCCCTGCGCGCCAGCGAGCGCGCGGCAGCGGAATAGGCATCATGGCACGAACACGCGACGGATTCACGGATATGGACTGGGACAAGCTGAAGGTGTTTCACGCGGCGGCGGAAGCGGGCAGCTTCACGCACGCGGGCGAGCAGCTCGGCCTGTCGCAATCGGCGGTGTCACGACAGGTGTCGGCACTGGAGCAAGAACTCTCGGTCTCGCTGTTCCACCGCCACGCGCGCGGCCTGATCCTCACCGAACAGGGCGATCTCTTGTTCCGCACCGCCCATGACGTGTTCATGCAGTTGCAGGCGGCGCGCGCGAAACTGACCGACAGCCGCGAGCGGCCGAGCGGCGATCTCAAGATCACCACCACGCCCGGCGTCGGCATCAACTGGCTGATCCCCCGGCTCGGCGAATTCACCGCGCTCTATCCGGAAATCCGGATCTCGCTGATCGTCACTGACGAGGAGCTCGATCTGTCGATGCGCGAGGCCGACGTCGCGATCCGTACCCGAAAGCCGACGCAGCCGGATCTCATCCAGCGCAAGCTGTTCGCGATGGGTTTCCACGCCTATTGCTCGCCTGATTACATCAAGCGCTTCGGCACGCCGCGTACGCTGGAGGAGCTCGACTCTCATCGCATCATCACGCTCTCCGACGGCAACTTCGCGCCGCATCTTCAGAACCGCAACTGGCTGGTCGAAGCGGGGCGCAACGGCTCGGGTCCGCGCGAAGCCTATTTCAGGGTCAACAACATTCTCGGCCTCGTGCGCGCCTGTCAGCAGGGCCTCGGCATCGCCGCGCTGCCGGACTATCTGATCGAAGAACAGAGCCGCCTCGTGCAGCTGTTCGGCGAATCGGATTCGATCCAGCTCGATACGTATTTTGTTTATCCGGAAGAGCTGAAGACGGTCGCGCGCGTGCAAGTGTTCCGCGATTTCGTGGTGAGCAAGGCGCAGCGCTGGCCGTCCTGATTTCCGCATGTCTGACATGCGGCTTGGACGCTTGATGCAGGGCGCGAGGCTAGCCCATAATGTTTTCACGCTGAGCCTTCGCGTTGCGCATTTGTCCCCCTCCTCCAGTGGCGCGGGAGTTCAGTAATCCCTCTTGGAAGGTGATTGTGTCGGCCTCACGTGGCCAATACCTTAAGCCGGGCTCGATCGAGCCCGGCTTTTTTTGGCTGATCCGGCCATCGCCCTCCGCGTGTATTGACAGTTCCATGCTTACCCCGCATCATTTGCGAATGATCACGAAGTCGTGCGCAATCTCGTCGAAGGCAGTCGCCTCGAAAAAAGGCCCCCATCTGGGGACCTCGGAATTTTGCGCGCGCTAACAGCCTTCGTCATCGCGAGCCGAAACTTCGAAAACCCCGCCGCCTGGACGGGGTTTTTTCATGTGCCCCGTCTCAGGATTTTTCCCGAGAAGGAGATGGAACATGACCGGACTACAGGAACAATTGCACGGGCTCTGGCTGCCGCTGGTGACGCCGTTTCGCGACGGCGCTCTCGACGAGAGATCGCTGCGCCGCCTGACACGGCATTACAGCGGGCAAGCCGTCGACGGCTTCATCCTGGGGGCGACCTCCGGTGAAGGCATGACGCTGCGCGACGCGGAGCTTGAACGCCTCGTCGCGATCGTGCGGGACGAGCTGGCCACCGCCCACAGCAAGATTCCGGTCTGCCTCGGATTGTCAGGCGCGGACACCTCGCGGCTGAAGGAGCGTCTCGACGAGACCGCGGACTGGCCGATCGACGGCTATCTGATTGCGAGCCCGTATTATGTGCGGCCGTCGCAGCGCGGGTTGCTGGCGCATTTCGAGGCGCTCGCCGATCACGCCGCCTGGCCGCTCGCGCTCTACAACATCCCCTATCGCACCTCCGTCAACATCACCAACCAGACGCTGCTGCGGCTTGCCGGGCATCCGAACATCATCGGCCTGAAGGATTGCGGCGCGAGCCGCGAGCAATCCATCGCGCTGCTGCGCGACAGGCCTGCGGACTTTCGCGTGCTGACCGGCGAGGACGCGAATTATTTCGACGCCCTCAGCGATGGCGCCGACGGCGGCATCGTGCTGTCGGCCCACCTCGAGACCGCGACGTTTGCGGCTGTCCATGCCGAGCTGAAGCGCGGCAACCATGATGCGGCGCTGGCGCGCTGGCAGGAGGTCGCCGACCTGACGCGCCTGTTGTTCACCGAGCCCAGTCCCGCGCCGGCAAAATACTGGCTGTGGCGCACGGGCCTGATCGATAGCCCTGAAGTGCGCCTGCCGATGGTCGAAGTCGGCAGCGAACTCGCAGTCCAGCTCGACCGCGAGATCGAGCGACGGATGCAAGTCGCGGCGTAGCTGATAGCCCGCACCCCACCCTCTCCCCGTAAGTACGGGGAGAGGGAGTGAGAGAGCGGAGTGCGTGGTTAACCGCGCCCGAACGGCCTTCGCTGCTGCCGCATGGTGCATCCACGGCTCGTTTACGCAAACGTGCCTATCGTCTTCATTCAAAGTCTTTTCAAATGGGGGAATGATCATGGGGCAACGCATCCGCCCGACGGCGGCAGACGTGTTCGCGTCAGCCGATTTCATGCGGGGAATTGTGGTGGTGTCGTCGTTCGGCTTCTGGGCGGTGATGCTCGGCCTGATGCCGGTGCTGGTGTTTCGGGTCTGGCTGGCGTGATGCAAGCCCACGTCCGGATGGTTAATCCGTGGTAGCACCTGTGTTCGAAAGCGCGCGAGACTGCGACCCGGATTTTTAAAACATCCAATGTAGCGTTCACGCCCATAAGCGAAGAAATCGCGGGGGCGTTTGTGAATAGTCATAACGAAGTGGCGTCGCATTACGACGCTGAACAGCAGGGCTTTACCACCGAGGACATTCTCTGGGCCGCCGGCATCTGGTCGGTGATCCTCACTCTGTCGCCGGTGATCGTGTTCTACATGCTGATGGTGGCCTAGCTACCAAGTCATCTTCCCAAAAACGCAAAACGCGCGGATGTCCGCGCGTTTTTCGTCCGGGGAATGATTTATGAAAAATTATGCCGCCTGCTTGTGCATTGCGCCGGACGCCGACGCCGTGCCGCGAATAGCCTTTACCGAACGTTCGATCGCCGCCCACAGCCTTGCGATTTCCTGGGCCGCACGGCTCTCGGCCTGATATTCCCGCGCGCCCTCGCCGTGGCTCAGCGCCATCAGCAGATCGGAACGGTTGGTGATCTGGCCGCCCCACACCGGAGCACGGAACTTCGCCAGCGCTTCGCGGGCGATGGTGACGATCGGGCTTTCGGACTCGTCGCGGCGCGCCGGCGCACCGTTGAGCACGACCGCGTAGGGCTTGCGCGCCGCACGGCACATCTGGATGGTTTCCTGCACCGCGTTGACGTCGAACACGCCGGGACGGGCGGGGATCACCACCATGGTGGCATTGCGGATGGCGTCGTCGACGACGGCCGACAGGTTCGGCGGCGTGTCGATCAACACCCATTCATAACCGTCGCGCTTGGCAGCGGAGACGATGCCGCTGACCGAGTTCACCGCGGACTTGATCGGCGGTTCGTTGGTGCCACGCAGCTTGTGCCACAGCGTGAGCGAGCCCTGCGGATCCGCATCGACGAGCAGGATCGGCTTGGTCGCCTTGATCTGCGCGGCGAGATGCGCGGCCAGCGTACTCTTGCCTGAGCCACCTTTACGCGATGCAAAAACAATAACGTTCATACCTCTGCCTCCAGATTGACCCCAGGCGGCGAAAATGAATCACCGCGGTGATTCGGGAAAGAAAAATTTATCATAAGTTATGTCGGCGCCATGAAATAACAAAGCGCGTTGGCTTTTGAGTCACACTGTCGCGTGCGACGACGGCTTCACGCCGGCAATCGTGCGTTTTTTGGGCAGTCCGGCGGGAAATAATGGAATGCAACCTCGCCGCGCAATCCGTTTGGCGGCCTGTTTCCATCCCGCCTTGTCGCAAGCGTCCGCACGCGGAGGCGAACAAAACGAGTCCGGTGGCTAGTGTGGGACTGATGCCCTGATCAGTTTGGACTCAGCGACCAGGGGCCGGGCACGCAAATGCCCGGGACTTCAAACGCACTGCGCGCTTTGGCCCGGGCATGATCGAGTTTCAAAAAGGGAACGCGTGCCCGCGTTCAGCCTTCGCTGGATTTCTTCTTCTTGGCGGTCTTCGTGCTCTTCTTCGCAGGTTTGGGCGCGATGCTGGTCGGCTTGCCGGCGCGGGGCGCGGCCGCCATGCCCGGCTCCGGTCCCGGCCGGAAGAACACCCGGCACTGCGGCGAGAGCTGCGACTTCTTCTGGATCATGCAGGCGGTGATGGCGTCGACGTTCGGAACGAAGTCGCCGCACAGCCGCATCGCATCGGGCGTGCAGGCCTGCTGCTCCTCCTGGGAGTAGGCAAAGCCTTCACTCGGGTGGATCAGGACGGCCAGGGCGATCCCCGTGATCGCAGCAGCAAAGGTCTTGTTGAAACGGAACGGCGGCATCGATCCCCCCAAAATGTCGAGTCGGAGCGGATAGTGGGTGAACGGGGGTTCGTTGGCAACGAGGGCAGATGCGAAAGGCGGGACGTGTGCGGTCTCGGCAACAGGGCCCCCCAAAACAAAAAACGCGAAAACAACCCCATGCACAGTAGCCAAGTCCATGTGTTGATTGGACTTTGCCAATGGTGATTTGCGGATTTTACGAAATGCGGTTTGACTCGTCGGGCAAAACAGGAGCATGATGCCATCATCACAGAACGTGCGTGGGGTGGTCGGCCTGTCTCCTGCGCTGGACAAAAGCGTGAGCGGGACGGAGACGATTGCATGGAGCGAAATGAGGCGGAGCTGCCGCTGTCGGGCGTGACGGTGGTCTCGCTCGAGCAGGCGATCGCGGCTCCTCTTGCCAGCCGCCATCTTGCGGACTGGGGCGCGCGCGTCATCAAGATCGAGCGGCCGGGCGATGGCGATTTCTGCCGCGACTACGATCACGTGATGAACGGGATGTCGAGCCAGTTCGTCTGGACGAACCGGTCGAAGGAGAGCCTCGCCATCGACATCAAAAGCCCGGAAGGACAGGAGGTGCTCGACGCCCTGCTGCCGCAGGCCGACGTCTTCATCCAGAACCTGGCGCCGGGCGCGGCGGAGCGGCTCGGCCTCGATGCCGCCTCGCTGCTGCGGAAATATCCCCGGATCATCGCCTGCGACGTATCGGGCTATGGCGCGGGCGGTCCCTACAGCAACAAGAAGGCCTACGATCTCCTGGTGCAGTGCGAGGCCGGCGTCCTCGCCATCAACGGCACCGAGGCGGAGCCTGCCAAGGTCGGACTTTCGGTGGTCGATATCGCCACCGGCATGTACATCCTCAATGGCGTGCTGATGGCGCTGTATCGCCGCGAGCGCACCGGCAAGGGCACCGCCTTCCAGGCCTCGCTGTTCGATTCCATCACGGACTGGATGAGCTATCCCGCCTTCTACACGCAGAGTACGGGCCGGCCGTTGCCGCGAACCGGGGCAAGGCATGCAACGATAGCGCCGTATGGTCCCTTCCGCGTCGGCGACGGCAACACGATCTTCTTCGGCATCCAGAACGACCGGGAATGGCGATCGCTGTGCGCCATCGTGCTTGGCGATGCGGCATTTGCCGACCACCCTCGCTTCCGCACCAATCCGCTGCGCATGCAGAACAGGGACGATCTGCAGGTCCATATCGAGCAGCGTTTTGCAGCGATGACCAGCGACGAGGTGCTGCGGCTGCTCGACGAGGCCTCGATCGCGAACGCGCATCTGAATTCGGTCGAGGCGTTCCTGGAGCACGAGCAGCTCCGCGCCCGCTCCCGGGTGCAAACGGTGGCATCTCCGTGCGGTCAGGTCATGAGCTTCCTGCCGGCGCTCACCATTCCCGGCCTGTCGCCCCGAATGGATCCGGTGCCTGGCGTCGGGCAGCACAACCAATCCATTCTCAGCGAGCTCGGTCTCGCAAAGGAGACATGACCATGGCCCCTCAGCGGCCGACGCGGGTCTATCTGGCCGCTCCCGCGCATCGCTCCCGTCTCGTCGCCAAGGCCGCTGCCTCGACCGCGGACGCGGTGTTCATGGACCTCGAGGATGCAGTGCCGCCCTCCGAGAAGAGCGCAGCGCTGGAGGAAGCTGCGCGGGCGCTGTCCTCGCTGGATTGGGGCAGCAAGCTCGTCGCCGTCAGGCTCAACGCCGTCGACAGCCCGTTCATCGCGCAGGAAATCCGCGAGCTCGCTGCGCTGCCCCGGCTGGATTCGGTGATCGTGCCGAAGGCGGAGCGCCCGAGCGACATCGCCGCCATTGCCGAGCAGCTGCGCGCGGCCGCGCCGGGTCGCCCCTTGCCTGTCGCGCTCGAACTGCTGATCGAGACGGCCTTGGGTCTCGTCAATGTCGATGCGCTCGCCGCGGCGCACCAAAGCGTCGGCGCGCTTCATCTCGGTGTCGGGGATTTCGCCGCCTCGATCGGCGCGCGCTCCTCGGAAATCGGCGCGTCGCCGGACGGCTACCGCCACGTCGGCTCCGCCCAGAGCGGCTACGCCTCCGCCCCGCTCGATCTGTTCGCCTATCCGATGATGCGCCTGCTGGTGGCCGCGCGCGCGTTCGGCCTGCGCGCCATCGACGGTCCGTGCGGCGGGTTCCGGGATGGCAGACTGACTGAAAGCAGCGCGCTCAAGGCGGCTGCGATGGGTTTTGACGGCAAGCAGGTGATCCATCCCGACCAGATCGAACCGACGCTGCGGGCGTTCGTCCCGTCCGACACCGAGCTCGCGCACGCGCGCCGGGTGGTCGAGGCCATGGAGCAGGCCGAGGCGCAGGGCCAGGGCGCGGTGACCCTCGACGGCAAGATGATCGACTATGCCAATGTTCGCATGGCGCGCAGGATCATCGAGATGGGGTCGTAGCGGCGCATGGCCACCGTGCTGATCGTCGCGCCGGTGTTCGCGCTAATCGCGGCCGGCTATGCCGCGGTACTGTTTCGCTTTGTCTCCGAGACCGCGCACAAGGGCATCTCCGAATTCGCCTTCAGCATCGCGATTCCCGCGCTGCTGTTCCGCACCATCGTCGTGTCAGAATTTTCCGACGTCAGCCCGTGGCGGATGTGGGGCGCCTATTACGGCGCGCTCGCGCTCATTTGGATCGCGGCGCTTGTCCTCTCGGCCCTGCTGCGCAAGCGGCGCGAGGACCGCGAGGACGGCGTCGTGTTCGCGATCGGCTCGGTCTACGGCAACATCGTGATGCTCGGCATCCCCCTGACGCTCTCGGCGCTGGGCAACGAGGCCGCAGGCCCGATGGCGCTGATCCTGTCGGTGAACACGCCGCTGCTCTGGCTCTGCGGCATCCTGCAAATGGAATGGGTCAGCCGCAAGCAGACCGGCTCGGCGCTGTCGGTGATCCGGCCCGTGCTCACGGATCTCGCGCGCAATCCGCTGATGCTGGGGATCGGTTTTGGCGTGGTCTGGCGTTTCACCGGCCTCGGCCTGCATCCCGTGGTCGACAGGACCGTCGAGCTGCTGGCGCAGGCGGGCTCGCCGGCGGCGCTGATCGCGCTCGGCATCAATCTGTTCCGGTTCGAGGTCAAGGGCGAGATGTTAAGCGTCGTCGTGATGAGCGCGCTCAAGCTGCTGGCGATGCCGGCGGCCGCGTTCGTGCTGGCAAAGCTGCTCGACCTGCCGCCGCTCGCGGCCGGCGTGGTCGTGCTGTTCGCGGCGATGCCGACCGGGGCGAATGCGTACATCTTCGCGGTTCAATACCAGCGGCTGGTGAACCCGGTGTCGGGCGCGGTGGCGCTGGGGACGTTGCTGGCAGCGGTGACGTTGCCGGTGGTGGTGTGGGTGGTGGCGAGGTGAAGTGTCAGAGGCCTGCAGAGTGCGCCGCACCACCGCCCGAATATCCAATCAGCGCAGGCCCAGGAACGAGAGCACCACACCAATCACGACGACGAGTCCGACCAGATAGATAATGCCGTTCATGTCTCAGCTCCTCAGCGTTGTCAGTCCTGCCGCAACACAAACACCGAAGGTCGTGAAAAGGTTCGGCGGTGCTCGGCGCCGTTTTCTCCTGAAATCGGGGAACGAAAGCGACCCATCCTGCGTCGTGGCGTGCTGAGCTTCGCCCCCTCAACGCGATGATTTTGCGTTTACAACGCAAAGGTCGCTAGGCTGCCCTGATACGTCCTGCAGGGAGGGTGACATGGGACAGCGTGAAGAGAGACTGGCATTGATCAGAAGCGCTTACGCGGCACGCGACGGCGGTAACGCCGAAGGCTTGGTGACAGCCTTTCATCCCGAGGGTCTGTTCACCTTGATGGGCGACAACAGCGCGCTCGCACTGACGGGGACTATGCAGGGGCACCCGACCCTGCGTGGAGCCTTCAGTAAATTGATTGATGAATTCGGCTTCGAAGATCGCGAAATCGTGGCCGAGCTGGTCGACGGAGATCGCGTTGCTGTCCATTCCCGCGTCGTCGTTCTACACCATCCGACCGGGAAGGCTTCCAGCACCGAGATCCTGGACCTGTTCAGATTTCAGGACGAAAAGATCGTCGAGCTGATCGAGTTTGCGGACACTGCGCAGATCAAGGCGATGATATCCTGACGCGCAAAGAGGTTGTGTCAGTGTCGCCTGACGTTAGGGAGTTTGGTGCACTGTCACAACACGCTGGCCCTCGCGCCAGGCCATCTCCCAGAAGTCCGCCTCGAGTCGGGTGGCTTCCTTGAAGATCGCAATCAGTTCTGCCTCGCGCGCCGGCGTGGCGTAGAGATCGGCGAGATGCTCCATGTGCGCCCGCGCTTTGGCGGCGACCTCCTGGTACGGCGCGCCGGCGTACTCGGCGATCCAGACGCGGTAGGCGTTCGTCGCAGCGTCAGCGAGGGGGAGCGAGGCGAGCCGCGTTGCGATCTCCGCGTACCCGATCACGCAGGGGGCAAGCGCCACCTTGAGTGCCAGCAGATCGCCGCGCATTCCCGCGTCGAGCACGTAGCGTGTATAGGCCAGCATCTCGGCCGCCGGAGGCGCCTGTTCAAGGTCGGTCGGGGATAGACCCCAATCGGCACAGAGCTTCACATGCAGGTTCATCTCGACATCGAGGATGGCCGAAAGGCCGGCCGCTGCTTCACGCATGTCGGCAAGTCTGGGCGACTTGTAGACCGCGAGCGCATAGGCGCGAGCAAACTCGATCAGGAATAGATAGTCCTGAACGAGGTAGTGACGAAACGCCGCCTCGGGGAGCGAGCCGTCTGCCAATCCGTTCGTGAAGGGATGCTCGGTGTAGGCCCGCCACTCAACGGATGCTGCTGTCTTGAGACGCTCGAAGAAACTCACGATCTTTTTCGCCCGGCTTGCTTGTCCATGAATGTCTTTGGTTCGCTACCGATAGCGCATTGCGGACCGGGGAGCGACGGCGACCGCGCACAAAACTGGCTTTGAGTAGCGTTGCGGACACTGCCCGCGTCGGGAGTTTGGCGCACTGTCACCGTAATCTCGAACGCTTTAGTCCCGACGGTCGATCGTTAGGGCGAAGGTTTTCGCTCTTAGGCATTTCGAGCTCAGGCTGATCGGACGTTATCACGCAAGACTCCACCAGTGGTTGGTGAACCCGGCTCGGGCGCGGTAGCGCGGGGCACGCTGTTGGCGGCGGTGACGCCGCTCTGAGGGACTGTTCGCGTCAAGAGGGCATGCCTTCCGGTGCCTCCGATCGTACCGCACGTAGCGCAATGCCCATTCGTCTACGAACGTTCTGAAGACCATCGATGAAATCATCCGCCGCAATGCTCAGGCTTTCTGGAGATTGAGCGCGCGCCATATCCTCGGTGGTCCACTCCTGGTTCAATTGCTTAGCGAGCGCATAAACAACAGCCCGACCGACGCGAATGATCATCGTTCGTTCAGCAAATTCCTTTGTCATCCGACGCATCGCCTCGGGCTCAGGGGCGTGTGCATACTCCAATTCAAGTTGGGTGCGCATTTCAGCAATCGAATGGTAATGCATGTTTACAAATAGCTGCCCTGCTTCAGGATAAAATTTCGCGGCCTTACCCTTGAGGCCTTTTTCTTCAATGGCACTCTCGTCATGAAGAGGAATTATCTCCGGAGCGCGCTCGGCGTTGAGAGAAACCCTGGCTCGTTTGGCTCCGGTTGGGACGGCGAGCAAATCATCGGGCCTTACTCGTGGCGATTTGCCATCTGGCTGCCCGTCCCCCTGATTGGAGGCACGACTCCCGCCGCCGGATGTGCCAAATTCAACAGTAATGTCGCCGCTTAGATTTAGGCGCGGGCTCGTTGTCTTGACTCGTAGGCTGTTTAATAGTCGTTGCAGTTCGTCTCGAATTTCTTTGGTACTTCCCGAGTCAGTAGGAGCCAGCGAATTAATTAGCTCTATCAGCCAAGAGGGTCGATTTTCTCTTACGAGATGCGCAAAATCTTGACCGACTACTTGACGCTGATCTCCTTCGCGATATCTGAGAAATTGTCGATAGGCTTCCGGTCGTACCGAGCAATCATCGCTTAGCTCGATATGAATCGAGATGTGCTTTGCGCCGAAAGTTACTCCAAAGATTGGTGCATCCAAGGTCCACTGACGCCCTCGCAGCAAATCGTACAACTCGTTCTTGTATACAATTGCGCAAGTGCTTACGTCCGTGGTGATTGCTCCGCTCACTGACTTGTTGTGACTTGTGCTGGCGAGTGGCGGATCGTAGAAATAATGGATCTTTGTACCGTCCTTTAAAACTACACACTCGGATCTACCAAGCGGATATGCGCGCTCAGGAATTGTCCGAAATGTACGCGTGCCATCCAATTTATGAGCGCCCGGCTTGAACCTCACGACAAGTCCAGGAGGAAGCCGATAAAACCGGTGATAGAGATAATCTGCAAGCCACTGACCATTCATAGCCGGGTTTTGTTCGTAAGGGTCTCGAAGCGTATTTTGGTCCGCCCGATTCCCAAACAGCACGACCTCAGTCCAATCCCGCGACAGATCGTATCCTTCATTCAAGCAAGCTGCTGTAACATCGAAGACCTCCTCTAGAGAGCCTGCTTCACTCATGCGACGAAGCCGACCGTATACGTTGTCGCGCTGACACAAGATGACCTCGCTCACTAACCCTCCTTTACAACTGCGATAACGAAGGCCGTAACGATTTGAAGGTAGTGACGCCACCTTTGCGCCCATACCGAAATTGTCATCAAGCCCCTTGTCTTTTCCAATGGATGCAGCCAGGTCGCATATCTGATGGAGCTCTTCACTGGACATCCCGGGCCCAGAATTCCAAATACAAAGCTTCTCTACGCCGCCGATCCATTTCGGCATCAATTCTATTGTTTGCTCGCCTGCTGGAGCATTGATTGCTGCCTCGATCGCGTTCATGACCAATTCGCGGATCATCATCGTCTTCGGGCAGCGCTCGATCATACTAGCAACGAGAAAGTCCTCGTCGGCGACACGTAAGGCAGTGACGTTTGGTGAACTATTCATTGTATCCTCGTGATCTAAATTCTAGGGAACACAAGAAATTTGAATTCAAATCAGTGCCCGGAAACCCGGGCACCACATTTGCGTAAGTCGATGATCTACGACGATGGTAGATATCTAAGATGATCTCGCTATGCGGCGGCAGCTTCAGCAACTGCCTCAGATGAATGACGCGACGGAAGCCCAAGTTTCCAACGGATCATATCGCCAACGATCGGATAGATATCGTTGTGCTTGGCACCGAAGCGCATATACCCCCCTTGGAAGCTTCCGATATCCCTGTTTCCAGTCCCCTCCGCCGGCAGGTATGCGGTGAGCCCTGCGAGACCGTGACTTTGTCTCTGCTCCTGCGAGAATTCGTAGTACCGCCACATCGGATTCTCGTGACTCATATCGATGTCAGTTAAGTGAGAGAGAAGCTTCTCAGTGAGCGAGTCTCCATCCTCGGGTCGGCGATTGCTAAAGCGAAAATCGTAGACAAGTTTTGCAATTGCCTTCAGGACAACAGGCTGAGCAGCTACTGTCTTCTGCCTCGCCTTATCTTCGCCAAAGCCATCGATCGCCTGTACCGCCGTCCAAAATCGGGCGGCGGTTTCGTGCTTGCCTTCGAGCATCGGAGGTGTCGCACTACTTATGTTAGTCTTATTTAGGAACAGAATAGCGTTGACTGCTACCATGTCTTTACGGGGCAGCTTCCCTTCGTCGTCATTCCAGTCCTTGACATCTGCTTCGGAAACTCCGATTCCGAGATCATTGATGAGGGTTTCCTTGATGAACAAATTGATTGGGTTTGAATTGTCGAATTGCAGCGCGAGATTGGTATCAACTTTTTTACCCAAGCGATTCAAGTCGTGGAAAAGCTGACGTTCTTCGTCCGTGTGCAGCCCGAGGTGAACCTCCAGCAAGAGGGTACAATAGCTGCGGGCCACCTCGAAACACTCTTCCCATATCTTGAGATCGTCCGAACTAGCATCGTCTCCGTCGGAAAAGCCGATCAAGTTGCCCTTTTTGGGATAAGCCCGAGTGGTCCTCACAAATTCGAGGAAACTAAACACCAATCGCATGCCCTCGCGACGATGCTGGCCGTCGATGACCCAAAGAACATGGCGTTGAGCGAGAAAGACCTTAAAAGCCGCGGTCTCATCGGTGCGCTTGTCAAGCATTCGGTCGCCGCGAATGTCAGCGCCACGAGGATTACAATCGCGAATGTTCACGACAATAGGCTGTAGGGCCATGTAAGGCTGCCGCCCCATGCGCTCCATCATCGCCTTGAGAGTCTCGGGAACCTCTTTTCCGGAGATCTGTCTGCGCTCGATTGATGCGGAGACAAGACCCTTTAACATGTAGACAGCGAGCTTGTGCGCATGGGCGGGATCGAGCTTACGCTGCGCAAGCTGATCGCCATCTCGACCAGGATCATTGGCCACCTCGGACATGCCGAAGAACTCATGCATGGGCATCTGCATGAGAAAGGTTCGATTCCCGAGATTGTGTCCAATGAAGACCTTCATCGGTTTTTCGGAGGTGTCGCCAACCTCAAGCACTTCATCCAAGGTTGCGAGAGGAGTAGGCAAGCCGTTCTGAGTAGGCATCATGTGAATCTCCTATGAAAAAGCGTCCCGACAGAGCTTATCTATCACCAGGATCAGGATGTCAATCATCCTGGAGAGTTATTTGTTTCTTCCAGGAATGAATTTTCTTATGTCCAGGACATAATTACCGGGCAAGATAGACAGGTAGCCACGGCAGTTTTTGCAAGCGGCCATCAAACCGCACGCCAATAGAGCCTTCCAGGGGATGGCCGCTGCATTCGGGTATCGAAGAGGGTCGAGGGTACGGGAGGTAAACATGCGTGGCTGAACATGCAGCGGCAGTTTACATAAAGTACTGATTCTGTGGCGGAATCACTGGTACAGTTGGGTGGGCTCGAACCACCGACCTCCTGTTCCACAGACACAGACAGGGCTCCGCCGGCACTACGCCATTCCCGCCGTTCGTACGCAAATCGTTGCATTATCAAGAAGTAAGACCGCCGGTCCTCGCCTTACCTGCGCTGCAATTGGCGCTATGGTGGTAGCTACGTGGTAGCTACAGAGGCGATCGATGGCTGTTTCGAGTATAACGATCCGCGCAGTGCAAGCGCTCAAGCCGGGCGAAACTATCTGGGACGCAGACCACCGCGAAGCGGTGCGGGGCTTTGGTGTACGGCGTCAACGCGACCAGGCGACCTACGTCCTAAAGTATCGCGTGTTCGGTCGGCAGCGCTTCGTCACCATCGGTCCGCACGGTGCCCCCTGGACACCAGAGCTGGCACGCAAGGAGGCCAAACGGCTTTTGGGCCTCGTTGCCAATGGCAAAGACCCGGCGGACGAGAAAGCCAAAGCGCGCCTGCAGGCGGCCGACACGCTCCGGACAATCGTGGATCAGTATCTCCGGAACGCCAAGCAAAGGCTGATGCCCAGGACCTATTCGGAAATAGAGCGCTATCTGCTGGTCAGTTGGAAACCCCTGCATCCGGTTTCGGTCTTCCAGATCACCCGCCGTCATATCTCGGCTCGCGTCACTGACATTGCATCAACTCACGGAGCGGTCTCAGCAGCCCGCGCCCGGACAGCACTGTCCTCAATGTTCAACTGGGCAATACGCGAGGGCCTCGACATTGCTGCGAACCCGGTTCTCGGCACCAATCGACCCGCGCAGCCGGGAAGCCGCGAACGGGTCCTAACGGAGACCGAGCTATCAGCGATCTGGCGAGCCTGTCGCGATGACGATTACGGACGCATCGTGCGTCTATTGCTGCTCACAGCCCAACGCCGTGATGAAGTTGGCAGTATGCAATGGGCCGAACTTGACACCGGTGCGGGGCTCTGGACGCTGCCAGGCACCCGGACCAAGAACCATCGCGAGCATTTGCTGCCATTTGTTCCCGCCGCCCTGGCCCTACTCCCACCCCGCCGAGATGGTCGAGACTTTCTCTTTGGTGACGGACCCCGACGCAGCGGTGACCCGCATCGCGGGTTCTCCGGCTGGTCAAGGTCGAAGTCGGCGCTTGATGCGCGCATTGCGGAAGCCCTGGGTGAATCCCTACCCCATTGGACGGTCCATGATCTTCGCAGATCCGCGTCCACTGTGATGGCCGACCGGCTTGGCGTGCTGCCACACATCGTGGAGGCGATCCTAAACCACGTCAGCGGCCACCGGGCTGGCGTAGCCGGTGTATATAACCGCGCGCGGTACGCGGCCGAGATGCGTGATGCGCTCGAACGTTGGGCCGAACACGTCACGGCCTTACCAGCCCAAAAGCCGGGGTGTGCTGGCGCTGGCTCTCATCCGGATTTCATCCACGAGGCAGCCGGGGTCCATTTCTAGTTCAAGCTTGCCCTCGAGGGGGCGAGGCTTTTTCTCGAGAGAGAGCCGCTTGCTCGCCCGCCCCAGTTCAAATCCGACACCTCGGCGGCGAGTACCGCTGCCTTGGCCCGAGAACCGGTTTTTGACCTACCTACCGCTAAGTGAGAATGAGTGAAAATTTTACAATGTATAAATACAATTATAATCATGCACTTAGAATAGAAATGCAACAGAATTGAAAAATAATCTTTGAATTTGGCGTTTTCCTGATAGGGTTCCTGCTAGCGATTCACCGGAGGCCACCGTGCATGTCGTTGCCCGTCGAGAAGGAAGTCCGCGAGATCCTTGAGCCGTTCAACAAGCGGATCCGCAAGGTGCTCGATAAGGCGTTCAAGGACTTCCTCGCCAAGCGCGGCGCCGGCAATGTGTACAAGCGGACTGACTCGGCCGACGTGTTCGACAGCGTCATCCGCGCCGCGATCGCGGAGTTCAACGGCAAGGCGGACGTGGTGGTCTTCCCGACCGGCGCGACGGCGCGCTTCCTGTTCGGCGGCCGGGTGCTAGTGCGGTTCAAGAAGGCGGTCCGCCGCGGCAAGGGCAGCAACATCTCCACCGGCGCCAACGACAACTTTCTGGATCCCGGCATCCCGTTTGCGGACGCGCCGCAGGCGATGAAGGTCGAGGTCTGCTGGAAGGTGAACGAGTTCGGTACCGGCTACAAGTCGGTGCACGTGACGGCGCGCAACGGGGATGGCCAGCTCTGGAGCTACGAACTGCCCGGCGGCCAGCAGGGCATCATTGAGTTCCCGCAGAAGACCGCCATCCCGCAGCCCCGCCGCCGCAGTGTGGCGAAGCTCAAGGACATGGCCAAGACCAAGGAAAAGAACGGCGGCAAAGCGTCCTGACCCGCCCGAGGCGGTTAACCGGACGTAAACGAGAATCGTCGCCGACTGCCAGGGTGAGGACTGCGAAATGTCGAAGGTTGGAACCATGCTGCGCCTCGCGCGGCAGCTACGCGGATTCCCGCAGAACGAGGCGGCGGAATGCCTCCGCCTGCCGAACACTGAACTGTCTCGCATCGAGAACGGATTGAAGGAGCCGACCGCGCAACTGCTCGAGACGGCGGCCGAGATTTTCTCGGTGCCGGTGGAGTTCTTCGGCCAAACCGACGCCATCTACGGCGCGCCGATCAGCGTGCATGCGCCGATGTGGCGCAAAAAGTCGAATGTGTCGGCGACCGAGCTCCACCGGATTGTCGCTGAGCTTAACGTGCGCGTCATGCACTTACGCAAGCTGCTGGAGGCGACTGACCTCGATCCGGTGAACAAGCTCCCGAGGTTCGACGCCGACGAATACGACAACGACGCCGAGAAGATCGCCGGCCTGCTCCGTCGCTTCTGGCAGGTCCCCGATGGCCCCATCCACGACCTCACCGCGCTGGTCGAGCAAGCCGGCATCCTGGTGGCGCATTCCGACCTGGGCGGCTCGACCGTCTCGGGCGTGCGCTTCTCCGTGCCGGGCATGCCGCACATCATCGTGCTCAACCGGCGGCAGCCTGCGGATCGCATGCGATTCACTCTGTGCCACGAACTCGGCCACGTGATCATGCACGGGTATCCGACGCCGAACATGGAGGAAGAGGCCGACACCTTCGCTTCGTGCTTCCTGGTTCCCACCGAGGACGTCAAGCCGTACTTCGCCGAACGCCGTGTTGACTTGCGCCTGCTCGCGGCCTTGAAACCGGAGTGGAAGGTTTCGATGGGCTCGCTAGTGTTCGCCGCCAAACGCGCGGGCTTTCTGAACGAAACCCAGGCCCAGTACATCTGGAAGCAATTCAACATCCAGAAGATCAGGCTGCGCGAGCCGCCGGAGCTCGACTTCCCGATGGAGGAGCCGCGCACGCTCTCCGACCTCGTCTCGTTGCACATAAACGACATGGGCTATTCGGTAGCCGATCTGTCGAAAGTGTTGATGATGAACGAGACCGAGGTCGCGAAGACGTATTCGATCGATCTCCCCGGCCAGGAGAAGGGCCGCGCCTCCCACCTTCGCATCATACAATGATGCGGTTGATGCTGGTCGCGGCCTGTTTCGGCCTGTCGGGTTCTGCGCTCGCCGCCGAGGTGCCGTCGACGGCGTTCTTCTCCGGCAACGACGTCCACCAGTGGTGCCAGCGCGACAAATCGATGGCGCAGACCTACGTCGCCGGCCTCTATGACATGGCCGCCCACGGCGCCACCGCGATCGACAACATGCGGCATTGGCACAAGGACATGCCGAACAACGACGCAGAGGTCGACTTCGCGTTGGATCGCGTCGTCGGATACTGCAAGTCGGACCGCGCCACCCTCGAGCAGGTTACAGACGTGTTCTGCAAATATCTCACGGACAACCCGGTTGAGCGTGACGGGCTGCCGGCGATCATGTTCCCGAAAGCGCTGACGAAGGCGTGGCCATGTCCAGCGATGAAAAAGTAAGGTCAGGCAAGAAGCGGCGCGCGCGGATGGAAAATTCGCTGGCCGACATCATCGGCTGGAACGGCGACAAGAGCGATCTCTACCGCGAGATCGGCCGCTTCGTGTTCGAATACAGCCAGCTTGAGGCCGAGTTGCGCCGCATATTCCGGAAGAAGGTCAGCATCGATCTCGAGCACAACGACATCATGACGGCGGCGTTCGACTTCGCGAAGCTGGTCACGGCAATCCTTGCCGCATCAGCGATTGAGGAGGATCGGCAAGACGGAAAGCCGGATCCCGTGCTCGAGAAGCTGCTGAAGGCCTGCCACAAGGTGAACGAAGCTCGCATTGCGGTTGTGCACGGTCGTTGGTCGTCGACCTACGGCGGAGATCGGGTCTACCAAGTCGCGCGCGGATCGATGAAGCAGCAGAAGATGTTCGAGTACGGGGGCGACTTGGACGAGCATTCGGACGCGATCGTCAAGCTACGTACAGACATCGTCAACGCCGTCCACGCCGGCGACGAACGTCGAGGGCCGCCGATGAAGAAGCGTATCTTTCGTAAAAAGAAGATTTGAAGAATCTGCGGCACAAATGATTGAGCCCGCATATCGGCCGATGTGCGGGCACCCCTCGTTTAGAGGGTGGTTGCTAGGAGATGCAGGATGGCCACGGCCACGCCCGGATCTATTGAAAGGCTTATCTTCACAAGCTTTCTCCTTCTGGTTGGGAGGGCTTGGACCAAGCGATTTCAGGGTTTTCGGCACCGCGCGATGCCTGCATTCTTGGTGGCTATCGGTCACAAGTCGTGAGGCTTTCGGTCCCAAGTCGTCCGGTACGACGCGTTGTCCGGCTAACGAGCGGTGCGGCTTTTGTGCTGGCCGCGGCTCCGAGGTATATGACGCCCCGGTCACTGCGGTATTCAAGATCGACCAGGAGACGGGTGAACCCTGCCCCGTTCAACGTATTGAGTCACTGGTATCCATCCGACATCCATCCGAGCGGCCGCATGCTGGTGGCGGAGCACAACCTCCCTGTCACCATACGCGACGGTGACGGTCTAAAGATCGTTGCCGCCGGATTGTCGGTGTTCCGCATCGGCGATGATGGCCCGCTGGAGTTCGTACGTAAGTACGATATCGAAGTGGGCGACCAAAAGCATGTTCTGGATGGGAATGATGGAGCTATGAAATCGCGCCAACGTGTGGCGACTAATTCTCTGAATCAATGCGTTGACCGAGAGACTCACATCTGCCCAGCGTCGCTCTTCCGACAGCAACGGTCACAGGTGCGAATCGTGTCGGGTGCGCCAGAAAATCAGTAATTTGGCTGGATCGCGCGACCACACGCAAGCCACACTCACCAAAGACTTAGCGAGAGGGCCATGTTGGCGTGTGGTCGACGGCTTGTTGTCCCGCGACGCGCGCATCGTTTTCGTTGGCCCGCACTTGGATGCTTCGTCATGCCGCGCACACGATTGCCGTTTTGGGTACTCCCGACGCCCGATCAACCGCCTCAGCCGGCCGAGCTAAAGGGTACCGGTTCTCGCGCCATCCTGCAGCTTTCGTATGAAATTCTTGTCGTCGTAGCGAGACAGGCTGAGACGTTCTGCGAATTCGAACCGACTTGCACCTCGAATCCAGTCTGCGCAAAGCGCTCCCGTTGCACAGGCAGCCATCGTTCCGAAACCTGAAAGCGCGCCGGCGACGAAGGCCCCCTCGGTCTTCATGGGCCCAATCAGCGGCCAATTTTCCTTCGTCATAGTATAATACCCACCGTAGTGCGCAATTTGCCGCGGCAGCCGCCCGTAGTATTGCCTAAGGCGGGGATTGAGCCGGCTTGCTCCTCTTAGAACAATATCCGGAAAGTTGGGGTCGATCGGTAGCGTCCCCTTCGGTTCTGACGGCGTTTGATTATAAGCCCAGCCAAGCTTGATCCATTTTCCGTGATCGCCACCGTCCGGACGGCAGTGGATTCCACCTGGCATGGGGCGGGCGAGCCAGGCCGTTGTGGAATCCTCATCGAGAAGCTGACGCTCCTGGCTCGTCCAGTCGAGCATCTGCGCATCCAAGTCAATCGAGAATGGCATTCGTCGATCGATAGCACCGAGGTTATCGGCGAACGCAATTTTCTGATGGAATACGTTCTCGACTGGAAGCTGCTCCCCTAGCATTCCCGCTATATCGGCGACGTAGGGGCCGGCGGCGTTCACCAGGATCTCGGCGTGCAGCATCTGCTCGCCTTCCTTGCCACGCGTCTTCAGTACGAAGCCACCGCCTTGCCGGGCGATTTCAGTGACACACGCCAAACTCACTTTGCCTCCTGCAGTTCGGATTTCCTCCAACATCAGGCTTCCAAGCTGCTGGCCGCTGATATCTCCGGCGCGACGAACATGGAGAACGGTGGAAACTTCGCTGTCGAACGTCGGAAAATGACGCCGGATCAAAGCCGGATTTTGAATCACATCGACGCCCTCGGGGGCGTCGCGCCAGTCCTCCGAAACCGCCGGCGTGTAGGACGACGTGGACGCAGCTTCGTGCACACGTATCCGGCTGGCGCCCTCTGGCCCGTAACCGGTATAGAGTTCCTCCAGCAGTTGATCCGGCTTCCGCTGACGTGTCGCCAGTGCGTAGCCCCGGCGCGTAATATGTATGCAGTTGTCGTGCCGCTTGGCAATTTCCTCGAGCAGGTCGATGCTATAGTCGGTGAATGCCGTCATGATCGGATGTGGCCACCAGTTGCGGTAGTTTTCACCCGAGGCGGCCGAGGTGAGGCCCATGGGTGCATTCTGGTCGACAATCACGATCCGCAAGGCAGGGCGGCACTTGGCCAAATGGTAAGCGCAGGCGATACCGACGATTCCTGCTCCGATAACGGCGACATCAGCTTTGCGAGCAGTCATTTCACTCTTTCTCCAAGTCGACTTTCCAAATCGACTTTTATTGGCACGCGATCAGGACGCATCCGCTCGGACTGCCATCCTGGTTTGACATTGCATGTGGGCTGAGAGACGCGGAGCAAGTCAGCTTACGGGCTGTCTTCCCGCAAGGTGTAACGTTGTGCGGACCTGAGCGTTTTCTGGGTCTGCACAATGTGGTCGCGCAACAGGCGGACGGCCTTTTCGATCTCGCCGTTGCGGCACAGTTCGAGCAACTGGTAATGCTCACGCTGTGGACGCTCCTTGCCGGTCGCGCGGGAAACCAGTGCTCGGGTAAAACGGCTGACGTGGCCGTAGTTCGCCTCGATCATCGCCAGCAGCCGCGGGCGATTGCAGGGCGCGTAGAGTGCTTTGTGGAATCGCCAATTGAATGCGCCCCATTTTCCCGGGTCGGGCTCCCGGTCATACGACCGGAGAATTTTGTTGGCTTCCTCGAGATCGATCTCTCCCATCGCCGGGATTGCCAGGCACAGGGCATGGCATTCGAGTGCAATGCGAATCTCAAGCAGCTCCAGCACCTCGTCGATCGACAAATCCGAAACGACCGCGCCGCGATTGGGCTGCAGCGTAACGAAACCCTCCGCTTCCAACTGCCTAAGGGCCTCTCTTACTGGGATACGACTGGTTCCGAACCGCTCCGCCAGTTCGTCCTGCCGGAGCTGAAATCCAGGCGCAAACTCGCCGGAACTGATCGCACGCCGCAGCGCCTCGCACACGGTGTCCGGCGCCGACCCATGACCTCCGGCCCATCGATCTTTTGCGGCTGGTTGAGATCTCATCCCTGCTTCTCCGGCGCCTGTTGCAGGCCGCGATCGACATAGAATTGTATAAAATACATTTGTATATTATTCAACCACTGCATACAATACGTTCATATTATATCCAATATCCACCGTTCCCATGAATTCGGAATACTGTCGCCGAAGGAGTAAGCCAATGAAATGGCCGGTACCCCACGCCTTGAGAAGATCGAGAGCTTCGGCCCCGCGGACCTCGCCGATTGGGATGCGGTCAGGACGCAGCCGGAGTGAGGAGCGAACGAGGTCAGACAAGGTGGCTACGCCGTCCTTAGTCCGCAGCGCCACAAGGTTGGGCGCCTTGCATTGAAGTTCGCGCGTATCTTCGATCAGGACGACACGATCAGCGGTCTTCGCTACCTCCGCCAAGAGAGCATTGGTCAATGTCGTCTTGCCGGTCGATGTGCCACCGGCCACCAAGATATTCTTGCGAGTGGCGACCGCAGTCCTCAGGGCGTCGGCTTGCCCGGAGGTCATGGTTCCGGCGGCGACGTAATCGTGCAGCGTAAAGACGGCGACCGCTGGCTTGCGGATAGCAAAAGCCGGGGCAGCAACGACCGGAGGCAAGAGGCCCTCGAAGCGCTCGCCGGCCCCGGGAAGTTCAGCCGACACGCGTGGCGAGCTGGCGTGCACCTCCGCGCCTACATGGTGAGCCACCAGACGAACGATGCGCTCGCCGTCCGCCGCAGACAGGGTTTCGCCTGTGTCAACCAAGCCACTCGACAGACGGTCGATCCAAAGCCGCCCATCGGGATTGAGCATGACCTCGACGATCGCATCATCTTCCAGGTAGCCTGCGATTGCCGCGCCAAGTGCGCTCCGCAGCATTCGCGCACTGCGCGAATTCGCTTCCGATTGAATGGAATGGATTGCCACTGCCGTCCCCACCGAACGAGAACGTCTGGAGCGTCCTCAGGTGGGTTGATTAGAAAAAGCACCAATGGATTTGGCGCAACAAGCGCTTACGGGAAGCGTAGATTGGCGTAGAAAAAGAAAGACCGAAAACTCATACGCGCACTCGTGCGAAGCGAACCGGAGCGCTGCTGAACGTTCATGGTATTCCTCGGTAAGCTTGCTGCGGACGTGGTTCACCACTCCGCATCGGCATCCGCCGGCATGACCACGAGCAATTGCTCGTTGGGCATGAACGTTTCGGCCTTGTCGGAAACGCCAGCAGGCAGAAAGAGCGGAATTGAACGCATCCGCCGCCCGAAGAATCCAAGCCATGGTAGAGCAAACCAGACGAACGCGATGATCTG
>NZ_JBVVPR010000032.1:0-93157 GCF_055811835.1 Bradyrhizobium sp. WSM4874
CTGGGAGAGTAGGTCGCTGCCAGGCCTGCCAAGGACAAGAAATTCTCCTCTTTCGATGTTCGAATACGAAAACGCCGCTTCCTTCGGGAGGCGGCGTTTTTTTGTTTGTGCGCGGCGTTTGTCGTCCGCCGCGGGGCCGCGCCCCTTGCATCTTTCCGTCACGATCCGCGTTCAGCATGGATGGCGACTGAGCCGCCGAAAGCCGGCGCTAGATGCCCGCTGCATCCATGTCCGCGCTCTCGTCGAGTTGAAAGCGGACAGGCGGAAGTTCATGAGGCATTCACGCGGGGACCGATAATCCGATTCCGGCTCTGAGCCCTGCCAATCAAAGATCCGAGGAGACCTCCATGCCAGCCTTGCTTCGTCCCGCCCTCACCGCGCTTGGCGTCGCGTGCCTGCTGTCCGCAGCAACGCTTGCATCGCCCGGCACCGCGCTCGCGCAGGCCAAGCAGCAACCGGCGCCGGCACAGCAGACCGCGCCCGCGCAGGCTCCGGCGCTGAAGCAGATCGCGCTGACCGACAAGCGACTCGACGGCGTGCTCGCCGCGCAGAAGGACATGGATGCGATCACGGAAAAACTGCCCGAGAACACCGCGCCCGACCAGAAGGTGATCGGCCAGCTCGAAGGCGTCGCCAAGAAGAATGGCTTTGCCAGCTACGATGATTACAACAACGTCGTCGACAATATCAGCCTCGTGCTCGGCGGCTTTGATCCCGCGACCAAGAAATATGTCGGCACCGAAGCCGTGATCAAGGCGCAGATCGCGCAGGTCCAGGCCGACAAGAAGATGCCGGCCAAAGACAAGAAGGAAGCGCTCGACGAGCTCAACGAAGCGCTGAAGACGCCGGCGCCGGAGATCGAGAACAAGGCCAATATCGATCTCGTCGGCAAGTACTACGACAAGCTGGTCGCGGCGCTGGGTGACGATGAGAATTGAACCTCTCCTCTCACCGCTGTCATGCCCCGGCTTGACCGGGGCATCCAGTACGCCGCAGCGGATGCGATGAGCGCAAGCTCCATCGCGGGCCTCTGGATACTGGATCGCCCGGTCAGGCCGGGCGATGACACCTTTGGTGACGCGAGCTTTCGCTTAACCCCGCCACCGCCGTAACAAAAAGCCCCGGAGACATCTCCGGGGCTTTCGTCGTTTCCAACCTCAGACGTCGCTCAGCGCCTCACGTCCGCGTCCGCATCCGCATCATGAAGCTGTCGAAGCTCAGCTCGGCGACCTGCATCCAGGCCAGCGATTCGCTGCGGAAAGCCGTGAGGCTCGCATACATCTTGCCGAAATGCGGGTTGGTCTTGGCGAGATCGGCGTAGATCTCGTTGGCGGCGCCATAGCAGCTTTCCAACACTTCCTGCGGGAACGGCTTGAGGATCGCACCGGCTACCAGCAGACGCTTCAGCGCCGGCGGATTGACGTAATCGTATTTGCCGGTCACCCAGGTGAAGGTATCGCGCGACGCGGCATCGACCGCGGCCTGGTAGTGCTTCGGCAGCGTGTTCCACTTGTCGAGATTGATGATGTTGTGACCCTGGCCGGTGCCTTCCCACCAACCGGGATAGTAATAGTACTTCGCAACCTTCACGAAGCCGAGCTTCTCGTCGTCATAGGGCCCGACCCATTCGGCGGCATCGAGCGTGCCCTTCTCCAGCGCGGGATAGATATCGCCCGCCGCGATCTGCTGCGGCACACCGCCGACCTTGGCGATGATCGTGCCGGCAAAGCCGCCAACCCGGAATTTCAGGCCCTTGAGATCGTCGATCGACTTGATCTCCTTCCGAAACCAGCCGCCCATCTGCGCGCCGGTGGACCCCGTCGGAATGCCGATGGTGTTGTATTCCTTCAGCAGCCCATTGATCAGGTCCTGGCCGCCGCCCCACTGCAGCCACGAAATGTGCTGGCGCGTGTTCAAGCCGAACGGCAGCGACGTGCCGAACGTGAAAGCGGGGTTCTTGCCCCAGTAATAATACAGCGCGGTGTTGCCCATCTCGACCGTGCCGTTCGCGACGGCGTCGAGCACCTGCAGGCCCGGCACGATCTCGCCCGCGGCGAATGGCTGGATCTGGAAACGATTGTCGGTGATCTCGGCAACGCGCTTGGCGAAATACTCGCAGCCGCCGTAGAGCGTATCGAGCGCCTTCGGCCAGCTCGCGGCATATCGCCATTTGATCTCGGGCATCGACTGCGCGATCGCCGGCGCAGCGACAGCACTCGCGGCCAGGCCCAATCCGCCTGCCGTCAGGAATTTACGACGTTCCATGCGCTTCCCTCCGTTAAGTCGATGCTTCGACCAGGGAACGATCTTGGTGTCGTCTTGTCTTCGTCGACGCTCGACGTTTTCTGTTGAGACGTTGTGGCGTTTCCGAACGGCCCTTGAGGGCACTCGAAGATGGAATTCCGATCGTTGCGGTTCCGCGGGTGAGGATGACCGGGCGCTTCGCCGGAATCAAGTCCCACGTCTCAAGTCTCATGGGCGCCTCGCAGGTGCGAACGCCGGCGTGACGCAAGTCGTGCCTGTCAATGATCTGCTATTCACTCACGCAAAAACCGGGAGGGTTGCGAATGACAGGCAAAAAGGTCGTAGTTGCCGGAGCGAGCGGTCTCGTCGGCAATGCCGCGTTGCGACACTTCGGCATAGCGGGCGGGTGCGATGTCATTGCCCTGTCCCGGCGGAAGCCGCGCGATCTCTACGGCGCTCGCCATGTCCCGATCGACCTGACCAGCGCAGCGGATTGCGGGCGCGCCGCTTCGGAACTGAGCGGCGCCACGCATCTGATCTACGCGGCGCTCTATGAGGCGCCGCAGCTCGTCGACGGCTGGCGCGACCCGCAGCAGATCAAGACCAACGACCTGATGCTGCGCAATCTGATGGGGGCCCTCGAGCCTGTGGCGCCCGGCCTCAGGCACGTCGCTCTGCTGCAGGGCACCAAGGCCTACGGCGTTCACGTGCGCCCCTTGACCGTGCCAGCCCGCGAAGGCCGCTCCGAAATGTACGAGCAGCCCAACTTCTACTGGGCGCAGGAAAGCTTCTTGCGCGAACTCCAAACCGGCAAGGCTTGGCACTGGAGCATCCTGCGGCCGGTGCTGATCGTCGGCCTCGCCATGGGCGGCGCCATGGATTTGATTCCGCCGCTCGGCGTCTATGCCGCGATGCTGCGCGAGCAGGGCAGGCCGCTCGATTTTCCCGGCGGCGCCGCGCGCGTCGCGCAGGCCGTCGATGTCGATCTCCTCGCCCGCGCCATCGCCTGGTCGGGCGAGGCCGAGACCGCACGCAACGAGGCCTTCAACGTGACCAATGGCGACGTCTTCACCTGGGAGAACATCTGGCCTGCGGTCGCCGATGCTCTCGAGATGAAGCCGGGCAAGCCGGTCCCGCTGTCGCTCGCCAGGGCGTTTCCATCCTGGGTCGGCCCCTGGGATGCGCTGCGGCACAAGCACGACCTCATATCGCCCGCGCTGGCCGAATTCGTCGGCCTCTCGTTCCAATATGCCGATTACAGCCTGCGCTACGGCCAGACCGAATCCGGTCCGCCCTCGATCGTCTCGACCGTGAAGATCAACCGCGCCGGCTTCACCGAGATGATGGACACCGAGGACATGTTCCGGAAGTGGTTCAGGCAGGCGAAGGAAGAGCGGCTGCTTCCCTGATGGAGAACCAAAGCCGATATATCGGGATCGTTTTCAAGTAGCTCATCGACTGGGTACGAGGAAAGCGGCGCGCGAATGCGCCGCTCTCTCGTCGTAATCCGAAGTGGATTTAAGCCGTGCGCCCGATCCGCCGCGTAGCTTCTTGCTTGCTGCCGGCGTGCGTTTCCTCTTTCAGCACGTCGCTGACGCGGCCCCAATTGATCACGTAGGCTGCGGCGATTTCGTGGTGATATTGGCCGCTCCAGCGGCGCAGCCAGACGTCAACAGCTTCGTCGAAAGTGAACTGGGTTTTGCGGGGTCGGTTGTCTTGAACGAGGGGAGTAGCCACGCTAAGGTCTCCATGTGGTGACGGGCATGCGAAAGCATGCCCTTTGAGAACATCACGGAAAGCCGAGCCCGCCTGCGAAGTGTGCTCGGCTTTTCCATGCGCGAATCGGCTTGGGCCGAGTCGCTGCCCTATAAGGCCAAAGCCGCTAGGGTCGCGCAAGGTGGCGCGGAAAGTCATCCGTTTCAAGGGATTGCAACGTGGTTCCCCACGATTTACCGGCAAAAACCAATGGCGCCGCCCGCTGCCCGAGAACGATCAGCGGTGGAAACGCCAGCGGCATTGTGCTGGAATCTGACAATCGTTGCAGCCTATGGCCCTAAGCCGACGGCCGCCTCAGCCGCCCTTAAGTCCGCTGTCCATGATAAATGCGGTCGCCACATGAACTTGCCTCGACCGCAGCTTTTGACCCACAGCGGACCAAGCGATTGCTTCAATCTACGCGGAAGTTTGATTGGTCGTTTTCATCGATGATGGTAATTGTGCGCCCGCCTTCGAACAGGAAGACGACCTTGCCTCCGGCAGCAATGGTTTCCATCCGATATTCTCTGAGACGAAGGCCGATGACGCCAGAAATGGCACCCACATCTACGTGAGGATATTCCCAACCCTCGCTCGCAACGCCCCACGGGGTCGGCTGCCCCTCCGATTGCCGCCAGATTATCAAGCCGCAGTCGAGAACGAGTTTGTGCCAAACGCCCGCGAAGCAGACGTGAACGACATTGGCGTTTGCTATGAGCGCTCCGTTTTGAGCAAACCCCTCACACACGAATGCGTCACACCGGAGCCCCGCCAACGCAGGTGATTGTCCGTTTATGCCCAAGCGTCTTGGCCCTTTGCCGATTCAGGATCCCTTGTACATCAAGACGAGCCGGCAATGTCGCCTTGTGAACCTTCGCTGCCGTTAAAGCGGTGCCGCAACATGTAGGTTCAGAAGGGGAGACCGAAAAATTGCAGCCCAGCGTCCGGCCGACGCTTTTGACCCGTAGCGGACATCTCACGTTCCGCTATCATGTGAACTTCAGATGTAGCATGGAGGCGGCTTGTTCCCCGATCCCACTCTTAAATGGCGGCAATATGCGTCGATTATCGATGGTATCGAACGCCCGCCTTATGTTTTCGACCAAGGCCTTTGGCGTGGCGTGCTCTACCTCATTGTCGTGGCACCAAATCCCAGTCGTCGCGCTTATGGCATCGAAATGTCCTGCGAGATTTATGCGGGTTTCGATGAAATGATCTACTCGGTAGCCGATCACGGGGATAGGGCGGGAATGTACGACGGCGGCGTTGATATCAAGGAGGCGGTAAATTCCGCACTGCTGAAAGCATACGCCGCGACCGATCCAGTCGGACGGAAGCCACGACATTTCTCCTTCGTCGGTAGCGAGTACTGCTATGAGGTGCTCGGCTTCTCGGAGCCGATGATCCGCCCCTTCGACAGCCCCGAGGAGGCGTATGCGTGGGGGCCTTCCAGACAGGATTCACCGTGGGATTTCCACTAGCTTTGTTCCCATAAGGCGTGACGCCGATGCTTGCCCAAAATGGCTCCGACCACAGCAGAAGGCCTGTCGGCTTGTAGCCCATAGCTGACCTGAATCGATGTTCAGCTTGAGTCCGCAAAGCGTCGGCCAGCGGACATCGCTCAGGCCGCACCAATCTCGAATTATGAGTGCGTCGCCTGATCAGCGCTGACGAACGCAGCTTCCATGGCCTTCCGCGTCTTGACCGTCTCGTTGCCTGCGTCAAACTCGATGTCGCTCCAGCGCACGATCTCGCCATGGGCCACGTCGTGCTTCAGCTTCAGCCGATGCGCCAGCCCGATCGGCAGCGCGCCGGCCTTGAGGCTCGCGGCCGCCGGCACCAGCTTGCCCCACACCGTGTAGCCGCCTTCGCCGTCCAGCATCTCGCCGGCGCGCAGGTTGCGTTTTGCCACGGCGGCGACGTCGCCACGGAAGCCGTGGGGCTGCCCGGTCGGCTCGCCCCGTAGCGCTGCCGACAGCACCGAGATGTTCAGCTCGAGGCCGATCAGATGATAGGGCTTGTACATCGCCGCGTACCGCCCGCTGCCGTCGGTCTTGAGGCCGTATTGCCTGAAGCAGTCGGCGGCGTAGTCGTTCGGCGCCTCCAGCACGACGTAAACGCCCCAGCGCAGATCGCGAAACACCGGCCTTCCGTCGCGCTCGAGCGAAGAGACCACCTCCACGACGCCCGATCGCTCCAGCACGCCGCCCCTGCTGCGCGGCCGCATGATGTGCGGGAGGTCGTCGACGCCGCAGGGTGGAAACAGCAGACCCTCCGCAGGCACGTCCAGTCCGCAGGCGTTCGCAATCGCGGCCATCTCGATCGCCGATTTGGTGCCGTCGAGGAAGGAGTTGAACATCTGCGGATTCATGCCGGCCGATTGCGCCTCGCCCGCGGTCAGCCCGTAATGCTGCCAGACGCCATCCGGCGTCACGTCGTGATAGGCCGGCAGATATTTCGTCCCCTTGCCTGCGGCAACGACGTGAAAGCCGGTGGCGCGGGCCCAATCCACCATCTCCGCGGTCAGCGCCGGCTGGTCGCCATAGGCAAGCGAATAGACCACGCCGGCCTTGCGGGCTTCCTCGGCGAGCAGCGGACCCGCCAGCACGTCGGCCTCGACATTGACCATCACGATATGCTTGCCGGCCGCGATCGCCGCGCGGGCGTGCCTGATGCCGACGGCCGGATTGCCGGTCGCCTCCACCACCACGTCCATCGCGCCACCGGCAATGGCGCGCGCGCCGTCATCGGTGAAAACGGTGGCGGCGATGCGGTTCTCGTCCCATCCGACGGTGCGGCAGGCCTCGCGCGCGCGGTCGCGATCGATATCGACAATGATGGGCACCTCCAGTCCCGGCGTGTGTGGCACCTGCGCCAGAAACATCGAACCGAATTTTCCGGCGCCGATCAGCGCGACACGGACGGGCTTGCCGGCGGCAGCGCGGGCCTGGAGGAGGCGGAAGAGATTCATGGGGATGGTCCGGTGATACAGAAATTCGTGAGGCGCGTGTCTCTATCAGTTCGTCATGGCCGGGCTTGACCCGGCCATCCACGTCTTACTGCTGGCGATCGTGTCAAGACGTGGATGCCCGGGACAAGCCCGGGCATGACGCCTGAGATGTTTGCACGACTACGCTTACTCCGCCGCCTGCCGCGGCGCACGGGCGAGCCGCACCAGGGCGTCGTCCTCCACCGTCTTGATCGGTGCGAAGTCGCGATGCGCAATGTACTCCGGCCGCGTCGGGGTGCGGATGTAGTTCGAGACCGCGTTCAGCGTCAGGTACACGATCTTGCGCGGATAAGGCGTGATGTTGCCGCTAGAGCCATGCACGAGATTACCGTGGAACATCAGCATGCCGCCCGGCTTGCCCGTCGGCGCCACGATGCCGCCCTGCTTGACGAGGCGCGTCACGGTCTCCTCGTCCAGCGTCCACAGCGGATAGGAGGTCGTCGCGAGGTCGTGCGAGGCCTTGAGGTCGCCGGCGTTCTGGCTCTGCGGTACCAGCATCAGCGGGCCGTTGATCGGCATCACCTCGTCCAGGAAGATCGCGATGTTCATCGCGCGCGGCTCGGGCATGCCGTCGTCGCGCTTCCAGGTGCCGTAGTCCTGGTGCCATTGCCAGACGTCGCCGGTGAAGGCGGATTTTGCGTTGATCTTGAACTGGTGCATGTAGACCTGCTCGCCGAACAATTGCTCGACCGGGTCGATCATGCGCGGATGCGCACCCAGGATGCCGAACGCCTCGTTGTAGAGATGCGCGGCAAAGGCGGTGCGCGGCGCGCCGCTCTTCTCGCGCCAGACTTCCGGCCGGTTCGCGTCATAGATGCCGACCGCCTCGCGCGCGAGGAGATCGACCTCCTCCTGGCTGAACAATTCGGGCAGGAACAGCCAGCCCTCGCGGTGGAAGAACTCCAATTGCTCCTGGGACAGTTTCATGGGTCATCCTCCTGTTTTGTCGTTTTTTCTCTCTCGTCATGCCCAGGCTTGTCCCGGGCATCCACGTTCTTCCAGCGTCGAACAAAGTCGTGGATGGCCGGGTCAAGCCCGGCCATGACGGCGACGGAGATCGTGACCTACGCCGCCGCCTCTTCCGTCGCCCTCAATCTCTCTTCGGTCAGCCGTCCTGCCGTCTGCGCATGTGCAAGCGCCGCGCGTTCGGCCGCCTTCGCATCGCCCGTGAGAATGTGTCCGGCAATGTCGGCATGCTCGGCCCAGGCGCTGCCGCGATAATCGAGCTCGGACAGCACCGTCGCCATCGAGCGGCGCATGTGCGGCCATTGCGGTGCAATCGTCTCCTCGATCACGGGATTGCCGGCGAGCCGATAGATCGCGCGATGAAACTCGACGTCGAGCGCGATCAGCTCGGCGAGCGTGGTCTTGCCGTCGATCCCGCGCCCGGCGGCGAGCGCCGCCTCCAGCCGCGCGCGTCCCGCCGCATCGGTTGCGGCGCGTTCGCCGGCAAGCCGCGCCGCCAACGCATCGATCGCGCCGCGCACCTCGTAGAGCTGGCGGATGCGTGCGGGATCGAGCTGGGTGACTTCAAAGCCACGCCGGCCGCTCTCGGCGACCAGCCCCTGCCGGTGCAACAGGTGCAGCGCATGCGACACCGGCTGGCGCGACACGCCGAGCCTGTCGGCGAGCTCGTTCTGCCGGATGCGCTGGCCGGGCTGCAGCGTGCGGTCGGAGATCGCCTCCAGGATCCGCGCATAGACCTGGTCGATCAGGTTCGGAAGCGGGTCGAGAGGGATCACGCCGGCAGCTCCAAGAGCCGTGACAGGGAATACGGAATTCCGTATTCGAAGATACGGTGAGAGGATAAAGGCGTCAAGCGCGACCAACGGGGCGTACAACCCCGTTTTTTCGCTCCGCCAAGTCATTGATATTGCTGAGGTCGGCTACTGTGCATGGGGTTGTTTTCGAGGAAAAGAGTGTGAGCCCGCTCAGTCCGCGAGAAACGCGTCCACCGCCTCCCCGAACTCCAGCGGTGCCTGCTCGAACATCCAGTGGCCGGCATTGGGGGTCACGGCCGTCTTCGCCCCGGCGATGTGCTCGGCCAGCACACGCCACATCACCGACAGGCTCCCCGTCGTCGCGCCGCCGCCGATCAGCAGCGTCGGGGTCCTGATCGCCTGCGCGTCCGCGAGCGTGTAGGGCCTGCGCTGCTCGTTGATCTGGCCGAGGAAGGTGATCGCGTTGTCGCGCAATTGCTGCTTCGCCGCCGCCGGCACGCGCCGCCACGAACCGTCGCCTTCGATGCCTTCGTAGAAGTTCTGCAGCGCGCCCTCGATGTCGCCGGCGCGGATCATCTCGACCGAGCGCGCCGTGCGCGCGGCCAGCGGCGGATGCGCGGGCGTGCCTGCAGGCACCGGCAGGCCGGCATCGAGATCGCCGCCGGGCTCGGCCAGCACCAGCTTGCGCAACAGATCCGGCCGCGCTTGGGCCACGCGAAAGGCGATGTGGCCGCCGCGCGAATGGCCCATCAAATCGACCGGCGCGGGTTCGACCTGCTCGATGAAAGCGATCACATCGGCGACGTGCTGGGCCATCTTGTAGTCGTCGCCAACGCCATCCCAATGCTCGGGAAAGAAATGCCGCAGGCTGACCGAGATCACGCGATGCGATTTCGACAGGGGGCCGAGCACTGAATACCAAGTGCGGAAATCGCCGAGCGTGCCGTGCACGCAGACCAGCGGCTGGCCCTCCCCGACTTCGAGATAGGCCATGTCGTAACCATTGACGCGAAATGTCTGCATGATCAGCCCGCCAGGAAATCCAGCACCACTTCGGAGTATCTCTGCGGCGCCTGCTCGAACATCGGGTGCGTTGCGTTCGGGATGACCGCCGTCCTGGAATACGGCACATGCGCCGCGAGCGCATGCAGTACTTTCGGCAGCAGGCCCTTGGTGCGCGCGCCCAGGACGAACAGCGTCGGCATCTTGATGGACGCCGCGTCGGCCTTCGAGAATGGCGGGCGGTTGTCGCGGACCTGGCCGATCAGCGTGAAGGCGTTGTCACGCAGATTCTGCTTCACCAGCGCCGGCAGCCGCGGCCAGGTGCCGGCGCCTTCAAGCGTGTCGACGAAGACCGCAAGGCCGCCGTCGACGTCGCCGGCCGCGATCTTCTCGGCCGAGGCGGTGAACCGCGCCAGCAGCGGCGAGGGGCCGCCGGCATAATCGGGGTCGAGGCTCGCATCGAGCTCGCCGCCGGGCTCGGCCAGCACCAGCCGCCGAAGCAGCTCCGGCCGCCGCTGCGCCACACGGAAGCAGATGTGCCCGCCGCGGGAATGGCCCATCAAATCGACCGGGCCGAGGTCGAGCTTGTCGATGAAGGCGATGACGTCGTCGACATGTTGGGCGATCGAATAGGTGTCGCCAACGCCATCCCATTGCGCCGGGAAGAAGTGCCGCAGGCTGACGGCAATCACCCGGTGCCGCTGCGTCAGCGGCCCGAGCGCGCAGCCCCAGACGCGGAAGTCGTTGAGCGAACCGTGAACGCAGACCAGCGGCGGCCGGCCCCGGTCTTCGCCCACGTCGAGATAGGGCATGTCGTATCCGTTGACATGGAGGCTCTGCATTCTGGGCTCGCGAAAAGGGGAGGCGGAACTCCTGTGCAAGATTCCCGGAAACCGGGTGGATCGCAACTATTTCCAAGCCTAGATTTGGGCTCAGTTCACATTGGGGGCATGCGAGGGAACGCAAGCCAGGGACCAAGCCATGACTGACCAGCATTTTGCCCTGTTCGATAGCAAGATCGGCCTGTGCGCCATTGCCTGGGGTCCGCGCGGCATCAACGGCACGCAACTGCCGATGGGCGGTGAGCAGAAGATCCGCACCCGCATCAGCCAGCGCCATGCCGACGCGAGCGAAGCCGAGCCGACCGCCGAAGTGCAGCAGGCGATCGACCGCATCACAAAGCTGCTCGCGGGCGAGCCGGATGATCTCGCCGACATCCCGCTCGATCTCGATGGCGTGCCCGATTTCAACCGCGGCGTCTACGCGATCGCCCGCACCATTCCGCCGGGAAAGACCGTCACCTATGGCGACATCGCCAAGCAACTCGGCGGTGTCGAGCTGTCGCGCGAGGTCGGCCAGGCGCTCGGCCGCAACCCATGTCCCATTGTCGTGCCCTGCCATCGCGTGCTGGCGGCTGGCAACAAGCCCGGCGGCTTCTCGGCGAATGGCGGCGTGGTGACGAAGCTGAAGATGCTGGAGATCGAAGGCGCGCTGGTGAACCACACGCCGAGCTTGTTTGATTGAGGCGATGCGGCGGCGGTTAGATCTTCGCCGCCGCCTTCGGCCAATATTTGTCGCGCAAATGCCGCTTCACCAGCTTGCCGGTGGGCGTGCGCGGCAGCTCGGCCTCGAAATCGATCGAGCGCGGGCATTTGATGGTCGAGAGGCGGCTCTTGCAGTAGGCGATCAGGTCGGCCTCTAGCTCCCTGCCGGCGCGCTTGGGATCGTGCGGCTGCACCACCGCCTTGACCTCTTCGCCCATCTCCTCGTTCGGCACGCCGAACACGGCGACGTCGGCGACCTCCGGGTGGGTGATGAGCACGTCCTCGGTCTCCTGCGGGTAGATGTTCACGCCGCCGGAGATGATCATGTAGGACTTGCGGTCGGTGAGAAAGAGAAAGCCGTCACTGTCGAGATATCCGACGTCGCCGAGCGTCGACCAGCCTTTTGCGTTGTAGGCCTTCTTCGTCTTCTCGGGATCGTTGTGATAGGTGAAAACCGGCGCATCGGCGAAATAGACCGTGCCAATCTCGCCTATCGGCTGCTCCTCGTCGTTCTCGTCCAGAATCTTGATTTTGCCGACTACGGCGCGGCCGACGCTGCCGCGGTGCTCCAGCCATTCTTTCGAGTTGCAGACGGTGACGCCGTTGCCTTCGGAGCCCGCGTAATACTCGATCAGGATCGACCCCCACCATTCGATCATCTTGGCCTTGACTTCGACCGGGCAGGGCGCGGCGGCGTGGATCGCGCCCTTCAGCGTCGAGACGTCGTGGCAGTTACGGACCTCGTCCGGCAGCTTCAGCATGCGCACGAACATGGTCGGCACGAGCTGTGACTGCGTCACCTTGTATTTTTCGACCAGCTTCAGGAAATCTTCGGCGTCAAAGTGCTCCATGATGATGGAGGTGCCGCCGAGCACGACCGCCATCATGTTGAAGCGCAACGGAGCCGCGTGATAGAGCGGCGCCGGTGAAAGATAGATAGTCTCGGCGTTCATGCCGCACATGCTGGCGCAGAGCACGCGCAGAAACGCGTTCGGCTCGTCGATCGGCTTGCCCTCGAACGCCTTCTTGATGCCCTTGGGCCGGCCGGTGGTGCCCGACGAATACAGCATGTCATAGCCGGCGACCTCGTCGGCGATCGGCATTGTCGGCTGCGCGGCGGCTTCTTTGTCGTAGGAGCGGAAGCCGGCCTGCGGCTCGTCCATCATGTAGAAGACCGGCTCGCCGGGTGCGCCCTTGATCAGGGCCTTGATCTGGTCGGCGCATTTCGGTGTCGTGATCACGACCTTGGCGCCGCAATCGGCGATAATGTAGTCGATCTCGTCCTGTTTCAGATAGCGGCTGATCGCGGTGTAATAGAGCCCGCTGCGTTGCGCAGCCCAGCAGATCTCCATGAAGGCGAGGCGGTTCTCCATCAGCAGCGCGATGTGGTCGCCGGCCTTCAGCCCGAGCGAGCGGAAAAGGTGCGCGCCCCGGTTCGAGAGCTCGTCGAGCTCGCGATAGGTGATCGCCTTGCCGGTCCCGGCCATCTGATAGGCGATCTTGTCGGGTGTGGCGCGGGCGTGGATGGAGGGGTGAGTCATCGCCGAGATCTCGCAACGTAAACGGTGTCATCCCGGCCTAGTGCGCAATTGCGCACGGGGGGCCGGGATCCATAGCCACCGATCCAAATTGTTGAACGCGATGTCGCCCCTGCGCAGCTTAACCACAGGCTCGTGTGGTTATGGGTCCCGGCCTTCGCCGGGACGACACCATTAGCGACGCAGCAGCTTACAGCCGCTCCACGATCGTCACGTTGGCCATGCCACCACCTTCGCACATGGTCTGGAGGCCATAGCGCTTGCCGCGCTGATGCAGGGCATGCACCAGCGTCGTCATCAGCTTGGTGCCGGAGCCGCCGAGCGGATGGCCGAGCGCGATGGCCCCGCCATTGACGTTGAGACGCTCCGGATCGGCGCCGGTGGTCTTCAGCCACCCCGTCGGCACCGAGGCAAAGGCCTCGTTGACTTCGAACAGGTCGATGTCGTCGATCGTCATGCCCGCCTTCTCCAGTGCGCGCTTGGTGGCGTGCAGCGGTGCATCGAGCATGATCACGGGGTCGCCCCCCATCATGGTCATGTGGTGGACGCGCGCCAGCGGCTTCACGCCAAGCTGCTTGAGGCCACGCTCGTTCACCACCATCACGCCGGAGGCGCCGTCGCAGATCTGGCTGGCGCTGGCCGCGGAAAGCTTGCCGTTCTCGGCGATCAGCTTGACGCCCTTGATGCCGTCGAGCGTGGCGTCGAAGCGGATACCCTCGTCGATGTGGTGGGTGTCCTTGGAGCCGTCGGCGCGGGTGATCTCGAGCGGCACGATCTCCTTTTTGAAGTGGCCGGCCTGCGTCGCCGCGATCGCGCGCTGATGGCTGTTGTAGGAGTACTGGTCGAGCTCGTCCTTGGAGAGGCCGTACTTCTCGGCCATCATCTCGGCACCGGTGAACTGGCTGAACACGATGTTCGGATAACGCTGCTCGATACCCGGGCTCTTGTAATTGCCAAAGCCGTTCTTGGCGGGAAGCTGCGACGACAGGCCCATCGGCACGCGCGTCATCGATTCCACGCCGGCGGCGATCACCACGTCCATCGCGCCGGACATCACGGCCTGAGCTGCGAAGTGCAGCGCCTGCTGCGACGAGCCGCATTGGCGGTCGATTGAGGTGCCCGGCACGCTCTCCGGCAGCTTCGAGGCCATGATCGCGTTGCGCGCGACGTTGTTGGACTGCTCACCGACCTGCATCACGCAGCCCATGATCACGTCCTCTACCAGCGCGGGATCGACTTTGGTGCGATCGACCAGCTCGTTCAGGACCTTCGCGGCGAGATCTGCCGGATGCCATCCGGCGAGGCGGCCCCCCTTGCGCCCACCGGCGGTACGCGCAGCGGCGACGATGTAAGCCTCGGCCATTTCGGTTTCTCCCTGGATTATTTTGAACGGTTGGTTGTCGGAGCGGATTTAAGGGGCGACTGGTTGTTTAGTCAATCGATCAATTAACTCTTGTGGGGAGGCGCTGCTTGGGCTTATCTGCGGCCGCTCTCGCGCCAAAACCAGGGATCTCCGTGACTACCAGCGTACCGAACAGGCTCCCCAGCGGAAAGAATTCCACGGCAGAGAAATTGCTCGTGGCCGCGAGCGAGCTGATGATCGAACGCTCCTCGATCGAGATTTCGCTGAGCGACATCGCCCAGAAGTCCGGCGCCAACGCCGCGCTGGTTAAATATCACTTCGGCAACAAGGACGGCTTGCTGTTGGCGCTGCTCGAGCGCGACGCGGGAACGGAACTGTCCAATCTCGAATATCTGCTGGCGCAGCCGATCACGCCCACCGCGAAGCTGAAGCTGCATATCGGCGGCATCATCCGCGCCTATCACCGGTTTCCCTACATGAACCGGCTGATCCACTATCTGCTGCACGAGAGCGTCGCGGGCTCCGCGGACGAAGTCTCGAAATTCTTCGTCGCACCGCTGCTCGACTTTCACCGCCGCCTGCTCGCCGAAGGCGTCAGTCAGGGCGAATTCCGCGCGACCGATCCGGTGCTGTTCTACACCAGCCTGATCGGCGCCTGCGATCATTTGTTCTTCGGCCGGCACGCGATGTCACGCGCGACCGGCGTCGGCCCGGTCACCGATGACGTTTGCCGGCAATACATCAAGCACATGGAAACGCTGATCTGCGGCGGCATTCTCACGAATATCGAGGAAGCTGCCGCGGCCGGATGATCCGGCCAGAACGCAGAAGTCTAGAGAAGAAACGCCCAAGGAAAGGTACAAGCGATGCAGTTGAAAGACGTAGCCGTTCTCATCACCGGCGGCGGGTCGGGCCTTGGCGCCGCGACCGCCCGCGCCATGGCCGCCAAGGGCGCCAGGATCGGCGTGATCGACCAGAGCAAGGAAAACGCCGAGAAGGTTGCCGCCGAAGTGAAGGGCATCGCGCTTCACGCCGACGTCACCAACGAGGAGCAGATCAAGGCGGCGATCGCCAAGGCGGAGGCCGCGCACGGCGTCGCGCGCGTGCTAATGAACTGCGCCGGCATCGGCGGCTCGCAGCGCATCGTCGGCCGCGACGGCGTCTACCCGCTGGAAAAGTTCGCGCGCATCATCAACGTCAATTTGATCGGCACCTTCAACTGCCTGCGTCTGTTCGCCGAGCGCCTCGTCACGATCGAGCCGGTCGGTGAAGAGCGCGGCGTCATTGTCAACACCGCTTCGGTGGCGGCTTACGAAGGCCAGATCGGGCAGATCGCTTATGCGGCGTCGAAGGGTGGCGTCGTCGGTCTCACGCTGCCTGCCGCGCGCGACCTCGCGAGCCAGAAGATCCGCGTCAACACCATCGCCCCCGGCCTGTTCCTGACGCCGCTGCTGATGGGCTTGAACGAAGAGGCCCGCAAGAGCTTAGGGGCCCAGGTGCCGCATCCCGCGCGTCTCGGCGACGCCAACGAATACGGCTCGCTGGCCGTGCACATCGTCGAGAACCCGATGCTCAATGGCGAGACCATTCGCCTCGACGGCGCGATCCGCATGGCGCCGCGGTAGGACTCTTTTTCCTTCTCCCCTTGTGGGAGAAGGTGGCGTGCGTAGCGCGCCGGATGAGGGGTCTCTATCCGCGGAGACAGACCCCTCACCCAAGCGAATTCCGGGTTCGCAGCGTACATGCCCTCTCCCACAAGGGGAGAGGGCGCAGCAATCGGCACCGCGAACGGCGGCAAGCACGAGGCGCCTCATGTCCCAACCGCTGCTGATCGAGCACAACGACGGCGTCGATACCGTGACGCTCAATCGTCCCGAACACCTCAACGCGCTCGATCCAGCGCTGATCGACGCGCTCAACGTCTATTTCCAGGGCCTCCAGCGCAACCGCGACACGCGCGTCGTGGTGCTGAAGGGCGCCGGCAAGAATTTCTGTGCGGGCCTCGATCTCAAGGCTGCGATGGCGCGCCGTGCCGGGCAGCAGGAGCCGCCTGACGTCACCGAGTCGCTGGATTCGCAGCGGCGCATCGCCGACATCGTGATGCTGATGCGGCGCTGTCCGCAGCCGATCCTCGCGCTGGTACAGGGCGCGGCGGCCGGCGGCGGCTTTGCACTTGCGCTCGCCTCCGACATCCGCATCGCGACGAGATCGGCGCGGATGAACTGCGCCTTCATCAAGCTCGGCCTTGGCGGCTGCGACATCGGCACCAGCTATTTCCTGCCACGCCTGGTCGGTGTCTCCGTGGCCTCGGAGCTGATCCTCACAGGACGCTTCATCGGCGCCGAACGCGCACTCGCGGTCGGGCTGGTCTCCGAGGTCGTTGACGAAGACAAGCTCGACGCCGCCGCCGAACCCTATGTCGACGCGCTCATCACGGCGTCGCCCGTGGGTCTGCGCCTGTCCAAGGAATGTCTCAACATGAGCGTCGATGCCGGATCGCTGGAAGCCGTGATCGCGATGGAGGATCGCAACCAGGTCCTGTGCAGCCGCTCCGAGGAATTTTCGGAAGGCATCAGGGCCTTCCTTGAGAAGCGAAAGCCTGTCTATATCAGGCGCTGACAATGAAGATCCGTAAAGGACGAGAAATTCCGGGAGACGCAAAATGAGTGGAAGCGCGGCGGCGGTGATGACGAAGCCCGCCTTTCGCAAGGTCAAGTGGCTTGCGCGCGACATCGATGTCGAGCGCCGCGACGACGGCACGGTGGTGCTGAAGTCGCGCATCCCGCTGCAGACCTACGAGAAGCATATCCCGGCTTCGCTGGCAAAATGGGCGAAGGAAGCGCCCGAGCGGATCTGGCTTGCCCAGCGCGGCGGCCCTAACCGCGAATGGCGTAAGGTGTCCTATGGGGAGGCCAAGCGCACCGTGGATGCGTTGACGCAAGGCCTGCTCAATCTCGCGCTTGACGGCCGACCGGTCACGATCCTCTCCGGCAATTCGATCGAGCACGCGCTGATGACGCAGGCCGCGATGCAGGCGCGCGTCCCGGCCGCGCCGGTCTCGCCGGCCTACTCCTTGATGAGCCATGATCACGTCAAGCTGAAATACCTGTTCGACCTGATCAAGCCCGGCGTGGTGATGGTGCAGGACGGCACGACTTTCGAGAAGGCGCTGAAGGCCCTCGATCTCACCGGCGTCACCGTCGTTCACGTCTTGCGGCCCTGCGAGGGCATCGAGAGCGTCAGCTTCGCCGAGCTAGCGGCGACAGCCGTGACCGCCGATGTCGAAGCGTCGATCGCAAAGATCACGCCTGAGACCGTCGGCAAATTGCTGTTCACGTCAGGCTCGACCGGCATGCCCAAGGCCGTCATCAACACGCAAGCGATGATGTGCGCCAATGCGGCGATGATGATGCAGGTGCGGCCGCGCGATCCCAGCGGTCCGATCTCAACCATGCTGGACTGGATGCCCTGGAACCACACCATGGGCGGCAATGCGGCCTTCCACCCGATCCTGGTCGATGGCGGCACGCTCTATATCGATGACGGCCGGCCGATGCCGGGCCAATTCGATGAGACGCTGCGCAATCTGCGCGAAATCTCGCCGACCTATTACGCCAACGTCCCCGCCGGCTATGCCGCGCTCGCCGCCGCCATGGAGAAGGACGACGCGCTGTGCCGTTCCTTCTTCAAGAACCTCTCGATCATGGCCTATGGCGGCGCGCGGCTGCCGGATGATCTCTACGACCGCATGCAGGCTCTCGCCGTGAAGACCACCGGCGAGCGCATCGTGTTCTACACCGGCTGGGGCTCGACCGAGACCGCGCCGACCTCGACCGGCACCTATTGGGACACCGAGCGCGTCGGCCTGATCGGCCTGCCGTTCCCCGGCGTCGAGTTGAAGATGGTGCCGTGCGGCGAGAAATACGAGCTGCGTCTGCGCGGCGTCAACGTCACGCCGGGATATTTCGGCCAGCCTGATCTGACGAAGAAGATGTTCGACGAGGAAGGTTTTTATTGCATCGGTGACGCCGGCGTCTTCGTCGACGACACCGATCCGGTGAAAGGCATTATCTTTGCCGGGCGCGTGGTGGAAGATTTCAAGCTGACCACCGGCACCTTCGTCCATGTCGGCTCGCTGCGCACCGATGCCATCGCGGCCGCGACGCCCGTCGTGCATGATGCGCTGGTCGCGGGGCAGGATCGCGCCTTCATCGGCCTGCTGGCCTGGCCGAACCTGCATGCCTGCCGCCAACTTGTCGGCAAGGCAGATCTCAGCTTCGAGGCTGCAGTGAAGCATCCCGAGGTGATCGCCTGCTTCAGGCGCGGGCTGGAGGCTCACAACAAGGAGTGCGAAGGCGCCAGCAGCCGCATCATCGCGCGTGCCATGCTGATGGCCGAGCCGCCCTCGATCGACGGGAACGAGCTCACCGACAAGGGCTACATCAACCAGCGCGCCGGCCTCGAGCGCCGTGCCCCGCTGGTCGAGCGGCTTTATGCCGACAAGCCTGACCAGGACGTCATCGTTCTCAAGTAATCGACATCATCAACACGGATACGCGCCATGAACTTCGATTTTTCCGACGACCAGAAGCAGCTCCGCGATCAGGCGCGCAAATTCCTCACCGAGAAGTGCCCACCCAAGGCGGTGCGCGCAGTCCTCGACGGCAAGGCGCCCTACGACAAGGAGCTCTGGAAGGGCCTCGCCGAGATGGGTTTTCTCGGTGTCGCTATTCCCGAGGATTTTGGTGGCGCCGGCGCCGGTCATCTCGAGCTTTGCGTGATCGCTGAAGAGATGGGCCGGGCGAACGCACCGGTACCGTTTTCCTCCACGGTGTATCTCGCTGCCGAAGCGCTGCTGATTGCAGGCAGTGACGCGCAGAAGAAGAAATGGTTGCCGGCGATTGCCTCGGGCGAGGCGATCGGCACGCTGGCGCTGTTCGAGGGAAAAGGCAATCCGTCACCGAAGAACGTCAAGCTCACGGCTGCGAATGGCGTACTCAATGGCGTCAAGAAGCCGGTCGCCGATGGCGCGATCGCCGACTTCGCGGTGGTCGCGGCACGGACGGGATCGAGCGGACGCGACGGCGATATCTCGCTGTTTCTGGTCGATCTCAAAACCGGCGGTATCGAGGTGAAGAGCCTCACCAACCTGGATCCGACCCGCGGACAGGCCGAGATCACTTTCAGCAATTGCAAGGCCGAGCCGCTCGGTGCTGCGGGCGAAGGCTGGAGCATTTTGACTCAGGTGCTCGACCGCGCTGCGGTGCTGTGCGCCTTCGAACAGGTCGGTGGCTCCGACCGGGCGCTGGAGATGGGCCGCGACTACGCGCTCGACCGTATCGCCTTTGGCCGCCAGATCGGCTCGTTCCAGGCGGTGAAGCACATGCTTGCCGACATGTACGTCTCGGCGACGCTGGCGCGTTCCAACAGCTATTACGGCGCCTGGGCACTTTCGACCAATGCATCCGAATTGCCGGAAGCGGCTGCCGCCGCGCGCATCAGCGCGACGCAGGCGTTCCAGCACTGCGCCAAGAACAACATCCAGGTTCATGGCGGCATGGGTTTCACCTGGGAGTTCGACTGCCACATGTATTACCGCCGCGCCAATGCGATGGCGCTCGGGCTCGGCAGCCTGTCCTATTGGGAAGACCAGTTGATCGATCGCATGCGCAAGAAGAACGCGGCGTGAGCCGCCGTACGTGTCCCGGACGCGATGCGGCACATAGTGCCGCTTCGCAGAGCCGGGACCCAGGGGCCGCAATGGACCCCGGCTCTGCAGCGCGTCACTTCGTGCTGCGCAGCGTCCGGGGAGCGAACGAGAGATGAGACAATGAACTTCGACGACACACCGCAGGAAGCCGAATTTCGCGCCACAGCGCGCGCCTGGATCGCGGCCAATGCACCCAAGCAGTACGAGGAGGAGCTTCGCAAGTCCTCGCTCGGCCGCACGCAATTGAAGAACGCCAACATTCTGGAAGTGGCAAAGGCCTGGCAAAAGAAGAAGGCCGATGCCGGCTGGGCCTGTCTGCACTGGCCGAAGGAGTATGGCGGCCGCGGCTCGTCGCCGATCGAGCGCGTGATCTGGCAGCAGGAAGAGGGACCGTTCGGCCAGCTATCCCGCATATTCATCATCGGCCACGGCATGTGCGGGCCGACCATGATGGCGTTCGCGCGCGAGGAGCATAAGCGCGCCTATCTGCCGCCGCTCGCCTCCGGCGAGAAGGTGTGGTGTCAACTGTTCTCCGAGCCCGCCGGCGGCTCGGACGTCGCGGGCCTGCGCACGCGGGCCGAGAAGGATGGCGACGACTGGGTCATCAACGGCCAGAAGATCTGGACTTCGGGCGCGCACTATTCCGATTACGGCATTTTGCTCACCCGCACCGATCCGACCGTGCCCAAGCACAAGGGCCTCACCATGTTCTTCCTGGACATGAAGAGCCCTGGCGTCGAGGTGCGGCCGATCAAGCAGGCGAGCGGCACTTCCGATTTCAACGAGGTCTATTTCACCAACGTTCGCATTCCCGATCATCAGCGCCTCGGCGAGGTCGGTGACGGCTGGAACGTCTCGCTGACCACGCTGATGAACGAGCGCAGCGCGATCGGCGCGGCCGTTTCGACCGGCTTCCCCGAGCTGTTCGAATATTGCTCGAGCCTGATGCTGGACGACGGCCCGGCAATTGAGGACCGCGCGGTGCGCTCGAAGCTGGCCAACTGGGCGGTGAAGGCGAGCGGACTGAAATACACCAGCATGCGCGCGATCTCGGCGCTGTCGAAGGGCGAGCGCCCGGGACCGGAAAATTCCATCGGCAAGCTGGTCGCGGGCTCCATGATCCAGGATGTCGCGACCTATGCGCTGGACTTGCAGGGGGCGAGCGGCGTCATCAGCAGCGCCGAGGATGCCGAGGTTGCCGGCCGCTTCCAGGCGATGCTGCTGCGTGCGCCGGGCACCCGCGTCGAAGGCGGAACCGACGAGATCATGCGCAACATCATCGCCGAGCGGGTGCTGGGCCTGCCCGGCGATATCAGGGTCGACAAGGACGTGCCGTTCAACAAGATCCCGACCAAGGGAAGATGAATCGTAGGGTGGGCAAAGGCGCGGAGCGCCGTGCCCACCAACTCTGTCGAGCATGAGGGAAAGGTGGTGGGCACGCTTCGCTTTGCCCACCCTACGCACCGAACAAGGATTGAGAGGTTCGCCATGAATTTCGACGATACCCCGCAGGAAGCCGCATTCCGCGAGACCGCACGCAAATGGGTCGAGGCCAATGCACCGAGGGAATTGCATGCCGAGCTGTCGAAATCCTCGCTCGGCCGCATCCGCCTGGCCAATCACGACATCGTCGATGTCGGCAAGGCCTGGCAGAAGAAGAAGGCCGAAGGCGGCTGGGCCTGCCTGAACTGGCCGAAGGAATATGGTGGCCGCGGCGCGACGCCGATCGAGCGCGTCATCTGGCAGCAGGAAGAAGGCGTCTACGGCAAGCTGACGCAGCCGTTCCAGATCGGCGAGGGCATGTGCGGCCCGACCGTGATGGCCTGGGGCAGCGAGGATGCCAAGCGTCGCCATCTGCCGAAGCTGGCCTCGGGCGAGGAGATCTGGTGCCAGCTGTTCTCCGAGCCGTCCGCCGGCTCCGATGTCGCGGGCCTGCGCACGCGCGCGGAGAAGAAGGGCGACGATTGGGTCGTCAACGGCCAGAAGATCTGGACCTCCGGCGCGCATTATTCCGACTTCGGCCTCCTAATCGCGCGCACCGATCCGAACGTGCCCAAGCACAAGGGTCTCACCATGTTCTTCCTGGACATGAAGAGCCCCGGCGTCGAGGTGCGGCCGATCAAGCAGGCCAACGGCATGGAGGAATTCAACGAGGTCTATTTCACCGACGTGGTGATTCCGGACCGCCAGCGGCTCGGCGCCGTCGGCGAAGGCTGGAGCGTCTCGCTGACCACGCTGATGAACGAGCGCATGTCGATCGGCTCGCGGCTTGCGACTGGCGTCCCTGAAATGTTCGAGTTCTGCTCCAACCTGATGCTGGAGGACGGGCTCGCGATCGACGATCCCGCCGTGCGTTCGAAGCTGGCGAACTGGGCCGTGAAGGCGAGCGGGCTGAAATACACCAGCTACCGCGCGATCTCATCGCTGTCGAAGGGCGAGCAGCCGGGCCCGGAAAATTCCATCGGCAAGCTGGTCTCCGGCATGATGCTCCAGGACATCGCGACCTATGCCATGGACCTCCAGGGCGCGGCCGGCGTTCTCACAGGCAGCGACGAGGAGACGGCGCAGGGCCAATTCCAGCAGATGCTGCTGTCCTCGCCGTCGATGCGGATCGCCGGCGGCACCGACGAGATTTTGCGCAACATCATCGCCGAGCGGGTGCTGGGATTGCCGGGCGACATCCGCGTCGACAAGGACGTACCGTATAACAAGATCCCGACCAAGGGGCGGTGATCCCGTTTCTCGCTGCATCCCGTAGGGTGGGCAAAGCGAAGCGTGCCCACCAAAAGCAGATGCTCCGAGGAAAGTCTGTCGGTGGGCACGGGGCTAGAGCGCCTTTGCCCACCCTACGAAGAGAAGGGCACGGGTTAATTTCATGGACGCTGCAGTCAATCAGAATAACCGCATCGGCGTGCTCGAAGAGCTGCTCAACGAGCGCTACTCCGTCCGCGCCTTCCTGCCCAGGGAAGTCGACCGCGCCACTATCGAGCATGTGCTGACCACCGCGCAGCGTACCGCGTCCTGGTGCAACAGCCAGCCCTGGCAGGTCGTCATCGCCAGCGGCGAAGCCAAGGAGCGCTTTCGCCAGCTGATCTACAGGGAAGCCTCCAGCGGTCTCGGCGACGATTACGATTTCACCCCGCCGCGCGAATATGTCGGCGTCTATCTCGACCGCCGCCGCGAGAGCGGCTTTCAGCTCTACAACACGCTGGGCATCGCCCGCGGCGACAGAAGTGCTTACGCCAAGCAGGCGCTGGAGAACTACAATTTCTTCGGTGCGCCGCATGTGGCGATCATTCACACCAGCGAGCCGCTCGGCATCTACGGCGCGATCGATTGCGGTGCCTATGTCTCCAATTTCATGCTGGCGGCGCAGGCGCTCGGGCTCGGCACCATTCCGCAGGCGGCGCTGGCGCGCCACTCCGGCCTGATCCGCCGCCATTTCAATCTGCCCGATGATCGCCGCATCGTCTGCGGCATCTCGTTCGGCTATGCCGACAACGCCCACAAGGTCAACAGCTACCGCACGTCGCGTGCGAGCGTGGCCGAAACCGTGACCTTCGTGGACGAATAATCGATGCGGCGCAGGCGCCGCCGCATCACGTTTCAGACGTGATCACGTCAGACGTGCGAAGGCGGCCGCAGCAAGCGGCCCCCTTAAAAGCGGTCTCAGTCCGATTGAGGCCGGCCGTCAGCCGCCGCTGCCGCCGATCACGGCGCGAATGGTCTCGTCGGGTCCGAAATCCTCGGCGCCGTCGACATAGAGCAGCGCCGCGAGCTTGGAGCGCGCACGGTTGACGCGGCTCTTGATCGTGCCCACTGCGCAGCCGCAGATCGAGGCCGCATCCTCATAGGAGAAGCCGGAGGCGCCGACGAGGATCAGCGCTTCACGCTGGTCCTGCGGAAGCTTGTCGAGCGCCGTGCGGAATTCCTCGAACTCGAGATGGGCGTTCTGCGAGGGCTGTGTCTTCAGCGTCTTGGCATAATTGCCTTCGGCGTCCTCGACTTCCCGCCGCCGCTTGCGATAGTCGGAGCGGAACAGGTTGCGCAGGATCGTGAACAGCCACGCCGGCAGATTGGAGCCGGGCTGGAACGAGTCGATGTTGGCGAGCGCGCGCAACAGCGTCTCCTGGACCAGATCGTCGGCGCGATCGGCATTGCCGCTGAGCGAGATGGCGAACGCGCGCAGACTGGGCACGGCCGCCAAGATGTCGTTACGCAGGGAGTCCGTGAGAGGCATCAATCCCTCCCATTGTTGTTGTCGTTAGAACCGCCACCATTTTCCACTTGGGGTGTCGCTCCCGGCGCATCAAGTTTCTTGATCAGTTCCGCGAACCGGTCCGGAACCCCCTGCCGCACCACGTCGTCGTACATGGCGCGCAGCTGGTGCCCGATCCGGGACTGGATCTCCGGAGTGAGCCCTCCCTTACCGGGGGTCGTGCTTTTGCTGGCTTGAGACTTGAGATCTTTCATGACCTGTTCCACGTTTCCCCGAGTTAAGTAACTGTAAAATCGAGAAGTTCTCTCAACCGGGAGCCGTTCCCTGGATAGGCTCAATGCGAGCTGCGAGAAAAAGTTCCGCCCCCATGCGGAACTTTTCTTGATCTGAGGCGTAATCAGCCCAGCAGGGGAACCCGGGCCCCCCGCCTAACGCCTGCACGTCAAGGTCGGCCCGAAGATGATATGGAGTGGGGATGTCCCGTTCACAGCTTGTTGCTGAACACTTGCCGTTGTTGCGCCGGTACGCACGCGCCCTGACGGGCAGCCAGTCCTCCGGTGACGCCTATGTCGCAGCCATGTTGGAAGCCATGCTGGGAGATCCGTCGGTGCTCGACGAGAGCCACGGGCCGCGCGCCGGCCTGTTCCGGCTGTTCACCCAGATCTGGAATTCCGTGTCTGTCAACGACGATTCCGAGGTGACGAACCTGCCGATGCCGCCGGAGCGACGGCTGTCGAACATCACGCCGTTGCCGCGGCAAGCCTTCCTGCTGCTCTCGCTGGAGGGTTTTTCGGAAGAAGAGGTCGGCTACATTCTCGGCACCGACGTCGGCGAGACGCGCCGGCTTGCAGATGCCGCAGGCCGTGAAATGGCCGCCGAGATCGCCACCGACGTGCTGATCATCGAGGATGAGACCTTCATCGCCATGGATCTCGAAAGCCTGGTGAAGAACCTCGGTCACAATGTCGTCGGCGTAGCCCGCACCCACGCCGATGCGGTCGCCTTGGCAAAGAACAAGCGACCCGGCCTGATCCTCGCCGACATCCAGCTCGCCGACGGCTCGTCGGGCCTCGATGCCGTCAACGAGCTGCTCCGCACCTTCGAGGTGCCGGTGGTGTTCATCACCGCGTACCCGGAGCGCTTCCTTACCGGCGAGCGCCCCGAGCCGGCGTTCCTGATCTCGAAACCATTCCAGCCGGCGATGGTGTCGGCGGTGGCGAGCCAGGCGCTGTTCTTCCAGCGCAACTCCCGCAACCGCGCGCCGAAAGTGCCGGCGGCGTAAGGAAGCGCCTACGCCCGGCATGTGACGAAATCCCGATCCGGCGTGCTGCAAGGTGCGCCGGATTTTCGTTGATCAGGTTGCCACGCTTGACGGCCATCGAATTCACCGCTCATACCTCGCGCAGCGGCCGCGTTGCAGCCGCAGCGCCATCGGAGACGTGTTCATGGACCAGCAACTCCTCGACCGCCTCGCCATCCGCGACCTCGTCGAGAACTGGGCGGTGTGGCGGGATGCCGGCGATTGGGAGCGCTTTGCCACGGTCTGGCATGAAGAGGGCTGGATGTCCGCCACCTGGTTTCAGGGGCCGGCGCGGGATTTCATGAAGGTGAGCCAGGAGGGGTTCGCCAAGGGCGTGCGCATCCTGCATTTCCTCGGCGGCTGCAATATCGATCTCGAGGGGGCGCGCGCCATCGCGCAGACCAAGATGACCATCTCGCAGCGCGCGCCGGTGCACGACGTGCCCTGCGACGTCGTCTGCACCGGGCGCTTCTACGATTTCCTGGAGAAGCGGCAGGGAAAATGGGGCATCGTCCGCCGCCAGCCGATTTACGAGAAGGACCGGATCGACCCGGTCGACTCGGCCGCGACACTTCAGCTCGACCAGAAAGCCCTTGCCGCGCTGCCGGAAGGCTACCGCCACCTCGCCTACATGCAGGAGCTGATCGGCTACAAGGTCAAGCGCGACATGCCGGGCCTGACCGGGCCTGAGGTCGAGAAGCTCTATGGGGAGGGGCGGGAGTGGCTCGCGGGGAAGGCGAACTGAACTCCAGACAAAAGTAAGGCGCGACTGGCATCACCACAGTCGCGCCCTACGTCGCCGGCTTATGGGGCAGGGGGGAATAGCCGGCTGTTGAGACGACTCCCGTCCGCGAAAGTCGTTCCAGGCGGTTGCGAAATTTTTCGCGCGGACCGTGCCCTTTTCGCACACGGTTAAGTGATCTTAACGACTGAGAACTCTGGGTCCTCTCCTCGCGTTGTTCCCGCGATCGCCATGGGGCGAGGGACCGACAGCCATGTCACAGATTCAAAAGGTATTTTTAGGCGCCGTCGCGATCGCCGCGACGCTTGGCGCCGTCCAAGTCGGCGCCGTCCAAGTCGGCGCCGTGCAGCTGGCCTCGGGCCATGATCTGGCCGACCGCTGGCAGGCGGTCGCTGACAAGCCGGGCTATAACGTCAATCGCTCCAGCAAAGCCGACCGGCTGGCGGACATCAAGCCGGCGGAGGTTCCGACCCGCACCGTGTCGATGCGGCTGAACGATCTGGCCGACACGTCGGTGCTGCTGCGGGTCCCCGCGGTGATCGAGACCGGCAACGCCAAGCCGCCGCCGGTGCTGCTCCCGGACCAGAAGCAGAGCCGCAAAAAGCCGACGATTGCCTGCGAGCCGATGGTCAGCTCCCTGACCGAGGTCGCAAAACTGCTCCAGCCCGGCCGCTGCGTGACCTGATCGGCATTTGCTGCGGACAAATCGCCCTCCGCCCTGAGGGCGATCGCTGACGTCCACTTGATCCCCTGCCCCCTCGCGTTATATCCCGGGTTTCTTCCCCTTTTCGATTGACCGGGTAAACGCATGACGACGTCAGACACGGCTGTGCATACGCAGCCCTTCCAGGCCGAGGTTTCCGAGCTTCTGCACCTGATGGTGCACTCCGTCTATTCCGAGACCGATATCTTCCTGCGCGAGCTCGTCTCCAACGCTTCGGACGCCTGCGACAAGCTGCGCTATGAGGCCATCGCGAGTCCGGCGCTGCTGGGCGAGGGCGACGCGCTCAAGATCCGGATCATTCCGAACAAGACGGCCGGAACGCTTGCGATCGCCGACAACGGCATCGGCATGGAGCGGCAGGAACTGATCGACCACCTCGGCACCATCGCCCGCTCCGGCACCAAGGCTTTCGTGTCGAAGCTCAAGGAGGCCAAGGATGGTCTCGGCCTGATCGGCCAGTTCGGCGTCGGCTTCTATTCCGCCTTCATGGTCGCCGACAGGATCGTCGTGGTCAGCCGCCGCGCCGGCGAGAGCGACGTCTGGACCTGGACGTCCTCGGGCGGCTCGGGCTTCGAGATCGCGCGTGCCAGCGAAGAGGATGCGGCCCGCGTGCAGCGCGGCACCGAGATCGTCCTGCACCTCAAGGACGATGCGAAGAAATATCTCGAAGCTTACGAGATCGAACGTATCGTCGGCGCATATTCCGACAACATCCTCTTCCCCATCGAGCTCGTGCCTGAAGAGGGGGAGCCGCGTCAGATCAATTCTGCGAGCGCGCTGTGGCAGCGCTCGAAATCCGAGCTCACACCGGAAGACTACAAGAAGGCCTATCAGCAGATTGCCTCCGCCTTCGACGATCCTGCGATGACGCTGCATTATCGCGCGGAGGGGCGTTACTCCTACGCCGTGCTGCTGTTCGCGCCTTCGACCAAGCCGTTCGACCTGTTCGAGCCGAACCGCAAGGGGCGCGTCAAGCTGTATGTCCGCCGCGTCTTCATCACCGACGATGCCGATCTGCTGCCGGGCTACCTCCGCTTCATCCGCGGCGTCGTCGACAGCGAGGATCTTCCGCTCAATATCTCCCGCGAGATGCTTCAGAACAATCCGCAGCTCGCGCAGATCCGCAAGGCCGTGGCGACCCGCGTCTTGTCCGAGCTCGAAAGCCTTGCCGAGAAGAATCCGGAGAACTTCGCGAAGATCTGGGAGGCCTTCGGTGCGGTGCTGAAGGAAGGCATCTACGAGGATTTCGAACGCCGCGAAAAGCTGCTCGCGCTGTCGCGTTTCACCACGACCTCGGGCGAGAAGCGCTCGCTCAAGGACGTCATCGCCGATTTCAAGCCGAACCAGACCGAGATCTATTATCTCGTCGGCGACAGCATCGAGCGGCTGAAGTCGAGCCCCCGGCTCGAGGCGGCGACTGCGCGCGGCATCGAAGTGCTGCTGCTGTCCGATCCCGTCGATGCCTTCTGGACCTCGATGCCATCGGAGTTCGACGGCAAGCCGCTGAAGTCGCTGAGCCAGGGCGACCTCAACCTCGACCTGATCCCGCGCGTCGACGAGGCGGACGAGGCGAAGAAGGACGAGCCGGCCGCCGACGAGGCCGCCACCATCGCGGTGATCAAGGCCGCGCTCGGCGAGCGCGTCAGCGACGTCAAGGCATCGACGCGTCTCACCAGCTCCGCCTCCTGCCTCGTCGCCGACAGCCAGGGACCGAGCCGCGAGCTCGAGCGCATCCTGGCCCAGCAGAACCGTGGCATGCGCACCAAGCCGATCCTCGAGATCAACCTGCGCCATCCGCTGGTCACCGCGATCACCAAGGCTCAGGCCGGCTCGAAGGCGGTCGACGACCTCAGCCTGCTCCTGCTCGAACAGGCGCAGATCCTGGATGGCGAACTGCCGGAAGACCCTGCCGCGTTTGCGGCCAGGCTGAATCGGCTGGTGTTGCAGGGGCTCGGCGGGTAGCGGTCGGACCACACTCACCTTGGCGTCATCTGCGCTGAGGAACGGTCGCCTCTGCCGTGGTGTTATGCCATACGAGGTGGCTGGCATCCGGGCTGCCGACATGAACGATTCGAGGATTTCTCCATGCGTTTGCCGATCCTGACCCTCACCGCGATTGCCACGCTGTTCGTGGCGGCAGATGCCAGCGCTCAGACCTACGATCCACGTTATCCGGTGTGCATGCACGTCTACATGCCCGGCGGCTTCGGCGGTGGCGGCGGCGACTATTTCGACTGCTCCTTCACCTCGCTGCCGCAGTGCCGCGCCACGGCCTCGGGCCGCTCGGCAAGCTGCGACGTCAATCCCTACTATGCTTTCGATGAACCGCCGCCGCCGCGCCGGCGCCCTAAGAAGGTGCACTAGCGTTCCGCAATGCGGCTTTCAGGGGAATTTTAATGCGTCGCTCATTCGGCCTGATCGTGACCGTCGGTGCCCTGCTCACGGCCGCGCCGTCGCGTGCACAGACCTTCGATCCGCACTATCCCATCTGCATGCACGTTTATTCCGGTGCGAACAGCGGGGGCGGGGAGTGGTACGATTGCTCCTTCACCTCGCTGCCGCAGTGCCGCGCCACCGCTTCGGGCCGCTCCGCCACCTGCGATCTCAATCCGTATTATCCGTTCAACGCACCGCCGCAGCGCTCGCGCCATCAGCGAGGCGGCTAGCGATGCGCGGATTCAGCGCTTCCGCGTCGCGTGCAGGTGCGGTCGCTACTCCTTCCGGATGCCCGACAACTCCACCACCTTCAGCCAGCGGTCGGTTCCTCGCCGTCAGCATGCCGCCGAACTCGCCTGCATTGCCGTGCAGCGGAATTGCGCCGAGCCCGGCGATGCGGGACTTGATCTCCGCGTCGACAGCGCGGCGTCGATTTCGCGCTTGAGCAGATCGACGATCTCGCGCGGCGTGTCGTGCGGAGCGCCGACACCGTAGAACGAACTCGTCTCGTAGCCGGTGAGCGTGCCCGCGCACGCCGATCCCACCGATTTGGTAAAGGATCGCTAGAGTTAATCGCGCGCTAACCCGGTTTTACCTCGTCTCTTAACACCTGGGCAGGGCGTGCGAGCTAAGCTGCCGGGAACCAGCAGACACGTTCCGAAAGAATGAACGGCATGACAATCGGCGTCATCGAGCAACCGAAAGCCGCGCGCGCACCTTCGGCTTCGAAAATCTGGCTGAAGGCGATCGAGCTCACCGCAACGATCGAGACGTTGCCGGGCCGGCTGTTCGCCGACGTCGTCGATGATTGGGCGCAGCGCCAGCCCGACCGCATTGCGCTGGCCACCGATGACGCGAGCCTCGACTATGAGGGGCTCTCGAAGCGCATCAATCGTTATGCGCGGTGGGCGCGCTCGGCCGGTGTGGCCAAGGGCGACACTGTCGCGCTGATCATGCCGAACGGCATCGATTATGTCGCGGCCTGGCTCGGCATCAGCCGGGTCGGCGGCGTGGTCGCGCTGATCAACACCAAACTCGTAGGCCAGTCGCTCGCGCGTTGCATCGGAGTGGCAAAGCCCGCTCACATCATTGTCGCGCACGAGCTTGCGGAGGCGCTGGACGGCGCGTCGCCGCACCTGAAGACGGAAGCGAAGGTCTGGACCCATGGCGATGCCCGCGGCGAGCGTCCGATCGATGTCGCGCTTGCCGCCCTCGATGACGGGCCGCTTTCGCCGGACGAGCGTGGCGGCGTCACCATCGACGACCGGGCGCTGCTGATTTACACGTCCGGGACGACCGGCCTGCCGAAAGCCGCCAGCATCAGCCACCGCCGCATCCTCAACTGGGGCTTTTGGTTTGCCGGCCTCACCGGCGCGACGCCGCAGGATCGGCTCTACGATTGCCTGCCGCTGTTCCACTCGGTCGGCGGCATCGTCGCGCCGTGCAGCATGCTGGCGGCCGGCGGCTCGGTGGTGATCGCGGATAAATTCTCGGCGTCGAATTTTTGGCCCGACATCGTGCGCCACGACTGCACGTTGTTTCAGTATATCGGCGAGCTCTGCCGCTATCTGCTCAAGGCGCCCCCGTCGGAATACGAGAACCGGCATCGCCTGCGGCTCGTATGCGGCAACGGCCTTCGCGGTGACATCTGGGACGATTTTCAGGCGCGTTTCGCCATTCCGCGCATCCTCGAATTCTACGCGGCGACGGAAGGTAATTTCTCGCTGTTCAACGTCGAAGGCCAGCCCGGCGCGATCGGCCGCGTTCCGCCGCTGCTCGCGCATCGCTTCCCTGCCGGTCTCGTCAAGCTCGACCCCGACAACGGCGCGCCGCTGCGCAATGCAGAGGGATTTTGTATCGCCTGCGCGCGCGGCGAGGCTGGTGAAGCCATAGGCCGCATCGGCACGGCGGATGAGGGCGGCGGTCGCTTCGAGGGTTACACCGAGGCCAGCGAGACCGAAAAGAAGATCCTGCGCGATGTCTTTGCCAAGGGAGATTCCTGGTTCAGAACCGGCGATTTGATGCGGCTCGACGAGAAAGGCTTCTTCCACTTCGTCGACCGCATCGGCGATACCTTTCGCTGGAAGGGCGAGAACGTCGCGACCTCGGAGGTCAATGACGCCGTGCGCGATTTCACCGGCGTGATCGACGCCACCACCTACGGCGTCAGCATCCCCGGCACCGACGGCCGCGCCGGCATGAGCGCGATCGTGGTCAACGAGGGCTTCGTCCTCGAGGGGCTGCCCGCCCATCTCGCACAGCGCCTGCCGGCCTATGCTCACCCTGTCTTCATACGCATCTCACGCGAGCTCGATGCGACCGAGACGTTCAAGCAGAAGAAGGCCGAGCTCGCGCGCGAGGGATTTGATCCCCGCGCGGTCTCCGATCCTCTGTTCATGCTGGACCCGAAGGCCGGCACCTATGTCGCGCTGGACGCGGAGGCCTATACGCGAATCAACGAGGGTACGATCCGGCTCTAGCCGCGCGAAAATTCGGAGATAGGTCCAATTTTATCCGAATTGTCCAAGAAGCCATTTACTTCTGTCGGGTAAACAAGCGGCCAAGGGAGGCGGTCATCAAGAACCGCCGCAACACGAACGACAACAGAAGCGAGCCAGCCATGTCGGTACGGTCTAAGGTCATTGAAGCGATCCAGCAGATCGCCAAGGAGCAGCACGTCGCGCTTCCCGCACTCTCGGACGACCTGTCCCTGCACGAGACGGGCTTCGACTCGCTCGCCTTCGCCATCCTGGTGGCGCGCCTCGAGGACGAGACCGGCGTCGACCCCTTCACTATTTCCGAGGACGCAGCGTTCCCCGCCACCGTGGGCGATTTCGTGCGGGCCTACGAAAATGTCCCCGCGTGAGATCTTTGCGCTGCGCGACCATCTCGGCGCGGAGCTGACGGGCCGCACGCTGTCGGACGCGCACGATGTCGTGTCGCTGACGGATATCCTGTCGCAGACGGTCCTGGGTGGCCGCCTGCGCGAGCTGTCCGGCCGCGCGGTGCTGCTGAAATTGTCCGACCAGCTCCGATCGGGCCTTGCCATGATCGAGCTCGACGGTATTGCCCGTCGCATGCTGCTGTGTCCGCCCGATCTCAACCCCGCGCATCTCGATGCGCTGATGGCGGATGCCGGGATCGATGCCGTCGTCACCGACGAGCCCGATCGCTGCGCCGAGACCGGCGTGCCGCTGGTCGTCACCGCACAACTGCCGCCTCAGGCCACCGCACCAGCCAGGACCGAACGCGCCACGGAATGGCTGATGCTCACTTCGGGCACGTCGGGCGTGCCGAAAATCGTCGGCCATACGCTGGAAGCACTCACCGGCGCCATCGTCGCCGAAGGCCCGGCGCGCGGACCCGCGCCGGTATGGGCGACGTTCTACGACATCCGCCGCTATGGCGGCCTGCAGATATTCCTCCGCGCCGTCCTGTCGGGCGGTTCGATGGTGCTGTCCGATCCGCATGAGGCGCTCGGCGATCACGTCACGCGACTGAACGCGCGCGGCGTCTCCCACATCTCCGGTACGCCCTCGCACTGGCGCAAGCTGTTGATGAGCGGCTCGGCCGCGCAGTTCGCGCCGCGCTATGTCCGCCTCTCCGGCGAGATCGCCGACCAGGCGGTGCTGGACGGCCTAAAGGCGGCGTTCCCGAATTCCTCCGTCGGCCATGCCTATGCATCCACCGAAGCCGGTGTCGGCTTTGCCGTCAATGACGGGCTGGAAGGCTTTCCGGCCGACTATCTCGGCAACCGTAACGGCGTCGAGATGAAGGTCGTCGACGGCTCGCTCCGCATCCGTTCGACGGGCACCGCGCACGCCTATATCGGGCGCGACGCGGCTGCACTCACCGATACAGACGGGTATGTCGACAGCGGCGACATCGTCGAATTGCGCGGCGACCGCTACTATTTCGTCGGCCGCCGCGGCGGCATCATCAATATCGGTGGGCTGAAGGTTCACCCCGAAGAGATCGAGGCGGTGATCAATCGACATCCCGGCGTGCGGATGTCGCGGGCGAAGTCACGCAAGAGCCCGATCACCGGCGGCATCGTCGTCGCCGACGTGATCCTCGCCGACGGCACCGATCCGGCGCGCGCGAAAGAGATCCGCGACCAGATCCTGGATCAGTGCCGCGCGCAGCTCGCGTCCCACAAGGTGCCGGCGGTGATCCGCTTCGTCGAAGCGCTCGACGTCACCCCGGCCGGCAAACTGGCGCGCACCGATGCATAATGTCCTCGTCACCGGCGGCAGCCGCGGCATCGGCCTTGCGATCGGCCAGCGGCTCGTCGATGCCGGCTATAACGTGATCGCGGCGGCGCGGCGCGAGAGCGACGAGCTAAAGGCAGCGATTGCCGGGTCGGGGGGGCGCCTGCATTTCCGCGCCTGCGACCTCGCCGTCATCGACGCGATCCCCGCTTATGCAAAGCTCGTGCGCGACGAATTCGGCCCGATCTACGGCCTCGTCAACAATGCCGGCCTCGGCACCGAAGGCCTGCTCGCGACCATGCACAATTCCGAGATCGAGGCGCTGGTGCAGCTCAACGTGCTGTCGCCGATCATTCTCACCAAATATGTCGTGCGCCAGATGATGGCCGATGGCGCCGGCCGTATCATCAACATCTCCTCGATCATCGCGACGACAGGCTATAACGGCCTCTCCGTCTACGGTGCGACCAAGGCTGCCGCCACCGGCTTCACCCGCTCGCTCGCGCGCGAGGTCGGCAAGCTCGGCATCACCGTGAACGCGATCGCGCCCGGTTTCATCGACACCGAGCTGACGCACAATCTCTCCGACGATAGCCGCAAGCGCATCGCCGGCCGCAGCGCGCTGCGCCGCCTGCCGGAGACCGACGACGTCGCGCGCATGGTGGAATATCTGCTGGGGGAGGGCGGCCGCAATGTGACGGGGACCGTGTTCACGGTCGACGCGGGCAACACGGCGTAGGCGGAACTCCACCGCCACAATTGCATTGATCCGGCGCAATGACATCATCCGGATTTGGTCGTAAGATGCCGCGCAATCGATTGGCTTACGTCAATCGATCTGCCCTAATCGATAGGGAGCAGTCCATGACCGCTTCGAACCCGGGCAAGGCGTCGGCAAAGCGCGCACAGCAAAGCGACGTTCACGGCCAGCCCGTTCACTGCGAGCCGATGTCTCATCAGAATTCCGGTGATCACGGTTACGAAATGTATCCGCAGAAATTTGTGCGTCTGGTCGGCTGCCACGACGTACCCTCATCTGCGCTGCGCAAGCGTCAGGACGAGAAGCTGCACTAGACATTCAGGTCCGGTGCTTCGGCAGGTCAATCCGTTCGTGTGAGAACTCCGGCGGGCCGTCGGTCAGGCGGCGGATCCGGCGCTCGCGTTCGTCTTCAGACAGGGCAGGATCGAGCAGTCCCTCGAGTTCATGCACCGCAAGCTCTTCGATCCTGGTGGCATCCGAAGCGAGCGGGTGCCCTGGCGGGAGTGCCGGGGGCGCGACCTTCAGGCCCAGCTCGACCAGCGTGCGGATGGCATCTGAGCGCGACAGGTGATGGGTTTCGGCCCAATGATCGACGGCCGCGGTCAGGCTTTCCGGCATCTTCACCGCGCTGATCGGATCACGCCCGGTGCGCCGGCTTACCGGAGCGATGGGGTCCTTCCTGTCGGAGTCGGACACGTCGATGTTCCCGCGCTACCATGTCAGATCATCGAGACTAGACGCCATTTGCGCGCAGCTGTTTGATGCCGATCAATGACCTTGTGTGGCATTGCAGCGCGCCCTCATCTTGTTGTCCGGGTCTATTTCGGCCAATGGTTGCAAGGGCGCGCCCCGGCGAACCCGAATCGATTCTTCTACGTATGTCTCTTTGGACGTGCGTCCCAACGATCCGGGATCATCCGATGACATCAGCGTTCTATAGCGGCATTCCGGTCTTTCGCGGCTTCACCAGCCTGATGGACCCCGCTTTGTATTCGCCGCTGCCCGACGACTGGAGCGTCGGCGTTGCCGACATCGTGGATTCCACCAAGGCTATCGCGGCGCAGCGCTACAAGGCGGTGAACATGGCCGGTGCCGCCGTGATCGCGGCGGTGACGAACGCATTGGAGGGACGCGAATTTCCCTTCGTGTTCGGCGGCGACGGCGCGAGTTTCGCGGTCGCGCCGGGTGATCTCAACCGCGCGCACGAAGCGCTGGCCGCGACCGCGACCTGGGTGCGGGAGGATCTCGATCTGACGATGCGTGTCGCGCTGGTGCCGGTCAGGGCTATCCGCGCTCAGGGCCTCGACGTGCGCGTCGCGCGCTTCGGTCCATCGGCCAATTTGTCCTATGCGATGTTCTCCGGTGGCGGGCTCGCCTGGGCTGATGCGGCGATGAAGCGCGGTGAGTTCGCGGTCGCGGAAGCGCCCGCGGGCACGCAGCCCGATCTCTCCGGCCTGTCCTGCCGTTTCGAAGTGATGCCGGCCGCGCGCGGCCTCATCTTGTCGGTGCTGGTGATGCCGGCTCTGGGCGCCGACCCGCGGGTCTTCCGCAAGGTGATCGAGGACGTCATCCATCTCGTCGAGCGCAGCCCGGACGCCGGTCGGCCCGTGCCGCCGCAAGGGCCGCCGCTGACATGGCCGCCGCAGGGACTGGAATATGAGGCGCGCACCATGCGCGGGGGTCCGCTGCTCGCACGCCGCGCCCGGGTGCTGGCCTACACGCTTTTCGTCTATCTGATCATGCGCTTCGATCTCAAGGTCGGCGGCTTCGTGCCGAAGGTCTATACGCGGCAGGTCGTGGAGAACTCCGACTTCCGAAAATATGACGACGGCCTGCGCATGATCCTCGACTGTACGCCGGAGCTCGAGCGCGCCCTCAGCGATCGTCTCGCGACTGCCGCGCGCGACGGCATCGTGCGCTACGGTCTCCACCAGCAGGACGCCGCGATGATGACCTGCTTTACCCCATCGCCGCTGCGCAGCGACCACGTCCATTTCATCGACGGCGCGCGGGGTGGCTACGCCTCGGCTGCGACGGCGCTGAAGGCGATGATGGCGTGAAGCGCTAGCGCCCCGCGCGCGTCCAGGTCTCGCCGCCGCAGAGCGCGCCAACGCAGCCTTCGACCCGCAGCGAATCCGCTGATGTCACCGTCACGCTGCTCGCATAGGTGCTGCCGTCGTCGGCATTGTAGATCTGGCCCGACCATTTGTTCGGCCCTGAAGGCTGCATGCCGCTGAACAATGGCAAGCCGATCATCGGGCGCCTGGCGAGGGCGGGATTGGGATTCTTGCTGTCGGTGGCAGGCAGGCCGGTCGCGGTGTCGTGGGGTTCACGCAGCCAGACGACGTTGCCGCAGATGTCGCCGCCGCATTTGCTGATCTTGACGCGGGCATCGCCGGCCTGGGTCAGCCAGGTCCCGTCGACGCTCTGCGCATGGGCGGCAGTCGCTCCAAGGAGCGCAGCCAGAAGGACGATGAGAGCAGCGAATCTTGAAGTCATGGAGAGAGCCCCGAAATGGAGCGCCTCCATAGCAGCCCAGCAGGATAGTGCAACGCTGGATGGAATCACATTCCTGCGTTTATTTGCCTGCGTGTAACCTGCGCTCATTTGCCCCAGCGCACCAAGGCGACCGAGCCTGCGGTCGAAAGCCCGAACACCGCCATGGCGCCGCCGACCAGCGCGAACAGGGTCCAGGCTGGAGCCTGTGCCATCATGAGGGTGCCTCCGCCGATCGCGACGATCAGTAGCCGCGCGGTGGAGGCGAGCACGGGACCGCCGACGCGCGCCGCGCCTTGCGAGGAGAAATACAGCGACACGCCCATGCCGAAGAACACGAAGGTCGGGCCTGCCCAGTGGAAATAGCTGTGCGCGGCGGCAGCAACGCCGGGATCCCTGGTGAAGAGCGAGACCCACAGTGACGGATCGAGCGCGATGACGAGCCCGATCAGGCCGACTGTGATTCCCGAGGCCGCGGCCGCGGTCCAGGCCACGCGACGCGCGCGTTTCACCTGTCCGGCGCCCATCGCCATGCCGACCATCGGCACCGATGCGATACCGAAGGCGAAGGTGATCGGGATCAGCAAGAATTCCAGCCGCGAGCCGATGCCGTAGCCGGCCAGCATCTCGGTGCCGAAGGTCGCCAGGATCTTGGTGAAGATCAAAATGGTAAGCACGGTCTGGAGCGGCGACAGGCAGGCGACCGCGCCGACCTTGAGGATGTCGAAGAACAACGCGCGATCGAAATGGAAGGCGCGGAAATCCAGCGGCAGCCGGCTGCGGCCGGACCAGAGATACCAGAGGAAAAAGATCGCAGCACAGGTGAACGCGATCAACTGCCCGGCAGCGACACCTGGCATGCCGAATTGCGGCACACCGAACAGGCCGAGCCCCAGCGTGCCGCCGAGCGCGATCTGGAGCACGCTCGTCCCGATCAGCGCCATCGAGGGCAGACGCATGTCGCCCGTGCCGCGGATCACCGAGGCCAGCGTGTTGACGAGCCAGATCGCGACCGCGCCGGAGAACAGCATTTGCGAATAGCCGCTGGCTTCCTCGAGCACGCGCTCGCGCCCGCCCAGCAGCGTGAAGAACGAGCGGCCGAAGACGAGCATCGTCACCGTGAAGAAAAGCCCGCCGCAGAGGCCGATGATGGCGGCATGCAGCGCCAGCGTCGCCGCACGGTTCCGGTCGCCTGCGCCGAGCGCACGGCTGATCGCAGACGAGACGCCACCGCCCATCGCGCCAGCGCTCATCATCTGGGTCAGCATGGCGAACGGAAACACCAGCGCGATCGCTGCCAGCGGGATGGTGCCGAGCCGGCCGATATAGGAGGTCTCGGCGATCGCAACCAGCGTGCTGCCGACCATCGCGATCATGTTGGGGATCGCGAGCCGCAGCAGCGTCGGCAGGATCGGTGCCGTCAGCAAGCTGGCGATGGGGGAGGTGACCGGGGCAGGCGGCGGCACGGCGTCTATGGAGGCGTCGATCGTCATGTGTCACCGCGCGGAATATTGGATGATGCTCGACATACTATATAGCGTGGAGCGCCGGCACCAGCCTCGCTTCACGCAGGGCTCACCAGGGCAGGCCGCAGAGGTCGATGGTGCCCAGCGTCGGCGCGCTGACGATATTGCAGACATAGGGCGCCATGTAGGTGAAGCGGATCCGCCCCTCCGGCTGCTCGCAATAGACCTCGCCCTTGAAGGGGAGCCAGCTGCGGCCCTGGTAGAACGCCACATTATGCGGTTCGCAGAACAGCAGCGCGAAGCGGACCGCCTCGTTGGCGCGCATGGTATGCACTGCGGCGTCGATCGCCATGGTCGCATAGCCGCGGCCGCGCCGGTCCTCCCGCGTGCAGACGCCGCCGATGCCGCCGATGTGAACCTTCTGCCCGTTCCAGGTGACGGTGCGGAAGTAGATGCCGACATGGCAGACGAGACCATCCTCGGGCGTCTCGATCAGCACGCGCAAATCGGCATTGGCCCATTTGACGTGAGCCCAGGGCTGCTTGCCGACGATATCAGGTCCGAAGACCGCCTGATGCAGCGGCTCCGCCATCCGCCACGAGGCGTCGCCGTTCAAAATGTCGATCTCGATGCTCATCGCTCGCTCTTTCGCATCTCCGCGCCGTCGGTGCGTTTCGTTCTGCCATAAGCACCTCAAAGGCAATGATATTTTGCGGCCCGGCTGAAACGCCCCACATCCTTGCGACGATTTTATGCAATCCGGCCAAGCCGCCGCGCCAGCGTTTTGGAAAATTCGCGGTATTTAACGGCCACGGAACCTTCTATAAGGGGTGACCGTTAAGTCTCGTTCCCCCATCAGTCGCGGACAACACCCATGACCTTTACGCTGCCCCCACTCCCCTACGCCTATGACGCCCTCGGGCAATTCATGTCGAAGGAAACGCTCGAATTCCACCACGACAAGCATCATCAGGCCTATGTCACCAACGGCAATAACGCGCTCAAGGGCACCGAATGGGAAGGCAAGTCCCTTGAGGAGATCGTCAAGGGCTCGTTCGGCAAGAACCCCGCGGTGTTCAACAATGCCGGCCAGCACTACAACCACATCCATTTCTGGAGCTGGATGAAGCCCAATGGCGGCGGCACCAAACTGCCGGGCAAGATCGAGAAGAAGATCAACGAGGACCTCGGCGGCTTCGAGAAGTTCAAGACGGACTTCCAGGCGGCCGGCGTCGGCCAGTTCGGCTCCGGCTGGTGCTGGCTCCAGGTCAAGAACGGCAAGCTCGAGATTTCCAAGACCCCGAACGGCGAGAATCCGCTGGTGCACGGCGCCACCCCGATCCTCGGCTGCGACGTCTGGGAGCACTCCTACTACATCGACTATCGCAACCGCCGTCCCGACTATCTGAAGGCGTTTGTCGAGAACCTCGTGAACTGGGAATACGTCGAGTCCCTGTTCGACAAGGCCTGAGGCTTCACTCCGTCATTCCGGGACGATGCGCATCATCGAACTATGGTGCGGGCTCCCGCACCAGAGAATCTCGAGATTCCGGCTTCGGCTTTGCCGCCCCGGAATGACATAAACGAAAAGGCGGTCGCAGGCGCGGCCGCCTTTTTGCTGTGCGGAATTCGCACTTCACCTCGCATGGCCCTGCGCGAGGTGCGCATCGCTCAAGTCATCGTACTGTTTGCATCGCATCTGCGGCGCCCTTAATCAGGACGGGCATCACCCTCGAGCCGAACGCGCCCGTTGTCAGAACCCTCCCCGAAAGACACCGCGCCCGCCGAGGACGCGGATTCCGAGCCGCGGCCGGGTCGCGTGCGCAAGCCGATCGGCTGGTCGACCATCATCATTGCAGCGCTGGTGGCGGTGAGCGCGGGTTTGGTCTGGCGGCGTGACGGCAGCGACGGTGTTCTCGAAATACTGACCCACGATCTCTCGCTGTTCGGCGGCATCCTGCCGCGCGTGCTGGCCGGTTGCCTGCTCGGCGCGTTCATCTCCGAGATCCTGCCGCACGAAAAAGTCTCGCGCGCGCTCGGGCCGAATTCGGGCCTGAAAGGCCTTCTGATCGGCACCGCCTTCGGCGCGATCCTGCCCGGCGGTCCCTTCACCGCCTATCCCGTGGCGAGTGCGCTGCTGGCGGTCGGCGCCGATTTCGGTGCCACCATCGCCATGGTCGTGAGCTGGACCTTGATCGGCTATGGCCGGGCGGTGGCTTGGGAAATCCCGATCATGGGCACCGACTTCACGCTGTGGCGCATCGTCATCTCGCTGCCGCTGCCGGTGCTCGCAGGCGCGCTCGGCCGCTTCGTCTATGTCCGGCTTTATCCGAAGCCGGCCATCAAGGACGACGAGACGTGAGCGCCGCGCTTCTGATCGACATCCTGTTGTGGGGCTCGGTATTCGGCGTGGGCTTGATCGCCTTTCGCCGCGGCCCAACGGTGTTCAAGGCCTCGCTGCGCGAAGGCTCGATGGATTTCATCAACATCGTGCCGCGGATCGCGCTGGGGGTGATCGGCTCCGGCTACATCGCCGCCATCATCCCGCAGGAGGTGATCAGCGGCTGGCTCGGCCCGGACAGCGGCTGGCTCGGGGTCGCGACCGCCGTGGTCGCGGGGGCCGCGACGCCCGGCGGCCCGGTGATCGGGTTCTCCATCGGTACGGTAGCGCTGAAATCGGGCGGCGGGGTGCCTCAAGTGGTCGCCTATGTCGTTGCCTGGGCGCTGTTTGCCTTCCAACGGGTGATTTTGTGGGAAATTCCGTTCATGCCGGCCCGTTTCGTCTGGTTCCGCTGTGCGGTTTCGGTGCCGTTCCCGTTCGTCGCCGCCGCCATCGCCATGGTGATTGGCAGGCCCTGAGCCCAGCGTGGACACGGGTAATGTTATAATATAACGTTTTCGGTATGGTTCCCGCCGCGTCCCAAGCCCATCATCACGACCACGCTCATGGCCATTTCAATGACCACGGGCATTCGCACGGACACGATCACATCCACGCACACGTCCACGCACACGTCCACGCCGCGGCCTCTCCGCATCCGGCTCAGGCGGCGCACTGGTCGATCCTGCGCATGACGATGGCCGCCCGCCTCGCGGCCGCGCTCGCGGTCTGCGCCGTGCTCTGGGCCGTGGTTTTCCTGGCGATGAGGTGACCATGGCGGCGCTGCATTTTCACAACGTCACGCTCGGCTATGACCGCCATCCGGCCGTGCACCACCTCAACGGGGAGGTCGCCCCGGGCGCGCTGTTGGCCGTGATCGGCCCGAACGGCGCCGGCAAGTCGACGCTGCTGCGTGGCATCGTCGGCATCCTCAAGCCGCTCGACGGCAGCATCCATCTCGGCGGGCTCGACAGCCGCGATATCGCCTATCTGCCGCAGAGTGCGGAGATCGACCGCAGCTTCCCGATCTCGGTGCTGGACTTCGTTGCCACCGGGCTGTGGCGTGGGACCGGCCTGTTCGGCGGCATCGGCAAGGCGGCGCGCGAAAACATCCTCCGCGCGATCGCTTCCGTCGGCCTCAACGGCTTCGAAAACCGTCCGATCGGCACACTCTCGGGCGGCCAGATGCAGCGCGTGCTGTTTGCGCGCGTGCTGCTCCAGGACGCGCGGCTGATCGTGCTGGACGAGCCCTTCAACGCCATAGACAGCAAGACCACGGCCGATCTGCTGGCACTGGTGAAGCACTGGCACGGCGAGGGCCGCACCGTGCTCGCCGCGCTGCACGACATGGAAATGGTGCGCACCCATTTCAGCGAGACGCTGGTGCTGGCGCGCGGCCCTGTGGCGTGGGGCCCGACGGCGGAAGTGCTGACGCCGGAAAACCTGATGGTCGCGATGCGGATGTGCGAAGCCTTCGACGACAGCGCCGCCGCCTGCTCGGCCGATGATGCCCGCTCACGGGCGGCTTGATATCCGATGCTCTATGACGCGCTGATCGGCCCGTTCACCGAATTCGAGTTCATGCGACGTGCGCTGGCGGCCGTGATCGCGCTCTCGCTCGCGGGTGCGCCGATCGGCGTGTTCCTGATGTTGCGACGGATGAGCCTGGTCGGCGACGCCATGGCGCATGCAATCCTTCCCGGCGCCGCTGTCGGTTTCCTGCTTTCCGGTCTCAATCTGTTCGCGATGACGGCCGGCGGCCTAATCGCAGGTTTTGCCGTCGCAATCCTCGCAGGCCTCGTCGCGCGCTCGACCGGGCTGAAGGAGGACGCCTCGCTCGCGACCTTCTATCTGGCATCGCTGGCGCTGGGGGTGACCATCGTCTCGATCAAGGGCACCAATATCGACCTGCTGCACGTGCTGTTCGGCAATATTCTGGCGATGGACGACCAGACGCTGCTGGTCGTCGCTTTCAACGCCACGGTGACGCTGCTGGTGCTCGCAGTGATCTACCGTCCGCTGGTGATCGAGAGCGTCGATCCCTTGTTCTTGCGCACCGTGAGCCGGGCTGGCGGGCCTGCGCATCTCGCTTTCCTCGCGCTGGTCGTGATCAACCTCGTCAACGGCTTTCAGGCGCTCGGCACGCTGCTCGCGGTCGGCCTGATGATCCTGCCGGCCGGCATCGCGCGGTTCTGGTCGCGCGATCTTACCGTCATGATCTGCATCGCGGTCGTCGCTGCCGCCGTCTCCGGCTATGCAGGTCTCGTGCTGTCGTTCCAGACCCGTGTGCCGTCGGGCCCTGCGATCATTCTGGTGGCGAGCGCGCTCTACACCGTCTCCGTCCTGTTCGGCCGGGTCGGCGGCGTCGTCAGGCAGCTGTTTCCCGGCCGGCATCTGGAAGCGTGACAGCGATGCGGCGCATCCTGCTTTGTGTGCTCTTGCTCATCGCCTCGCCCTTGCACGCCGCGGAGCAGCTGAAGGTCGTCGCGAGTTTCTCGATCCTCGCCGACTTCGTCCGCAATGTCGGCGGCGACCGGATCAATCTGACGACGCTGGTCGGGGCCGACAGCGACGTCCACGTCTACACGCCCGCGCCCAGCGATGCGAAGCGGATCGCGGACGCAAAGCTCGTCGTTGTGAACGGACTTGGTCTCGAGGGTTGGCTGCCGCGCCTCGTGCAGTCCTCGGGCAGCAAGGCGCATGTGGTCACCGCGAGCGCCGGCATCGCACCGCTCAAGCTCGGCTCTGCCGCCGACCCGCATGGCTGGCAGTCCGTCCTCAACGCGAAGGTCTACGTCACCGACATCGCGAATGCGCTGGCCGCGGCCGACCCTGACGACGCGAAGTTCTTCCGCGCCCAGGCCAAGGTCTATCTGGAAAAGCTCGAAACGCTCGACCGCGAGGTCCGCGAAGCCGTGGCCAAAATCCCGCAGGAGCGGCGCAAGGTAATCTCGACCCATGACGCCTTCGGCTATTTCGCCGCTGAATACGGCGTCCAGTTCATCGCGCCCTTGGGCGTCTCCACGGAAACCGAGCCCAGCGCGCGGGACATCGCCACCATCATCGGCCAGATCAAGGCCCAGAAAATCCCAGCCGTGTTCCTGGAAAATATCAGCGACGACCGGCTGATCCGGCGGATCGCGGCGGAGACCGGCTCAAAAGTCGGCGGGACCCTGATTTCGGACGGTTTGACCGGCGAAAAGGGGCCTGCACCCACTTACATTGATATGGTCAGGCACAATATAAAGACCCTGACCAGCGCGCTTGACCATTAGGGCAGGGGCCACCCCGCCTCGCGTCGCGCGAAAAGCCCGAAGTCCGGAGTTGTTATGTCTGAAGTGACCGCCCCAAAAATTCCCGTGACCGTCCTGACCGGCTATCTCGGCGCCGGCAAGACCACGCTGTTGAACCGCATCCTGTCGGAAAACCATGGCAAGAAGTACGCCGTCATCGTCAACGAATTCGGCGAGATCGGCATCGACAACGACCTCATCATCGGGGCCGATGAGGAAGTGTTCGAGATGAACAACGGCTGCATCTGCTGCACCGTGCGCGGCGATCTCGTGCGTATCATGGAAGGCCTGATGAAGCGCAAGGGCAAGTTCGACGCCATCATCGTCGAGACTACCGGTCTTGCCGATCCGGCACCGGTCGCCCAGACCTTCTTCGTCGACGAGGACGTGCAGAAGAACGCGCGCCTCGACGCGGTGGTCACGGTTGCGGACGCCAAATGGCTGTCCGATCGCCTCAAGGACGCGCCCGAGGCCAAGAACCAGATCGCCTTTGCCGACGTCATCGTGCTGAACAAGACCGATCTCGTCACCAAGGGTGAGCTTGCCGAGGTCGAGGCCCGCATCCGCGCTATCAACCCCTATGCGAAGCTGCACCGCACCGAGCGCTGCTCGGTGGCTTTGGCCGACGTGCTCGACCGCGGCGCCTTCGACCTCGACCGCATCCTCGACATCGAGCCGGACTTCCTGAATGCCGACGATCATGTCCACGACCACGATCATCACCATCATGGCCACGACCATCACCACGATCATGATCACGGCCACGGCCTGAAGCACTATCACGACGAGGACATGCAGTCGCTGTCGCTCAAAACCGACAAGCCGCTCGATCCGAACGTGTTCATGCCCTGGCTCCAGAATCTGGTGCAGGTGGAGGGCGGCAAGATCCTGCGCTCCAAGGGCATTCTCGCCTTCCACGACGATGATGACCGCTACGTCTTTCAGGGCGTGCACATGATGCTGGAGGGCAACCACCAGCGAAAGTGGAAGGACGGCGAGCCGCGCGAGAGCCGCCTCGTCTTCATCGGCCGCGAATTGCCGCAAGAGCTCATTCGCCAGGGCTTCGAGAGCTGCATCGTCTCGTGATGAAAGAGTTTACGCCGGACCCCGATTCCGCCTCGATCGTCTCCGTCACCGAGCGCGTCAAGCCGCTCGCGCTCGGGATGGTTGTGACCTCCGTGCATTTCCTTGGCAGCCGCGCCGCCTTCGTCGGCGGCGAGGAGAATGTCGCGTTCGTGGATGGCCAGGGCGAGATCAGCAAGGTCGCCGTGCACAGCGGCGGCATTCTGTCGGCGGCCTCCGACGGCAAGCGCCTCGTGATGGGCGGCGACGATGGAAAAGTCGTGTCGCTCGACGCCAAGGGCGAAGTGACGCTGCTTGCGACTGACCCGAAGCGGCGTTGGATCGATGCGGTGGCGCTGCATCCGGATGGGGCCTACGCCTGGTCGGCCGGCAAGACCGCCTTCTTCAAGAGCGGCAAGAGCGAGGAGAAGTCGCTCGATGTGCCCTCGACCGTCGGCGGCCTCGCGTTTGCGCCGAAGGGCCAGCGTCTCGCGATCGCCCATTACAACGGCGCGACGCTGTGGTTTCCCAACATGGCGGGATCGGCCGAATTCCTGCCTTGGGCCGGCTCGCATCTCGGCGTCACCTTCAGCCCGGACAACAAATTCCTGGTCACCACGATGCACGAATCGGCGCTGCACGGCTGGCGGCTTGCCGACAACAGGCACATGCGCATGACCGGCTATCCCGGCCGCGTTCGCTCGATGTCGTGGAGCGCGGGCGGCAAGGCGCTGGCGACCTCGGGCGCCGACACGGTCATCCTGTGGCCGTTCGCCAGCAAGGACGGCCCGATGGGCAAGGAGCCCGCGATGCTTGCGCCGCTCCAGGCGCGCGTGTCGGTCGTTGCCTGCCATCCCAGGAACGACATCTCCGCCGCCGGCTATAGCGACGGCACCGTCCTGATGGTGCGTCTGGAGGACGGTGCCGAGATCCTTGTCCGCCGCAATGGCACCCCGCCGGTGGCCGCGCTCGCCTGGAACGCCAAGGGGACGCTGCTGGCGTTCGCCGACGAAAATGGGGACGGCGGCCTGCTGGAGCTTTAATCTGTCATCGTTCCGACCGTAGATGGGGCCATGCGGTTTCTGACGACCTTCCAGATCGCTGATTTTGCGGACACGCTGGTCAGCCTGTTCACGGCCTTCGTGCTGGGCACGCTGATCGGCGCTGAGCGGCAATATCGTCAGCGCACCGCGGGCCTGCGTACCAACGTGCTGGTCGCGGTCGGCGCCGCCGCTTTCGTCGATCTCGCCATGCACCTGGCCGGCGCCGACGGCGCGGTGCGGGTGATCTCCTACGTCGTCTCGGGCATCGGCTTTCTCGGCGCCGGCGTCATCATGAAGCAGGGCATGGACGTGCGCGGGCTCAATACCGCGGCGACGCTGTGGGCTTCGGCCGCGGTCGGCTCCTGCGCCGGCGCAGACATGGTCGCGCAGGCCGCGGCGCTGACGGTGTTCGTGATTGCCGGCAACACCATGCTGCGGCCGCTGGTCAACGCCATCAACCGCATTCCGCTGAACGAGAAGACCTCCGAGGCGACCTACTACTTCAAGCTCGCGGTCGCACCGGACGCCTTGCCCGACATGCGTGACCGGCTGGTCGAGAAGCTTGAGAGCGCAAAATATCTGGTGGCCGACATCGAAATGGTCGAAACTGGGGACGATCTGATCGAGATCGTGGCAAAGCTGGTCGCGACCGCCGTCGATCCGAATGAGCTGAATGCAGTGGCGACTGATCTCCAGCATCTGCCCGGCGTCCGCCACGCCACCTGGGAAGTCAGCACCACGGATTGAGCGTGGCGATTGGCGCGCAGGTGTCGGGTTCCCAACGTCGCAGGCAGGGAACCGTAGCCGGGCGATTTCGTTGATCTCGCGGACAAAGGCGGTGATCGACATGCCCGGCCAATATGACAAGCGCAGACTGAAGCTCGACCTGATGGTTGCCTGCACGCTGTTCGCAGCCGGCGTCGTGGTGTCAGGCCTGTCGCTGGCGCAAATCCGCGCCGAGACCCGGATGCAGACGGCCCAGGCGACGCAACCGCTTCAGGGCACGCCGTCCGACGATCAGAACAAGCCCGCGGAAGCCAAGCCCGGCGGCGACCGGCCGACCACGCCGGCCCCAGAGCCGGCGCGGCCCGATCCGCAGACGCAAGGCGCCGCCGGCGCGGCAAAACCAGCATTGCCGCCAGCGCCAGCCGAGAAGATCGCGCCGCCGATCGAGAGGAAGTAGGTCCCCTGTCATTCCGGGGCGCGCGTAGCGCGACCCCGGAATCCATTTGTCAGCGGATTCTGTCGCCTGATGGATTCCGGGCTAGCGCCAAGTGGCGCGCCCCGGAATGACGAGCGGAGAGTTGGGTGACGGCTCTCAACGCACCAGAACGTTCCGGAACTGCCAGGCATCGCTCGTGTCGATATCCTCCGGAAACAGCCCCGGACGATCCGTCAGCGGCGTCCAGTCGGTGTAAAAACCCTTCACCGGGCCGAGATAGGGCAGCTGGATCTCCAGCAGGCGATCGAAATCCATCTCGTCGGCTTCGACAATGCCTTCGTTCGGGTTTTCCAGTGCCCACACCATGCCGCCGAGCACGGCGGAGGTCACCTGCAGGCCGGTGGCGTTCTGATAGGGCGCGAGCTTGCGGGTCTCTTCGATGGAGAGCTGCGAGCCGTACCAGTAGGCATTGTTGTCATGGCCGAACAGCAGCACGCCGAGTTCGTCGATGCCGTCGACGATCTCGTTCTCGTCGAGGATGTGATGCTTCTCCTGCATCTTCGCGGCGCGGCCGAACATTTCATGCAGCGACAGCACGGCGTCATCAGCGGGATGATAGGCGTAGTGGCAGGTCGGCCGGTAGACCGCGGTGCCCGATGCATCGCGCACCGTGAAGTAATCGGCGATCGAGATCGACTCGTTGTGGGTGACGAGGAAGCCATACTGCGCGCCGCGGGTCGGGCACCAGGTGCGCACGCGCGTGTTGGCGCCGGGCTGCATCAGATAGATGGCAGCGCCGCAGCCGGCTTCGTGAGTCCGCGCATTCTCGGGCATCCATTTTTCGTGGGTGCCCCAGCCGAGTTCTGATGGCTGCACGCCTTCCGACAGGAAACCTTCCACCGACCAGGTGTTGACGAAGACATCCGGCTCTTTCGGCTTCTTGGAGCGCTGGGTGTCGCGTTCAGCGATGTGGATGCCCTTGATGCCGGCCTGTCGCATCAAGTCCGCCCATTCGGCTTTGGTCTTCGGCTTGGGGGCATTGAGCTTCAGGTCGGCGGCGACGTTGAGCAGCGCCTGCTTGACGAAAAACGAGACCATGCCGGGATTGGCGCCGCAGCAGGAGACGGCCGTCGTCGAGCCCGCGGGGCGCGCCTTCTTGGCGGCCAGCGTCGCTTCGCGAAGAGCGTAGTTGGAGCGGGCTTCCGGGCCCTTCGACGAATCGAAATAGAAGCCGAGCCAGGGCTCGTTGACGGTGTCGATATAGAGAGCGCCGAGCTCGTTGCAGAGCTCCATGATGTCGGTGGAGCCGGTATCGACCGAGAGATTGACGCAAAAGCCCTGGCCGCCGCCTTCGGTGAGCAGCGGGGTCAGCAGCTCCCGATAATTGTCCCTGGTCACTGCCTTCTGGATGAAGCGCACATTGTGCTTCTCGCAATGCGCCTTGCGACCCTCGTCCTTGGGATCGATCACGGTGATCCGCGACTTGTCGTAGTCGAGATGCCGCTCGATCAGCGGCAACGTGCCTTTGCCGATGGAGCCGAAGCCGACCATGACGATGGGACCGGTAATCTTCGCGTAGATCTGCGAGGCGGGGCTCATGGGATGGTTTCTCCGGAACGTGCTGGCGGCAAAGGGTGGGTGGATCAGGCGCTGCGGCGCTTGGCGGTGACTTCGATCTCGACCTTCATCTCGGGCTTGGCGAGGGCGCTGACGACCAGCAAGGTCGCGGCCGGCCTGATGTTGCCGAGAACCTCGCCGCAGACGGCGAAATGGGCATCGATGGTGCTGGCGTCGGTGACGTAGTAGGTCGCACGGACGATATCGGCCATCTCGAAACCGCCCTCCTTCAGGGCAGCTTCGATGGTCTTGAAGCAGTTGCGTGACTGGCTCGTGACATCGGCCGGCATCGTCATCGTGGTGTAGTCGTAGCCGGTGGTGCCCGCGACGAAGGCGAACTCGCCGTCGATCACGGCGCGGCTGTAGCCGGCGGTCTTCTCGAACGGGGAGCCGGTGGAAATCAGGCGGCGGGATATGGTCGTGGCCTCGACTGAAGAGGAATTCGTGGGGTTTACGGGCAATTTGCCGGCCTGCGCAACCCCAAAGGAATGGAGCTTAACGCAGGCCCAGCCGGGCGTTGCCGCTTAACGCGGCTCGGTCGTCGCCATCATGGCGATCTCTTACGCCGCGTGCGCCTGGAGGGCGCGAACTACCCTCCGTTTGGGCAAGGCTGCGCCGGTCGGGACAATCATCCCGGCGGCGTCATCCAGTGCGTCGGCATGGAATTCGATCGCCAGCAGGCGGTCGCGCTCGAACGGGCCGGGCAGCGACAGCTCGCCGGTCTTCTCAGGCGAGAAGCCGAAGCGGGCGTAATAAGGGGCATCACCGAGCAGGATCACGGCGGCATGCCCGCGCGCCCGGGCGGCAGCCAGCGCTTGTTGCATCAGCGCGGCGCCGATCCCGAGCTCGCGGCAGGCAGGGTCCACCGCCAGCGGTCCGAGGACCAGAGCGGGCCTGCCTCCGGCGCTGACGTGCCACAGCCGCACGGTTCCCACGAGCTTCCCCTCGCGCATCGCGGCCAGCGCAAGGCCGGCGGCGGGTGCGCGTCCGTCGCGCAGGCGCTGACAGGTGCGGCCATGGCGGTTCTCGCCAAAGGACGCATCGAGCAGCGCTTCACGCATCGCAACGTCGCCAGCACGCTCCGCACGGATCGCGAACGGAGCGGCTTTCGAGGTGGGTTCAACCTGTGTCTTCCGAAGAGCAGTCATGGCGCGTCAGTCCCCGCTTGAAACCGACGTGCGCAAAGCACGCCGGTCCAAGGCGTCGTCAGAAATCGAAATGTCAGGGAGGGAGCCGGCAAGCCGGCTCCCGGGTTCGTCAGGCCTCGGAAAGAGAGGCGATCAGATGTGGTAGGTCTTCAGCGGCGGGATGCCGTTGAACGCCACCGCCGAGTAGGTCGACGTATAGGCTCCGGTGCCTTCGATCAGCAGCTTGTCGCCGATCTCGAGCGTCACCGGAAGCGGATACGGGTTCTTCTCGTACAGCACGTCGGCGCTGTCGCAGGTTGGCCCAGCGAGCACGCACGGCGTCATGTCCGCGCCGTCATGCGGGGTGCGGATGGCGTAACGGATCGACTCGTCCATGGTCTCGGCGAGACCGCCGAACTTGCCGATGTCCAGATAGACCCAGCGCACCTCGTCCTCATCGCTCTTCTTCGAGATGAGCACGACCTCGGATTCGATGATGCCGGCGTTGCCCACCATGCCGCGGCCCGGCTCGATGATGGTCTCCGGAATCTGGTTGCCGAAGTGCTTGCGCAGCGCGCGGAAGATCGAGCGCCCGTAGGTCACCACCGGCGGCACGTCCTTCAGGTACTTGGTCGGGAAACCGCCGCCCATGTTGACCATGGTCAGGTTGATGCCGCGCTCGGCGCAGTCGCGGAACACCTGCGAGGCCATCGCCAACGCACGGTCCCACGCCTTCACCTTGCGCTGCTGCGACCCGACATGGAAGGAGATGCCGCACGGCTCCAAGCCCAGACGCTTGGCAACGTCGAGCACGTCGACGGCCATCTCCGGATCGCAGCCGAACTTGCGCGACAGCGGCCATTCGGCGCCAGCGCAGTCATAGAGGATGCGGCAGAACACCTTTGCGCCGGGAGCGGCACGGGCGACCTTCTCGACTTCCGCGGCGCAATCGACCGCGAACAGCCGAATGCCGAGCGCGAAGGCGCGCGCGATATCGCGCTCCTTCTTGATCGTGTTGCCGAAGGAGATGCGGTCGGGCGTCGCACCGGCGGCCAGCGCCATCTCGATCTCGGCGACCGTCGCGGTGTCGAAGCAGGAGCCCATGGAGGCGAGCAAAGCCAGCACTTCCGGCGCCGGGTTCGCCTTGACGGCATAGAACACGCGGCTGTCGGGCAGCGCCTTGGCAAAGGTCTGGTAATTGTCGCGCACGACTTCGAGGTCGACGACGAGGCACGGTTCGGTGTCGAGGCCCTCGCTGCGGCGGTTGCGCAGGAATTCCTGGATACGGTCAGTCATAGCACTCTCCCAAACGGCCCAGCGACGGGGATCCGTTCAAAAAATGACGTCGGATAAGAGCGCTCCGGCCAGATCACGCGATGGAGGCGCGACGAGCCAAAGACTCAGATCAGACAGTGCTGCCGTGGATTGGTTGGGAATGTTCCCGCCCGCACACCTGGCAATGAAGGACAAGCCTTTTCAGTAGCCCGCGCCGGCGTTGGACTGCCGGTAGAGACCAAAAAAGCCCGATCCGTCGTTGCTTTAAGTCGCGTCCCCCGTTGAGAGCGGGGTGCGCCGGTTCGCCTCCGGCTGCCAGTCACGGTTGCAAAGAGCAAAGTCACCTTCGACAAGGCATCCCTTTGAGAGAGATGCTGGACACTCCGGGTTTGCTTTCGTCTTCCGGCTATGAGCCTTCCGACTTCCACACTTCCGAAGAGCCCCTCGGCTTCTTCACCCCTTGGCGGCTGTCCGGCCTCTTGTCCGGATACCTACCGACTGACACACGACCACAGGCACGTGCGAAATTGGGCAATCCGCACATAAGTGTTTTGACTCTGCTTCGCAAGAGATTTTTTAGACTGCGAACAGAATTGCCTAACATCTGCTTGCGCAGTGTTGCGCGAGCGACCCGGAAGATGAACGCGCGTTAAGTTTTCAGCGCGCGTGTCTCTCGCGCGCGCGCTTCAGCCGCGCTTCGTGAACGGCTCGACGCGCTGAGCGGCGCGGATGAAGGCAGTCATCACGAGCACGCCGAGCGCGAACAGCGCGGCCTGAAGGATGTGCGTGCCCTGCTCGCCCAGCCCGAACAGGATCGCGAGCGCCCAGCCGCCGGCAAACGCCGCGCCGAACACCTCGGCGCCGATCAGGATGGCGGCGCTGATGACGGTGATGACGCTCGGCCAGACGATCCGACGAGAAGAGGAGGAAGTCGCGTTCATGAGCTCAGGGGTCCTAGGCTTGAAGGGCCGCAATCTCCCCGAAAAGGCAGCCGGGAGCAAGGGCAAATGGCCCAAAAAAGCCCCATCGCGTGCTATAGCTGGCCGCAACAATCGAGCCACAAATCGGGACTTGTAATGTCAGAACCCCGCCAAACTACGGACTCCGAGACCAACCCGCTGCTGAAGGCGTGGGTGACGCCATTTGCGACCCCGCCCTTCGACGAGATCAAGCCGGAGCACTTCCTGCCGGCCTTCGAGCAGGCCTTCGCGGACCACTCTGCCGAGATCGCCGCGATCACCAACGACCCGACCGCGGCCGACTTCGCCAACACCATCACGGCGCTGGAGCGCTCGGGCAAGCTGCTCAGCAAGGTCGCGTCAGTCTTTTACGACCTCGTCTCGGCGCATTCCAACCCGGCCATCCTGGAGATCGACAAGGAGGTTTCCTTGCGGATGGCGCGGCACTGGAATCCGATCATGATGAACGCCGTGCTGTTTGGCCGCATCGCCCAGCTGCACGAGAACCGCGCCAATCTCGGTCTGACACCGGAACAGCTCCGCCTGCTCGAGCGTACCTACACCCGCTTCCACCGCTCCGGCGCGGGCCTCTCCGAAGAGGCCAAGACGCGGATGGCGGAGATCAACGAGAGGCTCGCCCAGCTCGGCACCAGCTTCAGTCATCATCTGCTCGGCGACGAGCAGGAATGGTTCATGGAGCTCGGCGAAGCCGACCGCCAGGGCCTGCCGGAGAGTTTTGTCGCCAGCGCCAAGGCTGCGGCGGAAGAACGCGGCATGGCCGGCAAGGCCATCGTCACGCTGTCGCGCTCCTCGGTCGAACAGTTCCTGAAGAGCTCGGCCCGGCGTGACCTCCGCGAGAAGGTCTACAAGGCTTTCACCGCGCGCGGCGACAACGGCAATGCCAACGACAACAACGCGACCATCGTCGAGGTCCTGAAGCTGCGCGAAGAGAGCGCCAATCTCCTGGGCTACCCGACCTTCGCGGCCTACCGGCTCGAGGATTCCATGGCCAAGACGCCGGAAGCTGTGCGCGGCCTTCTGGAGCGGGTCTGGAAGCCCGCCCGGGCGCGGGCGCTCGCCGACCGCGACGACATGCAGACGCTGATCACGGAGGAGGGCGGCAATTTCAAGCTGGCCCCCTGGGACTGGCGCTTTTATGCCGAAAAGCTGCGCCTTCAGCGCGCCAATTTCGACGACGCCGCGATCAAACCGTATCTCGCGCTCGACCACATGATCGCCGCCGCCTTCGACTGCGCCACGCGCCTGTTCGGCGTCACCTTCGAAGAGCGCAAGGATGTGCCGGTCTGGCATCCCGACGTCCGGGTCTGGGAGATGAAGGGGCGGGACGGCAAGCACAAGGCGCTGTTCTATGGCGACTACTTCGCCAGGCCGTCGAAGCGCTCCGGCGCCTGGATGACCTCGCTGCGCGACCAGCAGAAGCTCGACGGCGAGGTCGCGCCGCTGATCCTCAACATCTGCAACTTCTCCAAGGGCGCGGATGGGGAACCCTCGCTGCTGTCGCCCGACGACGCCCGCACCCTGTTCCACGAGTTCGGCCACGGCCTGCACGGCATGCTTTCCAACGTGACCTATCCCTCGCTGTCGGGCACCTCCGTGTTCACCGACTTCGTCGAATTGCCCTCGCAGCTCTACGAGCATTGGCAGGAGCGGCCGGAGGTGCTGCAGCAGTTCGCGCGCCATTATCAGACCGGCGAGCCGCTGCCGGACGATCTGCTGCAACGGTTCCTGGCTGCGCGAAAATTCAACCAGGGTTTTGCCACCGTCGAGTTCGTCTCCTCGGCGCTGATCGATCTCGAATTCCACACCCAGCCGGCCTCCGCCGCGCAGGATGTCCGCGCCTTCGAGAGACGCGAGCTGGAGAAGATCGGCATGCCCGAGGAGATATCGCTGCGTCACCGTCCCACGCAATTCGGTCACATCTTCACCGGCGATCATTATGCGGCCGGCTATTACAGCTACATGTGGTCGGAGGTGATGGATGCCGACGCCTTCGGCGCGTTCGAGGAAGCCGGCGACATCTTCGATCCCGCCGTCGCAAAGCGCTTGCACGACGACATCTACTCGAGTGGCGGATCGGTCGATCCGGAAGCCGCCTATGAGGCGTTCCGCGGCCGGCCGCCGGAGCCCGACGCGCTCTTGCGCCGCCGCGGCCTGCTCGACACCCCGAAGGCGGCCTGATGGGCATGCGCGCCCTTCTCGGACTGCTGCTCGCCGTCGCTCTGTCGCTCGCGGCAGGCGCGGCGCGGGCGCATCCGCATGTCTGGATCACCGCGACCAGCGAGCTGCTTTACGCTCCCGACGGCACCATCACCGGCGTGCGCCATGCATGGACCTTCGACGACATGTTCTCCGCCTATGCGGTGCAGGGGCTCGAGAGCAAGACCAAGGGAACCTATTCGCGCGAGGAGCTCGGGCCGCTGGCGCAGACCAATGTCGAGTCGCTGAAGGAATATGCCTATTTCACCTTCGCGCGAGCCGACGGCAAGAAGGAGCGATTCCAGGAGCCGGTCGACTATTTCCTCGACTACAAGGATACGGTCCTGACCCTGCACTTCACGCTGCCGCTTAAGAACCCGGTCAAGCCCAGGCAATTGATGCTCGAAGTGTTCGACCGCTCCTTCTTCATCGACTTCCAGATGGCCAAGGACAACCCGGTCAAGCTGGTTGGCGCGCCCGCCGGCTGCCAGATGAAACTTGACCGGCCGAGCGACGGCACCGCGAGTGCCCAGAAGCTCAACGAGCAGACCTTCATGAACGGCGAGAATTCGAATTTCGGCATGATGTTCGCTAACAAGATCACGGTGGATTGTCCTTGAAGCCGAAACTCACGCCTCTCGGGCGCGGGCTCGCCGTCTGCGCGGGCGTTCTTCTCGTCGTTGCCGTTGCCGACGCGGCGCTCCACGATCTCCTCGCGCAAAATCCGTTCGGCGCGCCGCGTTCGCCACAAGCCGCCCAGCCCGAGGCCAGCGGCATCATCGGCTGGTTGCTGGCCAAGCAATCGGAATTCTATCGCCAGATGTCGGCGACGATCCGCGCCGCGAAGTCCGACGGCTCGGCGGTGTGGACGCTGCTCTTCATCTCGTTCGCCTATGGCATCTTCCACGCGGCCGGCCCCGGCCATGGCAAGGCGGTGATCGCCTCCTATCTCGTCGCCAATCGCGAGACCGCCCGGCGCGGCATCGTGCTGTCGTTTGCCTCCGCGCTGATGCAGTCGCTGGTGGCGATCCTGATCGTCGGTATCTCGGCCTGGGTGCTGAATGCGACCGCCAAGACCATGTGCAAGGCGGAAGGCGCGATCGAGATCGCCAGCTACGCCCTGATCGCGCTGTTCGGCCTGCGCCTGGTCTGGGTCAAGGGCCGCACTTTCATCCGTGCCCTCCAGGCGGTACAGCCGGTGCCGGCGATCGCGGGCGTGCCGCATGACCATCATGATCACGGTCAGCACCATCACGATACGCACGATCATCGTCCCCACGACCACGCGCACGCCCATCATCACCACCAGCATGATCACATCCATGACGAGCATTGCGGCCATTCCCACGGCCCGACGCCGAGCGAACTCGCCGGCCCCGGTGGCTGGGGACGCGGCTTTGCCGCGATCCTCACCGTCGGCATCCGTCCCTGTTCGGGCGCGATCCTGGTGCTGGTGTTCGCACTGGCCCAGGGCCTGTTCTGGGCCGGCATCGCCGCGACCTTGCTGATGGGGCTTGGCACCGCGATCACGGTCGCAGCCATCGCGGTGATTGCCGTCTCCGCAAAGGACATCGCCGCCCGCCTGAGCGCCGGACGCGACGGCAGCGGCGCACTGTTCATGCGCGGCATCGAATTCGCCGCCGCCGGCCTCGTGCTGCTGTTCGGCGCGGGCCTGTTGTTGGGTTACATCGCGGCCGAACGGACGACGTGTTTTTGAGCGGCAGGCGTTGTAGCCCGGATGGAGCGAAGCGCAATCCGGGACAGTGCCGCCGCGGAGGGGACCCCGGATTACGCTTCGCTCCATCCGGGCTACGGTTTCACGAACTCACACCGGCAAGAACTGCTTCAACGCGGGCATGAAGAAGATCCCGAGATTGATCGCAAAGCCGATGCTCCAGAGGATCGAGCGCAACGTCGGCCGGTTGCCGAGATAGGTCAGCACATAGGCGATCCGTACGATCAGGAACAGCACCGCGAGCTCGTCGATCAGGCGCTGCGGCGACTCCCTGTATTCGGCGAGTAGCACCGCGAAGGCGAAGAACGGAAAGGTCTCGATGCCGTTCTGGTGCGCGCCGAGCGCGCGCTGCGCGATGGCGTCTTCGAAGAAGACGGGGTCGCGCGGCCGCGAATTGTCGAAGCCGCGAAATCTGATCCATTTGATCGAGACGATCGTTAAGAGATAGAGCAGCAGTGCCCCGAAAACGCACCATTCCGCCAGCGTCATGGTTCTTCCCCCTGCGCACGGACCCTAGCGAAACCGGCCCAATCTTGACAAGTTCGGAACAACGCGCGACGCAACGGATCATGATGACAATCGCCCCCACCCAGACCGCGATGCCGGCCACGCAGCCCGCCCCCTCGCGCGTCGGCGTGCTCCTGGTCAATCTCGGCACGCCCGATACCGCCGACGCGCGCGGCGTGCGGGTCTATTTAAAGGAATTCCTCTCGGACGCCCGCGTCATCGAGAATCAGGGCTTGATCTGGAAGGTGGTGCTGAACGGCATCATCCTGCGCACCCGCCCCCGCGCCAAGGCGCGCGACTATCTCAAGATCTGGAACACCGAGAAGAACGAGTCGCCGCTCAAGACCATCACGCGCTCGCAGAGCGACAAGCTCGGAGCCATGCTGTCGGACCGCGACCAGGTCACGGTGGAGTGGGCGATGCGCTACGGCAATCCATCGATCAAGTCGGGCATCGATGCCCTGATTGCGAAGGGCTGCGATCGCATCCTTGCCGTACCCCTCTATCCGCAATATTCCGCCGCGACGTCGGCCACCGTCTGCGACGAGGTGTTTCGCGTGTTTGCGCGGCTGCGCGCGCAGCCGACGCTGCGGGTGACGCCGCCTTATTACGAGGACGAAGCCTATATCGAGGCGCTCGCCACCTCGATCGAGACGCATCTGGCGAGCCTGCCGTTCAAGCCGGAGCTGATCGTCGCCTCCTTCCACGGCATGCCGAAGGCCTATGTCGACAAGGGGGACCCGTATCAGAGCCAGTGCGTCGCGACCACCGAGGCGCTGCGGCGCCGGCTCGGCATGGACGAGACGAAACTGCTGCTGACCTTCCAGTCGCGCTTCGGATTCGACGAGTGGCTGCAGCCCTACACCGACAAGACCATGGAGCGTCTGGCGAAAGAGGGCGTGCGCCGCATCGCGGTGATCACGCCGGGGTTTTCCGCCGATTGCCTTGAGACGCTGGAGGAGATCGCGCAGGAGAATGCCGAGATCTTCGAGCACAATGGCGGCGAGCAGTTTTCCGCGATCCCCTGCCTCAACGACAGCGACCCCGGCATGAACGTGATCCGAACGCTGGTGCTTCGCGAGCTCCGGGGCTGGATATAGTGAGCCTGGATCCGAGGAGCGCCCCATGAACCGCCGCGAGGTTCTGGCGCTTCTTGGGGTGACCGCGGCGCTGCCGGCCTCGGTGCTGGCGCAAACGAATGCGACGCGCCGGCTCGGCGTGCTCTCGGTCACTGCGGCCGACGATGCGATCGGGCAGACCCGTAGCGCGGTCCTGGTCCAAGCGCTTGCCGGTCATGGCTGGAAGGAGCGCGACAACCTCAAGATCGATTGGCGCAACGGCGGCGGCGACCGCGCACGGATCGCGCAATTCGCCGATGAGCTGATCGCTCTCAAGCCCGACATCCTGCTCGCGGTCGGCACGCCCTCGGTGGAAGAGCTGCGCCGGCGCACGACGACGATCCCGATCGTTTTCGCCGTCGTCACCGATCCTGTCAGCCAGGGCTTTGTCCAGAATCTCGCTCATCCCGGCGGCAATGTCACCGGCTTCACCGATTACGACGGCCCGCTGGCCGGCAAATGGCTGGAGATGCTGACGCAGGTCACGCCAAGACCGTCCCGTGTGTTCGTGGTCTACAATCCCGCCACCGCGCCGTTCGCGCCCCTGATGCTGGGTACGATTGAGGACGCTGGCCGCGCGCTCGATGTGACGGTGGAGTCCGCGCCGGTGCATGACACGGCCTCGATCGTCGCCCTGGCTTCGCGGAAAGACGGCGGCCTGCTGGTGCTGCCGGACTTCTTCACCATGTCCAACCGTGCGCTTCTCCTGGCGGCCATCAACGAAGCGCGTGTGCCGGCAGTGTTCTGGAGCCGCACCTTCGTCGACGAGGGTGGCTTGATGTCCTACAGCACCGACAGCGCCGAGCAGCTCCGCCGCGCCGCCTCCTATATCGATCGCATTCTGAAGGGTGCGCGGGCGGCCGACTTGCCGGTCCAGAATCCGACCACGTTCGAGCTGGCGATCAACTTGAAGACGGCCAAGGCGATCGGCGTCACGCTTCCGCCAAGCCTGCTCGCAACCGCGAACGAGGTCATCGAGTAGGATTTGGCTGCGACCGCCGGCATGGACGGATTCGTTAACGTTGTCGCTAGGTCTGCGCCGGCACGCTTTCAAGAGCGCGTCGCAAATACATAATCGCGACCATTCCTTATCCCGGCGTCTTGTGTAGAATCCTGCCGATGCCGAAATCATCCACGACCGCTGAACACTGAATCCTTTACTGAACGCTTTACTGAACCCTTGGGGTCGTGATCCCGACCAATGACAGCGCGGAAAAGGGTCTTTTCCCGACAATCTTTCCCGCCTTGGAGGAAATATGAGCGGTTTCGACATTTTCGCGATTGTGCTGGTTTTGCTCGTCATCGTCACGTTGGTGGCCGGTGTGAAAACGGTGCCGCAGGGCTATGACTGGACCATCGAGCGGTTCGGCAAATACACCCAGACCCTGAGCCCCGGGCTCAATCTGATCGTGCCCTATTTCGATCGCGTCGGACGCAAGATCAACATGATGGAGCAGGTGATCGACATTCCCGAGCAGGAGGTGATCACCAAGGACAACGCCACCGTGACGGTCGACGGCGTCGCCTTCTTTCAGGTGTTCGACGCCGCCAAGGCGAGCTACGAAGTCTCCAACCTGACCCAGGCCGTCACCGTTCTGACCATGACCAACATCCGTTCGGTGATGGGCTCGATGGATCTCGATCAGGTGTTGTCGCACCGTGACGAAATCAACGAGCGCCTGCTGCGTGTGGTCGATGCCGCCGTCTCGCCCTGGGGCCTCAAGGTCAATCGTATCGAGATCAAGGACATCGTCCCGCCGGCAGACCTCGTCGAAGCCATGGGCCGACAGATGAAGGCCGAGCGCGTCAAGCGCGCCGACATCCTTCAGGCTGAAGGTGCACGCCAGTCCGAGATCCTGCGCGCCGAGGGTGCCAAGCAGGGCCAGATCCTCCAGGCGGAAGGTCGCCGCGAGGCCGCTTTCCGCGACGCCGAAGCACGCGAGCGGTCGGCGGAAGCCGAGGCCAAGGCGACGCAGATGGTCAGCGAAGCGATCTCCAAGGGCGACGTCGCGGCGCTGAACTATTTTATCGCCGACAAATATATCAAGGCGTTCGGGCAACTGGCCGAGTCGCCGAACCAGAAGGTCATCATGCTTCCGGTCGAAGCGATGAGCATGCTGGGCTCGCTCGCCGGCATCGGCGAGATCGCCAAGGCGACGTTCGGCGAGAGTGCGGCATCCGCCGCAGTCGCCGCTCGTCGCGGGCCGGTGCCGACGACCGGCAGCCCGCCGCCGGCGGTGCCGCCGCGGCAGGGGTAAGAAAGAGGTCGTGTCATGACCGACATGTTCGTATCGCTCGGCACCTGGAACTGGCTGATCTTCGGCTTCGTCCTGATGGCGCTGGAGGTGCTGGCGCCGGGAATCTTCCTGTTCTGGCTCGGGCTCGCCGCGTTGCTGGTCGGGCTGATCTCGTTCGGAGTAGCGATATCCTGGCAGATCCAGCTCGTGATGTTCGCGATCTTCGCTGCCGCCGCGGTGCCGGTGTGGCGCCGCCTCGCCCGTCCGAAGTCTGATGCGAGCGCGAGCCCATTCCTCAACAAGCGCGCGGATGCGCTGCTCGGCCGCGAGTTCACGCTGGAGAAGCCGATCGTCGACGGCAACGGCACCATGCGTATCGGCGACACGGTCTGGCGCGTCGCTGGTCCGGATACGCCGGCGGGCACGCGTGTGAAGGTGGTGCAGGTGGACGGTGCGAATCTGACGGTTGCGGCGGCGTAGACGAGCTTGCCGGGACGGCATCGCCAGACTTACGCGCCGCTCTTGCTGCGCCACCTCTCCGCAAACCGGTGCAGCGGCATGAACGTCTCGCACAATTCTCGCCCGAGCGCCGTCAGCCCGTAACCGCTGGCTTCGCCGAGTTCCACGAATCCGGCCTCGCGCAAATCGTCCAACCGCGCCTGCAGCACCGTCGGCGAGGCCTCGTCGCAGGCGGTTCGCAATGCACGCGAGGTGAGGGGGGCGTCGCGCAATTCCCACAGGATTCGCAGGCTCCAGCGTCGCCCCAGGATGTCGAGCAGCGCCATGATCGGTCGCCCGGAGCGCGAGCCACGGACGTTGCGCGATCTGGGGGAGGTCTGTTTCGCCATCGTGGCCCTCTTGCACACTGCTACAAATAATGTAGCGTGTTGCTACAATAAATGTAGCAAAGGAGACGGCCAATGTCCCAGGCCCCGCCGCGCATTGCCCCGCTCACCCCGCCTTATCCCCCGGAGATTCAGGCGCAGTTCGACCGCATCATGCGCGGTGCGCCGCCGCTGCTGCTGTTCCGGGTAATGGCGGGCCATACCCGCGCCTGGAACAAGTTTCGCGCCGGCGGCCTGCTCGATCCCGGCCCGCTGTCGTTGCGCCAGCGCGAGATCGTCATCGACCGCACCTGCGCGCTGAACAAATGCGAATATGAATGGGGCGTGCACGTCGCGATCTTTGCCGTGCCGGCGGGGCTCAGCGAGCCGGAGGTGCGGGCCACCGTGCAGGGCGATGCGACGTCGCCGTGCTGGTCCCCGGCCGAGCAGGCGCTGATCGCCGCCGTCGACGCGCTGCATCACCGTGCGACGTTTGACGACGCCGAGTTCGCCGCGCTGTCGGCGCATTACGACGAGGCGCAGATCCTGGAGATTATGCTGCTGTGCGGCTTCTACCGCACGGTCTCGTACCTGGCGAACGGGCTGAGATTGCCGCTGGAGGAGACGGCGGCGCGGTTTCCGGCGCCGCTCTAACCGCCGTCATTGCGAGCGTAGCGAAGCAATCCAGAATCTTTCCGCAGAGGCAGTCTGGATTGCTTCGCTGCGCTCGCAATGACGAAAGAGAAAGGGACGCGCTACGCCACGCCCGCCCGCAGCAGATCGTGCAGATGCACGATACCGACCACCTTGTCCGCCTCGGTCACGACCAGCGTCGTGATCTTGCGGGTGTTGAGCACCTCGATCATCTCGGTGGCGAGCATCGAGGGCGGCACTGTCTTCGGCTGCCTGGTCATGACGTCGTCGACCGACGCCGTCAGCAGGTCCGGTCGCATGTGGCGGCGCAGGTCACCGTCGGTGATGATGCCGACAGCCTCGGCCGCATCGTTGACGATGCAGACGCAGCCGAGGCCCTTGGCCGACATCTCCATCACCGCGTCCGACATCTTGGTGCCGAGCGGCTTGACGGGGATCTCCGCACCGGTGCGCATGTAGTCGCGGACGAATTTCAGCATCGCCCCTAGCTTGCCGCCGGGGTGGAAATGCGCGAACTCCAGCGCGGTGAAACCGCGGCCCTCGAGCAGCGCGATCGCGATGGCATCGCCGATCGCGACCTGCATCATCGTCGAGGTGGTCGGGGCCAGATTGTGCGGGCAGGCCTCGCGCGCCTTTGGCAGCTCGAGGACGATGTCGGCCGCTTGTCCCAGCGAGGACGCCGCGTTCGACGTCACCGCAATCATGGGGATGGCGAACCTTGCGGAATAGTTCACGAGGGTCTTCATCTCCGGCTGCTCGCCGGACCAGGACAGCGCCATGATGACGTCATCGGTGGTGATCATGCCGAGATCGCCATGGGCGGCTTCGGCGGTGTGGACGAAGAAGGCGGGCGTGCCGGTCGAGGCCAGCGTCGCCGCGATCTTACGGCCCATATGACCCGACTTGCCGAGCCCGGTGACGATGACGCGGCCCTTCGCGTTGCGGATCAGATCGACCGCCTGGGCGAAGCTCGCGCCAAGCGGGCCGCGCAGGGCGGCAGCGAGCGCGTTGATGCCGCCGCTCTCCGTTTCCAGCGTGCGGAGTGCGGATTCGACGCTGTCGGGAATGGGGCCGGATGATTGGGTCATCAGCGGTTTCGAACTCGGCATGTTCTGGTCCAGGGAGGAGGGGCGTTCGCCCGTTGGTGCCTGCTTAGCACGCCACGGTCTTGCATGCGACGAGGGCGGCCCGACCCTCAACCGGTCGTTAACCATAATTGTTTTAACTCCATTAACGATGGTTCCCGCCGATCGGTGGGGATAATCGCGAAAGTGTTTGATTTCGTTGGAGTTCTTCCATCGTGGGGTCGTCTCCAGGCTCGAGCCGGAGCAAACGCGCGCATTTCCTGCGCGCGGCTTTGCCGTGCTTTGCGCTGACGGTCCTTGGAAGCGCCCCCGTGGCGGCCCAGAGCCTCACCCCCGACCTGTTCAGTCCCAACCGCGGTGGCTTCGCCTCGCCCGACACGCTGCCGACGCGCCGCACCGCGGGCGTGCCGCAGGCGCCGTCGGATGCGCTGCCGGCGCTGCCCGATCCCAACTCCGATTTGCGCAAGCGCCAGCAGACGCCGGCGCGCCCCGGCCAAAACCCGACCAACCAGAACCCGACCGGCCAGGTCCCGACCTATGGCCTGCCTGCCGCCAGTGGTGCGAGCAGCTCCGGCTACGACTCGCTGAACCGAAAGCGGCTGCAGCCGAAGCTCTATCCGGGTCAGCCCAAGCCGAAGCGCCCTGCCGGTCCCGGCTCGCGGGCACCGACTACAACGCCGCCGCCATCCACGCTCGGCCCGCCGAAGATCGCGCCGCCGCCGTCCGCCTCCGCAAACAAAGCGCCGGTGCCGCCGGCGCTGGCCGGCAACGTGCCCGGCCAGCCGCTGCGCCGCCGCCTCAAGCTCGACGAGGATGCGTTCGGCGCGGTCGGCGACTATGCCGGCAGCTTCCTGATCAAGGGCGGGCTCGAGCTCTCCACCGGCTACGACACCAACCCGGCGCGCCTAAACAAGCCGGTCGGCTCGCCGGCCTATGTCGTCGCGCCCGATCTGCTCGTGGCGTCCGACTGGGAGCGCCACGCACTGGTCGCGGATCTGCGCGGCTCGTTCTCGGGCTACACCAACAACATGCCGGCGACGATCGACGGCTTTGCTTCGCCTTCGCCGGTCGAGGTTGACCGCCCCGACTTCACCGGCCATGTCGACGGCCGCATCGACGTCAATCGCGATCTCAAGCTGACCACGCAGCTGCGCCTGCGGCTCGCCACCGACAATCCCGGCAGCCCGAACGTGCAGGCCGGCCTGCAAAAATATCCTGTTTACGCCGCCTATGGCACGACCGTCGGCTTCGACCAGACCTTCAACCGCTTCCAGGTCGCGGCCGGGGCCACCGTGGACCGCACTGCCTACACCAACTCAAAGCTGACCGACGGATCGACCTTCAGCAACGACGATCGCGACTTCAACCAGTATGGCGGCGTCGGACGGTTCTCCTACGATCTAAAGCCGGGCCTGAAGCCGTTCGTCGAGATCCAGGGCGACACCCGCGTGCACGACCGGGCCGCCGACCGCAACGGCTATTTCCGCGATTCGAACGGCGGCTATGCCAAGGTCGGCACGTCCTTCGAGTTCTCGCGCATCCTCACCGGCGAGGTTTCGGTCGGCTATTCCGCGCGCAACTATGTCGATCCGCGCCTGAGCCAGCTCGCGGGCTTCCTCACCTCGGGCTCGCTGATCTGGAACGCAAGCGGCCTCACCACGGTGAAATTCGCCACCGACACGCAGATCGCCGAGACCACTATTCCCGGCTCCTCCGGCGTGCTGGTGCATACCTACGGGATCGAAGTCGATCACGACTTCCGCCGCTGGCTTACGGCAGTGGGCAAGTTCACCTACGGCACCTACGACTACCAGGGCCAGAATCGCAACGACAAGACCTACTCGTTCGAAAGCAATCTGATCTACAAGCTCAATCGCAACATCTGGATCAAGGGCACGCTGCGCCATGACATCCTGGATTCGAACCAGCCGGGGTCAAGCTCGCAGGGCACGGTGGTGATGGTCGGGGTGAGGTTGCAGAATTAGCGCGCATGGTCGTTGCGATTGGCGAAGCCGAGCCCGAGGTGTCGTCCTGGCGAAAGCCAGGACCCATTACCCTAGGGAGTAGTTTGGCGAAGACTCGTCGTTTGGTATTGCGACCGGCCAACGATCGAGGGATCACGCGGTATGGGTCCTGGCTTTCGCCAGGACGACAGCGGATTGTTTGTCTGCCTTAAGCCGCCGCGGCTCCCGCCAACTCAGCGCGGCAGATCCGTCTTTCCCATCAGGAACGTATCGATCGACCTTGCGCACAGCCGGCCCTCGCGGATGGCCCAGACCACCAGCGATTGTCCGCGGCGCATGTCGCCGGCGGTGAACACGTTCGGGCGCGAGGTTTGGTAGTCGAGCGTGTTGGCCTTGACGTTGCCGCGCGGATCGAGCTCGACCGAGAGCATCTTGAGCAGGCCTTCGTGCACGGGATGGACGAAGCCCATCGCGAGCAGGACGAGGTCGGCGTCGAGCTCGAACTCGGTGCCGGCGATCGCCTTGAACTTGTCGTCGACGCGCACGCAATGCAGCTTCTTGACCTTGCCGTTCTCGCCGGTGAACTTCTGCGTCAGCACGGCGAATTCACGGATCGCGCCTTCGGCCTGACTCGACGACGTCCGCATCTTGAGCGGCCAGTTCGGCCAGGTCAGGCCCTTGTTCTCGTGCTCCGGCGGTGCGGGCATGATCTCGAGCTGGGTCACGGAGAGCGCGCCCTGGCGCAGCGAGGTGCCGATGCAGTCGGATCCGGTGTCGCCGCCACCGATGACGACGACATGCTTGCCGCCGGCCAGGATCTCCTGGACGCCGTTCAACGGTTCCTCGGACACGCGGCGGTTCTGCTGCGGCAGGAAGTCCATGGCGTAGTGGATGCCGGCGAGGTCGCGGCCGGGGATCGGCAGGTCGCGCGGGGCTTCGGCGCCGCCGGTCAGCGCCACGGCGTCGTACTCGTTGAGCATCTCGCGCGGATCGACATTGCCGTCGGCGCCGACATGGCTGTTGTAGTGGAAGGTGACGCCTTCGCCTTCCATCTGCGTGACGCGGCGGTCGATGACGTTCTTCTCCATCTTGAAGTCGGGGATGCCGTAGCGGAGCAGGCCGCCGGCCTTGGCGAACTTCTCGAACAGATGCACGTCGTGGCCGGCGCGCGCGAGCTGCTGCGCGCAGGCCATGCCGGCCGGACCCGAGCCGATCACCGCGACCTTCTTACCGGTCTTCACGGCCGCCACTTCCGGCTTCAGCCAGCCATTGTCCCAGGCGCGGTCGACGATCGCGCATTCGATGGTCTTGATGGTGACGGGGTTGTCGTCGATGTTGAGCGTGCAGGAGGCTTCGCACGGCGCCGGACAGATGCGCCCCGTGAACTCCGGGAAATTGTTGGTCGAGTGCAGATTGCGCGAGGCTTCTTCCCAGTTGCCCTGATAGACGAGGTCGTTCCAGTCCGGGATCTGGTTGTTGACCGGGCAGCCCGGCGTGCCGGGCGAGACCGAGCCGGTGCCGTGGCAATAGGGAATGCCGCAATTCATGCAGCGCGCGGCCTGGTCGCGCGTTTCCTTCTCGGAGAGGGGAACGACGAACTCGTGGAAATGCTTCACGCGCTCGGCGACCGGGGTGTACTTGCGGTCATGCCGTTCGATTTCGAGAAAACCCGTGATCTTGCCCATTAAACCCGAAGTCCCTGCCGTCTAATCGTTTGTTGTTTCCTCACCGTCATTGCGAGGAGCTCTTGCGACGAAGCAATCCAGTCTGCTTCCGAGTAGAAAGTCTGGATTGCTTCGCTGCGCTCGCAATGACGGGCGCTGATGTCCTACGCCCCGATCGCGATTTTCGGCTCGGCGTCCGCGTTGGCGGCCATCTCGCGCAGCGCGCGCCGGTATTCGACCGGCATCACCTTGCGGAATTTGGGCAGCCAGTCCTTCCAGTTGGCCAGGATGTCGGCGGCACGCCTGGAGCCGGTCGCCTTGGCATGGCGCGTGATCAGGACGTGCAATCGCTCGACGTCGGAGGCGAGCAGGTCCTTGAACACGTCGACCCGGCCGTGCGCCTCGAGGTCACCGGAGTGGTGATAGGTGCCGGCGTTGATCAGCTCTTCCGACAGTACCGGCTCGAGCTCGACCATTGCCATGTTGCACAGCCTGTCGAAGTCGCCGGTCTCGTCCAGCACATAGGCGATGCCGCCGGACATGCCGGCCGCGAAGTTGCGCCCGGTCTTGCCGAGCACGACCACGATGCCGCCCGTCATGTATTCGCAGCAATGGTCGCCCGCGCCCTCGACCACCGCCACGGCGCCGGAATTGCGCACGGCAAAACGCTCGCCGGCGATGCCGCGGAAGTAGCACTCGCCTTGAATGGCGCCGTACATCACGGTGTTGCCGACGATGATGCTCTCTTCCGGCACGATGCCGCTGTTGGCCGGCGGCTTGACGATGATCTTGCCGCCCGAGAGGCCCTTGCCGACATAGTCGTTGGCTTCGCCCTCGAGCTCGAAGGTGACGCCTTGCGCCAGCCAGGCGCCGAAGGCCTGGCCCGCGGTGCCCTTGAGGCTGACATGGATGGTCTCATGCGGCAGGCCGGCATGGCCGTAGATCTTGGCGACCGCACCTGACAGCATCGCGCCCGCGGAGCGGTTGGTGCTGTTGATCTTGGCCTCGATCTTCACCGGCGCACCGCGGTCGAGCGCAGGCGTCGCCTGCTCGATCAGCGTGCGGTCGAGCACGGCTTCCAGATGATGGTTCTGGCGCTCGGAGTGATAGATCTTCTGACCCTTCTCTTCCTTCTGCTTGACGAAGAGCTTCGAGAAGTCGAGGCCCTTGGCCTTCCAGTGCGCGACCAGCTTGGTCTGGTCGAGCAGCTGCACCTGGCCGATCATCTCGTTGAAGCTGCGGAAGCCGAGCGAGGCCATGATCTCGCGGACCTCCTCGGCGACGAAGAAGAAGTAGTTGATCACATGCTCGGGCTGGCCGGTGAAGCGCTTGCGCAGGACGGGGTCCTGGGTCGCGACGCCGACCGGGCAGGTGTTGAGATGGCACTTGCGCATCATGATGCAGCCGGCCGCGATCAAGGGCGCGGTGGCGAAGCCGAACTCGTCGGCGCCGAGCAGCGCGCCGATCACGACGTCACGGCCGGTGCGGAAGCCGCCGTCGACCTGGACCACGATGCGGCTGCGCAGCCGCTCGCGCACCAGCGTCTGGTGGGTTTCGGCGAGGCCGATCTCCCACGGTGACCCCGCGTGCTTGATCGAGGTCAGCGGCGAAGCGCCGGTGCCGCCCTCGAAGCCCGCGATGGTGACATGGTCGGCGCGCGCCTTGGCGACGCCCGCGGCCACCGTGCCGACGCCGATCTCGGAGACGAGCTTGACCGAGACCGCGCCGTCCGGGTTGACGTTCTTGAGGTCGTAGATGAGCTGCGCCAGATCCTCGATCGAGTAGATGTCGTGGTGCGGCGGCGGCGAGATCAGGCCGACGCCCGGCGTCGAGTGCCGGACCTTTGCGATGGTCGCGTCCACCTTGTGGCCGGGCAACTGGCCGCCTTCGCCGGGCTTGGCGCCCTGCGCCATCTTGATCTGCATCATGTCGGAGTTGACGAGATACTCCGTGGTGACGCCGAAGCGGCCGGAGGCGACCTGCTTGATCGCCGAGCGCATGCTGTCGCCGTTCGGCATCGGCTTGAAGCGGTCGGCTTCCTCGCCGCCTTCGCCGGTGTTCGACTTGCCGCCGATCCGGTTCATGGCAATCGCGAGCGTGGTGTGCGCCTCGCGCGAGATCGAGCCGAAGCTCATCGCGCCGGTGGCGAAACGCTTTACGATGTCCTTGGCCGGCTCGACCTGGTCGAGCGGCACCGGCTTGCGCTTCTCCTCGTCCGCGTTCTTGATCCGGAACAGGCCGCGCAGCGTCAGGAGTCGCTCCGACTGCTCGTTGAGGATCTTGGCGAAAGCGCGGTAGCGCTCCAGTGAATTGCCGCGCGCGGCGTGCTGAAGCAGCCCCACCGACTCGGCGGTCCATGCATGGTCTTCGCCGCGGCTGCGATAGGCGTATTCGCCGCCGACATCGAGCGAGGTCTTGTAAACGAGAGCCTCGCCGAACGCGTCGGCATGACGGCGCACCGCCTCTTCGGCGATCTCGCCAAGACCGACCCCCTCGACGCGGGTATGCGTGCCGGCGAAGAATTTTCCGACGAATTCCGCCTTGAGGCCGATGGCGTCGAAGATCTGCGCGCCGCAATAGGACTGGTAGGTCGAGATGCCCATCTTGGACATCACCTTGAGCAGGCCCTTTCCGATCGACTTGATGTAGCGCTTGACGATCTCGTAGTCGTCGAGCGAGCCGGGCAGGCGGTCCTTCATCGCGATGATGGTTTCGAACGCCAGATACGGATTGATCGCTTCCGCGCCGTAGCCGGCCAGGCATGCGAAGTGATGCACTTCGCGCGGCTCGCCGGACTCGACGACGAGGCCGACCGAGGTGCGCAATCCCGTACGGATCAAATGATGATGCACGGCGGCGCACGCCAGCAGCGACGGGATCGGAACCCGGTCGGTGCCGACCATGCGGTCGGACAGGATGATGATATTGACGCCCTCGCGCACCGCGCTCTCGGCGCGCGCGCAGAGCTCGTCCAGCACCTGGTCCATGCCGGCCGCGCCGAGGCCAGCGTGGAAGGTGGTGTCCAGCGTGCGCGACTTGAAGTGCGACTCGGCGACCTCGGAGATCGAGCGGATCTTTTCGAGGTCCGCGTCGGTCAGAATCGGCTGGCGCGCTTCGAGGCGCTTGGTGGTGGCAAGGCCTTGCAGGTCGAACAGGTTCGGCCGCGGTCCGATGATGGAGACGAGGCTCATCACCAGCTCCTCGCGGATCGGGTCGATCGGCGGGTTGGTGACCTGTGCGAAGTTCTGCTTGAAGTAGGTGAACAGCGGCTTGGCCTTGGCCGACAGCGCCGAGATCGGCGTGTCGTTGCCCATCGAGCCTGCGGCTTCCTCACCGGTGGAGGCCATCGGCGTCATCAGGATGGTGATGTCTTCCTGGCTGTAGCCGAACGCCTGCTGGCGATCGAGCAGCGACAGGTTGGAGCGCACGCCGGTGGTCGGCACCTTCGGCAGCTCTTCCAGCACGATCTGGGTCCGCTCCAGCCACTCGGTGTAGGGATGGCTCCTGGCGAGCTCGGCCTTGATCTCGTCGTCGGGGATGAGGCGGCCCTGCTCAAGGTCGACTAGCAGCATCTTGCCGGGCTGCAAGCGCCACTTGGTGATGATCTGGTCCTCGGGAATTGTCAGCACGCCCATCTCGGACGCCATCACGATCCGGTCGTCCTTGGTGACGAGATAGCGCGCGGGACGAAGGCCGTTGCGGTCGAGCGTGGCACCGATCTGGCGGCCGTCGGTGAAGGCGATCGCGGCGGGGCCGTCCCACGGCTCCATCAGGGCTGCATGATATTCGTAGAAGGCGCGGCGCTTCTCATCCATCAAGGGATTGCCGGCCCACGCCTCTGGAATCATCATCATGACGGCGTGCGGCAGCGAGTAGCCGCCCTGCACCAGGAATTCGAGCGCGTTGTCGAAGCAGGCGGTGTCCGACTGGCCTTCGTAGGAGATCGGCCAGAGCCGGTTGATGTCCTTGCCGTACAGCTCGGAGCTCACCGAGGCCTGGCGCGCCGCCATCCAGTTGACGTTGCCGCGCAGCGTGTTGATCTCGCCGTTATGCGCGATCATGCGGTAGGGATGCGCCAGCGACCACGCCGGGAAGGTGTTGGTCGAGAAACGCTGGTGAACGAGCGCCAGCGCGCTCTCGAAATCCGCCTCGTGCAAATCCGGATAGTACTTGCCGAGCTGATCGGCGAGGAACATGCCCTTGTAGATCACGGTGCGGCAGGACATCGAGCACGGATAATAGCCGGCGAGGCCGCGGTCGCGGCGCTGATAGATCGCTTGCGAGATCGACTTGCGCAGGATGTAGAGCCGGCGCTCGAAATCGTCCTCGGTCTTGGCGGTGCCGTTGCGGCCGATGAACACCTGCATGCAGGCGGGCTCGGTCGGCTTCACGGTGACGCCGAGCGAGGAATTGTCGGTCGGCACGTCGCGCCAGCCGAGCAGGGTCAGGCCCTCTTCCTTGATCTGATCGGCGATGATGCTCTTGATGACGTTGCGCCAGGCGGTGTCGCGCGGCATGAACAGCGCGCCGATGGCGTATTCGCCGGGATTGGGCAGCGCGAAGCCGAGCTCCCTCGCCTTGCGGCTGAAGAAAGCATGCGGGATCTGCACCAGAATGCCGGCGCCGTCACCGGCGCGCGGGTCGGCGCCGACGGCGCCGCGGTGCTCGAGGTTGCAGAGGATGCTGAGTGCGTCCGCGACGATCTCGTGGGACTTCTGGCCCTTGATGTTGGCGATGAAGCCGACGCCGCAGGAATCCTTCTCCAGGCTCGGATCATAAAGACCTACGGCCGGGGGGCGTGAATTGTGTTCCTGAATCGGATCGGTCGTTTTCGAGGCGACCGTCGCCGACAGTTGCTCTGCCACGATGTTTCCGCGCTCGACTTGCGACCCGTTCATGTCCTCGTCCTCTCCATGCGGCAAGCTGCCTCACCGCCACCTTCGGCGCACCTTGGGCGTCCCGCGGCACCCGCTTCTGGGTCACCGCTCGTCCGCTCGCGAGCCGCATTTTCTTAAATTCAGGCCAAGGCGTTCTTCGTCCCCGAGAACGGCTTTGCCTGTTGCCTTCTTGGCGCTCGAAAGCACCGATTTTCGTTGCAATCCCTATGCCGGAACCGCAAGCAAAATTGAGACAGTCTTCCTGTCCTAATCATCACCTTGCCAAATTTTTGTCTATCACACAAGCGCGCGCAAGTCCCGATTCCCCATATCTCGATCAATCGCTTTCCAGAAGTTGCGCGGCCCCGGTTTTGAAGCAAACGCGCCCTGATCCGGCCCCGCCGACGCCGGAATCCCCAATGAAGCTTCGGATCAACCCTTTGGAAGGCGCGCCACGCCGCAAGAAGCGAAAGAGCGCGATCCATCCGGGGGCCTGACAGGAGCGTCTCGACCATGAAGTTTTTCACAGGATGTGTGGCCGCCGCAACGCTGGCGCTGGCCGCGACCACGGCTCAAGCGCAGGTTCCAGCGCGAGGGGCGATGATCGCGGTCTCGGATTTCGACGGGCCGTATGCGTCGCCGGAGGCCGCGCCGCCCCCGCCGCCGCGCTATGGCTATGGCTACGAAGAACGCGGGCCGGCCCCGGTGCTGCTGCCATCGACCGAGGTCTACGCGGTGCTGCGCGAAAATGGCTTTTCTCCGCTGGGCATCCCGCGCCTGCGCGGCAGCGTCTACACCATCGCGGTGATCGACCGGCGCGGCGACGACGGCCGGCTCGTGATCGATGCCCGCGACGGAACAATCTTGCGCTTCATGCCTGCCAGGGACGCCTACGGCATGGCGCCGGGCTACGAGCAGCCTGCGGTTGCGCCTTACCGCCCGCAAAGCGCGCTGCCGCCACCGACCTTGGTCCGCAGCGGTCCGCCCCGCCCACCGGCCCCGATCCCGCATGTCGCCAGCCGCATCGTGCCGCTACCGAAGGCCGCCCCGCCGCGCGAGGCGCCGGTCGCCGCGGCGAAGCCGGCCGAGCCTGCGACGGCGCAGGCAGCGCAGGCTCAACCTGCCACGCAGACCGTGGCAGTCGTGCCGGCAAAGCCCGCCGAGGCCGCGCCGCAGGTCATTGCTCCAACCGTCGGTCTGGCCAAACCTGCTCTAACGATCCTGCCGACACAGGACATGCCGGCAGCGCAGGGGCTGGACTAAACGTGGGCGTTTGATGCAATGGCCCGCATCACACCAACGGTGTCGTCCTGGCGAAAGCCAGGACCCATACCGCGAGGTCTGTCGATTGTGCGTGGTGTAAGTACCGGATGACTAATCTTCGCCAAACATCCCCTTGGGGTAATGGGTCCTGGCCTTCGCCAGGACGACGTTGGGAGAGAGTGGGCAGAACAAGAGGCGCCTGAGAACTCAGGCGCCTCTTTGCATTGACGTCGTTGCGCCGCTCAACTGCGGCCATACCCCGCCGCTTCCAGGATCAAATTCGCCACCTCCTTCGGGTGCGACACCAGCGAGAGGTGGCCGGCGTCGAGCTCGATCGTGGTGGCGTTCATGCGCTTGGCGAGGAAGCGTTCGAGATCGGGATTGATGGTGTAGTCGTTCTTCGACACAGCGTACCAGCTCGGCTTGGAGTGCCATGCCGCCTCGGTGGTGCGACCGGCGAAGATCGAGGCTGCGGTCGGCCATTGCACGGCGTAGAGCTCCTTGGCCTGCTCCGGCTTCACGCCATTGGCGAAGTACTTCAGAAAGGCGTCTTCCGAGAGTTTTGTGTAGCCGTCGCGCTCGACGATGCCGGCCCGCACGGAGCCGGTCGGGAATTGCTTCGACAGCGCGACGAAATCCTCGTTGGCATCGGGCGCACGTGCGGCGACATAGACGAGGCCGGTGACCTTCGGGTCGGTGCCGACCTGGCTGATCACGGTGCCGCCCCAGGAATGCGCGACCAGCACGGTCGGACCATCCTGTTCGGCCAGCACGCGCTTGGTTGCTTCGACGGAGTCCGCAAGCGACGACAGCGGATTTTGCACGGCAGTTACGTTGAGCCCTGCGGCCTGGAGGATCGGGATCACTTCCGACCAGCTCGAGCCGTCGGCCCAGGCGCCGTGCACCAGCACGACGTTCTTGGCCTTTACGGTCTGCGGTGTCTGCGCATGAGCGAGGCTGAGAGGGGCCGCCAGCAGGCTCGCGGCGACGAAAAAGCTGCGCCAGAAAGTCATGATCGTTCTCCGTCTTGTTTTTGGTTCGATAGCCAAAGGACGACGCGCGGGGCGACGGCGTTACGCCAATTCACCGCTCTGTGATGCGGCGGAACACTCCAGCAACGCAGTCCAACAATCGCTGACGTCCTGGCAAAGGCCGAGACCATCATCGCAGGGAAGGTATGGCGGATCCCTCGTTCGGTATTCCCTCCGCGCACGATTCTCGGTCTCGCGGTAGGATTTTTCTGGTTTCGCGGGGACGAGGAGAGCCGAACAAAACAAAAAAAACGCCCCGGGGCACCGGGGCGTTTTCGCAACCTGGAAGTGACGTCCGTGATTTACGCGGCTACCGAGTTCTCGATCACCTGCGCGCCTTGCGCACCGGTGTTGATCGCGATCTGGCGCGGCTTCTTAGCTTCGGGAATCTCACGGACGAGGTCGACGTGAAGCAGCCCGTTCTCGAGCGAGGCGTTCTTCACTTGCACGAAGTCGGCAAGCTGGAAGGCGCGCTCGAAGGCACGCGCGGCGATGCCGCGGTACAGCACTTCGGCTTTCGAGTTCTCGTTGGCGACTTTCTCGCCTTTGATCGTCAGCGTGTTTTCCTTCGCGACGATGGAGAGCTCATCCTTGGCAAAGCCCGAGACCGCGACGGTGATGCGGTAGTCGTTCTCGCCGGTGCGCTCGATGTTGTAGGGCGGATAACCGGGGCTGCCGTCCGAACCGGCCTGGTCGAGCAGGTTGAAGAGGCGGTCGAAGCCGACGGTGGAACGGTAGAAGGGGGTCAGGTCGTAGGTACGCATGGTCAAGTCCTCCGTTGAGCGACTGTTTGAGTAACCCGCCCGCCAATCGGGCCGGGCTTTCGTCTGTGTGCAGCCTGATGTTCCGGTTCCGAAACACTGGTAGCGGCCTGCACCAAGGTGATATGGGTTGAGGAGAACGGCGTTCAAGAGGGCGGATACTTAGCCTTTTCGGCGCTCCCGCCCCCTGATTTGCAGCACTTCGTGCCCAAGCCTTCCCCATCATGACGCTGGTCTCGATACCATCCAATCCCGTTCCCGAAGACGTCGTCAGCGGCACCATCAAAACCCCTGATGGCGTCGAGCTGCGCTTTGCGCGCTGGGCGCCGCCGGCGAACCGCAAGGGCACCGTCTGCGTCTTCACCGGACGCAGTGAGCAGATCGAAAAGTATTTCGAGACCGTGCGCGATTTGCGCGACCGCGGCTTTGCGGTGGCGATGATCGACTGGCGCGGGCAGGGCCACTCCTCGCGCCGCCTGCGCGATCCGCGCAAGGGCTATGTTCGCGACTTCGCCGATTTCGAGATCGACGTCGAGACCTTCGTGCAGCAGGTGGTGCTGCCGGATTGCCCGCCGCCTTTCTTCGCGCTCGCCCACTCCATGGGCGGCACGGTGATGCTGCGGGTTGCGCATGCGGGCAAGCGCTGGTTCGACCGTATGGTGCTGTCTGCCCCGATGATCGACCTGCCCGGCCGCGCCACCTCGTTTCCGGCGCGGGCTCTGCTGAAGACGATGCGGGTGTTAGGGATGGGCGGCCGCTATGTCCCCGGCGGCAGCGACCAGATCACCGGGCTCAATCCCTTCATTAACAATCCGCTGACCAGCGATCCCGTGCGCTATGCGCGCAATGCCGCGATCCTGGAGGAGGATCCGACCCTCGGGCTCGCGTCACCGACGATCGCCTGGGCCGATACCGCCTTCCGCGCGATGCACACTTTCAGGGGCAAAAACTACCCGTCCGAGATCCGTCAGCCGATCCTGATGCTGGCGGCCTCCAGCGACACCGTGGTCTCGATCGCGGCGATCGAGGAGTTCGCCTATCATTTACGCGCCGGCTCCCATCTCGTGATCGCCGGCGCCAAGCACGAGATTCTCCAGGAGCAGGACCGCTACCGTTCCCAATTCTGGGCAGCCTTCGACGCCTTCGTGCCGGGCACGCCGCTGTTCAAGTGAGGGGGAGCGATGCTTCCCTGCGACCACACGCCGTCATGCCCGGGCTTGTCCCGGGCATCCACGTTCTTCGCGCCGTGACGAAGATCGCGGATGGCCGGGACAAGCCCGGCCATGACGAGGAAGTAGCATCACCCACTACAGCGTCTTCAGATACTCGATCAGATCGTAGCGCTCGTTATCGTCCTTGAACACGCGACCGATCACGCCCGGACGTTTTTCCTCGCCCGGCTTGCGTTCGAAGGAATGGCCGAGCACGCTGTTGCCTTGGATTGGATCCTTCTCCGACCCTGCCGAAAACTCGGTTTCACCCGTCTTGCACTTCTCGTCGGCGGTGACCGCAAAGCCGACGGTCACGGGATCATAGTCGCGGCGGCCCATGCAGAATTTTTGCGGGCGCTCGCTTGCAGGCTTCAGCAGCCAGTAGAGAGACGGCACCGAACCGTTGTGCAGATAGGGCGCCGTTGCCCAGATGCCGTTCAGCGGCCGTGCCCGATAGCGCGCTCCCCCCACCGGATTGAGGCAGTTCTTGCGCGCGAGATTCCACAATTTCGCCCGCTCGGCGTCCGGAGTCTTCTCGTCGTCCATCCATTTGCGGGCGACGAGATCCACCACAGTCATGAGTCCGAGCGCATACACCATCTCGGTCGGCGAGCTCGCGGTCGAGACGTCGCATTGCCACCATTTCTGGAGGTCGGCCGTATCCACCTTGAGGAAGCCGGGCACATCGACGATCCTGTTGCTGAGCACGAGCGACTGTTCGGGATCCGTCTTGATCTCGTCGAGGGGGATCGTCACCGCGTTCAGCACCTTGCTGTCGCCGCTCGGCTCCCAATGTCTCGACGACCAGAAAGCCGGAGTGTCGATCGCCGGCAGATGGCAGCCTGAACACATTTCGGCGTAAATCTTGCGGCCATTGTCGACCTTCTTCTGATCGAGCCTCCAATTGTCGCCAAGGATCTGCGAGGGCCATTTCGGCGCAAGCAGGCCGCCGAACTTCGGACCGGTGGAGGGATCTGCCGTCGTGAACGGATCTGGCCCCCTGAGCATGTCCTCGATCCAGCCGAGCGTGTTGATATGGACCGAGGAGCGCCACAGCCTGTCCTCCGGATAGGCGTCGGACAGGTTGAGCAGCGCTGTCACGCCGAGGGCTTCGCCGGCGTTGCGGATCAGCGGCTGCTCGATCGAGGCGTCGTACTGGGCGAACTTGAACCAGGGCACGGTCCAGATCGGGGGATAGCTGACCGGGGCGTCCTGGGCGTGCAGGTTCTTCTCGAATCCCTTGATCCCGCTCAGCGCGAGATCCTGCGAAAACACCTGATTGCCGATGCGATTGAGAGCGTCGAGGCGACCGAACCCTTCCTCGGTGTCACTCTGCTGCCTGCCGTTCCAGGTCTTCTTGCCTTCAATCGTCTTTTGCTGGGTTTGCGCCCAGTCGATCAGGAAGTTGCCGATCGCGCTGAGCTTCTGCTTGAGCGCGGCGCGGTCAGCCTTGCTGGCATCGGGGCCGAGCACGCGATCGGCGAAGCGCTGGAAGCGGAACGGCACGTAAAGCGTGTAGGCGATCGACAGGCCGGTGGAGAGCTCGAGCTTCTTCAGGTCGGTCATGGCCGGGCCGCCGTCGAAACGCACGTCCACGCCCTGGTAGTGGATCTGGCCGGTATGGCAGGCCGCGCAGGTCAGCCCGATCTTGTCCTCTTCGCGCCGGCCCGTCGCGGGATCGCTGACACCGGTCATCCGTGCGAAGCCGACCGGCAGGCCGTCGACGTTCTCCGCCGGCGTCCACCTAGTCGACCAGTCCGGCACCTGCGTCGTCTCGTAGACATTGGCGTAACCGAAGCGGCGTAGTGACGTCGCATCGGTCTGGATCGACTGCGGGCTCGGGATGAACCCGAAGCGCTCGAGATAGGCGCTGTCCGTCATCATGCCCGGCCGCGAGAACAGATGCAGGCGCGGCTGCTCCAGGGCCATGAACCATTCATAGGGCACCGGGAAGGTCGCGGTGCCCTGGCTGGCATGGTGAAACCAGTGCCTGTCCTTCAGCGACCAGTTTTGCTCGAGCCAATAGGCCGCTTTCGTCTCAGGGGCCGTGGGCAAGGGGGGCGGCAGGAGATTCACGAGAATTCCCTTTTGCGGTAGCATGGCGCGCACCTGGTCGGGGAATTCGGCGACCGCAACGAGCAAGGCAAGACCGAGGGCGACGAGCAGGGCCGTAACCTTGAGCGCGCCCCGCACCACGCGCTGGCAGGTCGACAGCACCGGCTGAGATTCGAGCCGCTGGTTGATGCGAGCAGGGAATTGCCGCTCGTTGGACAGAGTGCGCACGTCGGCCACGCTGAGATAGCGGTCCTCACCCGCGCCCTTGCCCACGATCTTCAGGAGGATCGGCCATTCGAACTTCATCAGCAGGGGGTAGTACCAGCGCGCGGCGCTGCCGGCGCGCTTGAGGTTGTCGCGCATGAAGACGCCGATTTCCGAGGCGTTGAGACCGGGCTCGGAGCCGCCGCCGTTCGGATCCTGGTAGTTCCGGCCGAAGCTCGCAAACCGCGCAAGCTCGTCCTCATCGACCGTGCCGTCGACGCCGAGGACGCGCGAGCCGGCACCGCGCTTGTCGAGAGGGCCGCCACGCAACGCATCGAGCTGCGCGCCCGAAAATATGCTCTTCAGGATGTGACCGAGACCGTTGGCGATGAGCGCGACGCCGCGGACCTGGATGCGGGCCGAGACCTTCTTTAGCCCGGTCTCGCCGCTCGCATTCGCGATCGTTTGCGACAGCGTGCCGAGCGGGACGGTTCCGCCGTCAATAAACCCTTCGCCGACGAGGCCGCGCAGGAATGGACAGGGATTGTTCGGCGAGACCTGGATCGAGGGGTCGAAGGGGGGCTTCGGAGCGGAGTCATGCATGGCCCAAAATCCTGAAAACGGCGAATCGTGAAATAAAGACGCGGCGATAGAGCGCGGAAAGTCCTGACAAACCGACAACACGTTATACTACTTCAGCGTGTAGTGGAGTGTGGCTGAAGTCACTGTCGTGTCAATAAAGGCAGAGGGGACATTGCCGCGTGGCCGCGGCTGGCCCTCAGGATTCGGCGACGCGTTTGACGTCGCTCGAGACCAGGGTCAGTTTGCCGACCGGCACGCCCGCATTCAAGAGTCCGGCGCGGTAATGGGCGAGGTCCTCGGGCCGCTTCCAGTGGAAATTGCGCAAATGGCGGTCGACATTGAGAGTCGGGTAGTTATCCATGAGCACGCGGGTCGCCTCGATCGCCTCGTCGGCCCGCCCCAGTTGCGCCAGCGCTGCGGCGCGGATCGCCAGCGCCTGCAAATGGTTCGGGTTGATGTAGAGCTGTTCCCGGGCCCATGACAGGGTCGCGTCATATTGGCCCAGCAGATAATGGCTGAAGGCGTTCAGTGCGGCCCATTGGTAGCGCGGATCGCTGTTGTCGCGCTGTGCGGCCATCGAGAACAGCTCGATCGCCTCGCGGTGCTCGCCGATGGCGAAATGGCAGATGCCGAGCACGCCGCGCGCGCCGTTGTCGTAGGGGTTGAGCGCGACGGCGCGCTTGGCGGCGTCCATCGCGGCCTCGTAATGGCCCTCCAGCGCGTGGGTCCAAGACAGAATCGAGAACGCAAATGACGAGCGTGGGTCGAGCCGGACACTAGTTTCGGCAAGCTTCATCGCTTCGGCCCACATCTCGCGCGTGCCCTTGACCCAGCCGAACTGGATGCTCTGGATCTGGATCGTGGCGAGATAGGCATGTGCAATCGACAGCTTGGGCTCGAGCCTGATGGCCTCCCGGAACAGGTCGACGGCGATGGCCAGGTCTTCCTTGGTTTGCCGATAATAGTGCGACAGCCCTTTGAGGAAGCGGTCCCAGGCGGTGACGTCGGTCGAGAGCCGCGCCGGCGCCGAGGCCTCGGCCCGGACGATCTCGGTAGCGATGGCGGCGGACAGGTTGGTGGTGATCTCGTCCTGCATCGCGAAGAGATCGCCGATGTCGCGGTCATAGCGGCCTGTCCAGAGCTGCTCGCCGGTCTCCGGCGCGATCAGCTCGGCGGTGACGCGGATCTTGGCTCCGGCACGCCGCACCGAACCCTGGATCAGATAGCTAGCGTCGATCTCCCGCGCGATCAGGCGGGTGCTGACGTTGTTGCCCTTGAAGGCGAAGGTCGAGTTGCGGCTCAGCACGCGATAGAAGGATTGCAGCGACAGCGCGTGGATCAGATCCTCGGTCAGGCCGTCGGAGAAATACTCGTCCTGTGCGTCGCTGAGATTGGCAAAGGGCAGCACGCCGACGATCGCGGTGCGATACTGCTGCGAGAGGGCGGATGCCTCCCTCAGCGCGGGCGCAAGCGCCGGTGCACCCTCAGGCGTCCAGGTCCAGACCCCGATCGGATCCTTGATGTTCTTGAAGCGGTGGTTGCCGGCATCGACCAGCGGCACGGTGAGATGCTTGCTGGCCTCCTTGTAGGCCTTGGCCGAGATCGCGAAGCCGCCGGGGCTCGCCACGGCTTCGAGGCGGACGGCAATGTTGACATCATCACCGAAGACCTCGTCCTCGTCGGCGATGACGTCACCCATGTGGATGCCGAGGCGGAACTGCATGGCGCGATCGGCGGGCAGATGGTGATTGCGCTCAGCCATCAGCGTCTGCATCGCGATCGCGGCCTCGGTGGCGCCGACGATCGAGGGGAACTCCAGCAGGAAGCCGTCGCCGGTGTTTTTGACGACGCGGCCGCCGTGATTGAGGATGATGGGGTGGATAGCGCTGCGATGGGCCTTGAAGGCGGCATGGGTGCCGGCCTCATCGGTGCCCATCATGCGCGAATAGCCGGCGACATCGGCGCAGACAATGGCAGCCAGACGTCTTTCCATTCCGGAGCTCCAAGAGACTTGCAAGAGACTTGGAAGAGATCGAGGACCGGCCACGGCGTGGCAGTCGCTCGAATCCCCGCATTCAAGAAGCATTCCTTATAGAGCAGATGAGGCCGAGCGAAAGTATGATCCGCATTGCAAATTCGAGGTAAATCGTCGGCAATCCCGGCGGTGGACGAACCCACTAAGCCGCCTTCTGGGGACGACGATTGGGCGGCGGAGGCACGTCACACATGCTGGGCATTCACGAAATCTGGCTTTTCGTCCTGTCGGGCGTGCTGCTCAACATCACGCCGGGGCCTGACACGGTCTATGTGATCGGCCGCAGCATGCAGCTGGGCTGGCGAGGTGGCGCCGCGGCGGCGCTGGGCATCAGTTGCGGCTGCTTTTTCCACGTCGCGGGCGCCGCGATCGGCCTTTCGGCCCTGCTGATGGCTTCGTCGACCGCGTTCTCGATCCTGAAGCTGGTCGGCGCGGCCTATCTCGTCGTGACCGGGCTTCAGATGCTGTGGTCGCGCCCGGTGCTGGCCTCAGCCATCGACGAGCCGGTGCACAGCTCGCTGCGGCGGGTTTTCCTCCAGGGCGTGTTCACCAACGCGCTCAATCCCAAGGTCGCGCTGTTCTTCCTGGCCTTCCTGCCGCAATTCGTCGCAGCCGACTCGGCGCACAAGCCGCTCGCCTTCCTGACGCTCGGTCTGATCTTCATCTGCACGGGAACGCTGTGGTGCCTGGTGCTGGCGGCGTTCGCGGCAAAGGCCGCCCACCGCTTGCGGAGCTCCGAAGGCGCGGTCGCCTGGGTCAACCGTGTCCTCGGCGGCCTCTTCGTCTATCTCGGCGTCCGCGTCGCCATGCTGGAGACGCGGTAACTTCTTTTACGCGAATTCCTTCAGCAGCGCGCTGCCGGCGAGATAGAGGCCGAGCAGGATCATCGCGATCAGGAACCAGCGGCGAAACGCTTCCGCCGGCATCCGCGCCCGCACCGTTTGGCCGATGTACATGCCGGCAAACGCGCAAGCCATGCCGACCGCGCCCGGCACTGCGTTGGCCGGCGTCAGCAATCCGCCCGCGGTGAGATTGAAGGCGAGCGCCAGTGTCGCTGTCGTGAAGAACACGCCGAGCGCCTGCACCAGCTCGTCCTTCTCCATGCCGATCGCCTGCATGAACGGCATCGAGGGGATCACCTGCACGCCGGTCGAGGCCGAGATCACGCCGGTTACCAGGCCGACCACGCCGCCGACCCATTTCTCGTTCTTTGGCGCAACGTGAAACTGGAATTTGTTCAGCCCGATGATCGCGTAGATGACGAGCAGGATACCGAGCACGATCGTGCCGTAGCGCGCATGCGGGCCAGTGAGCGCACCGGCATTGAGCCAGCACCCGATCACGGTGCCGATCATCAGCGGCCACAGCCGCCTCAAGATGTCGCGCAAATGGGGGCCGACAAAAGTCTGCCAGATGTTGGTGACGATGGCAGGCACAATCACGATGGCGATCGCGCGGCTGGGCGCCATGCTCACCGCGAGCAGGCCCATTGAGACCGTCGGCAGGCCGAGCCCGACCACGCCCTTGACGAATCCGGCGATCAGGAAAACGGCGGCGATGAGAACGAGGAGCGGGTCGATCATATCTGCACATTGACCGATGCCGCGCGCCGGCACAATCTGTAGCTTACGGAGAAAGCCTTCGTCCGGAACGAAGGCTAAAGGGACCCGGGATGCGCTTCGATCTCGTCGACCTCCAACTGTTCATCGCAGTCGCCGACCAGCGCAGCATCACCCGCGGCGCGGAGCGCTCGCATCTGGCCCTGGCCTCGGCCAGCGCGCGCATCAAGGGGCTGGAGGATGCGCTCGGCGTCGCGCTGCTCAAGCGCGGGCGCCGCGGCGTCGAGTTGACCTCGGCCGGCGAGAGCCTGCTCGATCACGCCCGTCTCGTCATCCACCAGATCGACGCCATGCGCGGCGATCTCGCCGGCTTTGCCAGCGGCGTGCGCGCGAGCGTGCATTTCCTCGCCAATACGTCCGGCCTCTCGGAGCATCTGCCGAAGGCGCTCGCCGGCTTCCTGCGCGAGCACAGCGACGTCGCCATCGACATCGAGGAGGGCGAGAGCACCGACATCGCGGCTGCGATCACTGCGGGCGCGGCCGATCTCGGCTTCGCAGCCGAGCACGCGCTGCCCGATCATATCGAGCGCTTCGCCTTCAGCGAGGATCGCCTGACGCTGGTGACGTCCAAACGCGGCCCGTTCGCCGGCCGCCGCGCGATCGATTTCCAGGAGGCGGGCGCTTGCGACTTCGTCGGGCTCACCAGCGCCACCGCGCTCCAGGTGCATATTTCGAAGCACGCCGCCCGGCTCGGCATGCGGCCGCATTACCGCGCGCGCCTGCGCGATTTCGATGCGATCTGCCAGATGGTCGCCGCCGATGTCGGTGTCGCGCTGGTGCCTGAAGCCGCGGCCCGCCGCTGCGCAAAACTGATGCCGCTCGCCATGGTCCGCCTGCGCGATACCTGGGCCAACCGCAAACTCGTGATCTGCGCGCGAAGCTTCAAGACGCTGCCGCGCCCGGCGAAGATGCTGGTGGAGCATTTGCGGTCTGCGGCGATGTGAGCTCTGCGCTACTTCGCAGTCTCCACGCCGGCGTCCTTGATCACCTTCGCCCATTTCTTCATCTCGTCGGCGATGAATATGCGAAAATGCTCCGGCTCATCGCCGACAAGCGTCGCGCCCTGGGCGGCGAGCTTTTCCTTCACCGCGGGATCCGCCATCGCTTTCGTGGCCAAATCATGCAGCGCGGTGACGATCTCCTTCGGCGTGCCCTTCGGCGCGACCATGCCGTACCAGTTCTCGATGCGGAGATCAGGAAAGCCGGCTTCGGCCGTGGTCGGCACGTCAGGCGCCGTCGGCGAGCGCTCGGCCGAGCCGACCGCGATCGGTCGCAGGGCGCCCGCCTTGACCTGCGGCAGCAGCACGGGGAGATCCAGAAACGTCATCTGCACCTGCTGGCCCAGCAGATCGTTCACGGCCGGCGCCGCGCCGCGATAGGGCACGTGCACGATGTCGATCCTGGCCGTCAGCTTGAACAATTCACCGGCGAGATGCGGCAGGCTGCCGGGGCCGGAGGAGGCGAAATTGAGTTTTCCCGGCTGCGCCTTGGCGAGCACGATCAATTCAGCGACGTCCTTTGCGGGGACGTTGGTGGAGACAACGAGCATTTCCGGTACGGTCGCAACCAGAGTCACCGGCGTGAGGTCGTTCAGCGTATCGTACGCGACCCGCTCCATGCTCGGGCTGATCGCCAGTGCGCCGGCGCTGGAGATCGCGATGGTGTAGCCGTCAGGTGCAGCCTTGGAGACGGCATCGGTCCCGAGCACGCCGCCCTGGCCGCCGCGATTGTCGATCAGCACCGGCTGCCCTGATAGCTCCGATATGCGCTGGCCGATCACTCGCGCGATGATGTCGTTGGGGCCGCCAGCCGGGAACGGCACGATCAGCTTGATTGGCTTGGTCGGGAAATTCTGGGCGGAGGCGAGCGTCGGAAACAGAAGCAAGGCCGCGAGAAGGAGCGTGCGCGGGTTGGTCATGCAGGCTCCTGTATCGCTTATCCGTTGAGCAGTTTCAGTGCTTCTTCGTGAACCCTGGCGTCGCCGGCTGCGATGATGCGGCCGCCGCCCTGCGCCGGCTTTCCTTCCCAGGTGGTGACGACGCCGCCGGCGCCGGTCACGATCGGGATCAGGGCTGCGATGTCGTAAGGCTTCAGCTCGGTCTCGACCACGAGATCGACGTGACCTGCCGCCAGCATGCAATAGGAGTAGCAATCGCCGCCATAGCGCGACAGCCGCGCGCCCTTCTCGATGCGGCCGAAGATGGCGCGGTCGCGCTCGTTCATGAGCAGCGGGCTGGTGGTGTAGGTCGTCGCCTCCGACAGCGAAGCACAGCGCCGAACCTGGAGCCGGCGCTCGCCGGACGGGCCTTTATAATGAGCCGAGCCGCTGTCGCCGGAAAAGCGTTCGCCGATGAAGGGCTGGTGCATCATGCCGTACACCGGCGTGCCCTTGTGCAGGAGCGCGATCAGCGTGCCCCAGATCGGAAAGCCGCCGATGAAGGATTTGGTGCCGTCGATGGGGTCGAGCACCCAGACATAGTCCGAATCCTCGCGCTCGTTGCCGAATTCCTCGCCGACGATGCCGTGCTGGGGAAAGTTGGCCTTGATCAGACGCCGCATCACCGCCTCCGCGGCGCGGTCGGCCTCGGTCACGGGGTCGAAATCCTTGGTCTTGCTCTTGTCCTCGATCGACAGCGAGGTGCGGAAGAACGGCAGGATGGTTTCGCCGGAGGCGGTGGCGAGCCGTCCGATGAAGGCGGAGAAATCGATCACCGTCACGGCGTGTCCTCAAAAAGCGAAAGTCGGGTGAAGCTCACTCCTGCCTAGCTCAAATCGGAAGGATCGTGCAGCGCTGTCTTGCTTTTCCACCCTGGTATTTTGGATGCGGGAAGCGTTCGCCTCGTCGAAGACACCCGCTGGGCAAATATCGAACATTGAGTTGAAACCTTAGTTCCGGATCTGCCTTGTTCGTATGCAAATGACAATCAACCCATTGAAATTCCTTATCAAAGGAACTGAATCTGGGTTTCTCTGGAAGCAACCGAGCTATGTCCGCATTGCATGGGAAACTGCTCGAAAGCTCTTGCACTTTGTGCGTCGCGGCCGCATATTGTTGCGGTGCGGTAGCGCTTCTCGCGTTACTGCTGCCCTCCTTGGGCGTTTCCTCCCTAGACTTGGGCCGCTTCTTCATTAGAAGCGGCCCTTTTTTCTTTCAGCCTCTCATTTCTTTCAGCGTCGGCTTTCATTTCAATGCGCGCCGCGAAACGCGCTCGCGCTAATCGCACCGAACATAATCTGTTCGAAGAAAACGTTGCGCCTATTCCGCCGCGGCCTGGAACGGGCCGAGATCGCCGAACGGGACCGTGGTCGCCAGCACGTCGGCGAGCACGCCGAAGTCCGACGCCACTTGCGCAAAGCGCGGGCTGCGCTCGCGCCGCCGCTCGTCCATGTAGATCGCGCGGTTGAGCTCGAGCTGCACGGCATGCAGGCCACTGGCCGGGTTGCCGTAATGCTCGGTGATGAAGCCGCCGGCATAGGGCTTGTTACGGCCGATCGAATAGCCGAGCCCGGCCAAGGTCTCCTCGACCCGGTCGGGCAATAGCGGCGTGCAGCTGGTGCCGTAGCGGTCGCCGATCACGATGTCGGGCCGGCGCGGCTCGTCGCGGGAGACGCCGACCGAGGGCATCGAATGGCAGTCGACCAGCACGACGGTGCCGAACATCTGGTGCACCTTGTTGATCAGCCGGCGCAGCGCGCGATGATAGGGCTTGTACAGCGTCTCGATCCGTCCCAGCGCGTCGTCGACCAGGATGCGCTCGCGATAGATCTCCTGGCCGTCGCCGACCACGCGCGGAATGGTGCCGAGGCCGCCGGCGACCCGCATCGAGCGGGTGTTGGCAAAGCTCGGCAGGCGCCCGGTGAACATCCGGGGATCGAGCTCATAGGGCTCACGATTGACGTCGACATAGGAGCGCGGAAAGTTGACCCGCACGGTCGGAAAGCCGCGCTCGCTGAGATGGCCGATCAGCTCGTCCATGAAGGAATCTTCGGAACGTCGCAGCGTCGGCAGGTCGATCCTGGAGGCGCTGAGGAATTCGTCCGGATAGGTCGAGCCGGAATGGGGCGAGTTGAAGATAAGCGGCGCGCGCCATTGCGCGGGCTCAACGATCTCGAAGGCTGGCGACTTGTCGCCGTCAAACCGGGTCATCTTCTCAGGCTTCGTCCCTTGGTGTCAGGCTTCGTCCTCTGCGCCGCACGATCCAACAAGCCCGGCACAGGCCTCAACACATGATTCGGCCGATCGGGCGGCTCTTATGTGTCGTCATTGTCCGGAATCGCAACCATCCTGCCAAGCGAAAAGATGAGATCTGCGCTGGAACATGTCTTAACCCTGCGGGCAGCGAGGTGGGGACCGGCAGGTCCGGCTCGATTGCTTCGTGCCGTATTCCGGTTCACAAGTGTCCGGCGGCGCGAGCTGCGAAGGGTAAAGATTTTCACCCCAAATTTACCCTCCGTCGGGCTTAGTGACCTCTGCTGATATCCTCTGGGGATTCGACATTTCCGCCATGCCAAAGATCCTGCTCGCCGAAGATGACAACGACATGCGCCGTTTCCTGGTCAAGGCGCTGGAAAACGCCGGTTTTCAGGTCTCGTCCCACGATAACGGCATGGCCGCCTATCAGCGGCTGCGGGAAGAGCCGTTCGAGATGCTCCTCACCGACATCGTGATGCCGGAGATGGACGGCATCGAGCTCGCCCGCCGGGCCTCGGAACTCGACCCCGACATCAAGATCATGTTCATCACCGGCTTCGCCGCGGTCGCCCTGAACTCGGATTCGGACGCCCCCAAGAACGCCAAGGTGCTGTCCAAGCCCGTGCATTTGCGCGAATTGGTCAGCGAAGTGAACAAGATGCTGGCGGCCTAAATCGGCCCCCTTCCGTCCTTGCACCGGCTCCCCTGAGCCGTTATAGGGACCCGACCCGATCTAGACGACATCTAGGGCGCGTAGCTCAGCGGGAGAGCACTACCTTGACATGGTAGGGGTCACAGGTTCGATCCCTGTCGCGCCCACCATCCTTCGCTCGCGAAGCGAGTGAAGGATGCCACGCCGAAGCCCAAAGAGCCCAGGCGGGCTGCCGCCGCGAGCTTCGGCTCGGCAAGCCACCAATCTCGTTGAGAAGCGTGTCCGGCGTAGCTCGAAGAGCGTACACGGACTTTTCGTCGAGACCTCGGTCCGGCAAGCCACAATCTCCTATAGCAACACTGATGTGCTACCGTCGTCTCGGACGCGGGGCCGCCCATGAGCATTTCCGTCATCGAGCAAGCAAAGATCCAGGCGCAGGTGCTCGTGCCCCTCGTCAAGGCGCTTCAGGCCGAGCTCGGCGAGGTGCGCGCCAACGCGCTGGTGCGCAAGGCGCTCGGCGATCTCTATCGCGATTTCGGCGAGGAATTCTGGAAAGCCAAGAACGAGAGCGATCTCGGCAAGGCGGTGTCGTCGGCATTCAAAACCTACGCCCGCGACGATGCGCTCGCCTATGAAGTCATCGAACAGTCGCAGGATTCATTCGCGTTTGACGTCACGCGCTGCGCCTATGCCGAGTTCTACAAGGCGCTCGGCGAGCCCGAACTCGGCTTTCTCCTGATCTGCACCGCCGACTTCGCGACCGCGGAAGGTTTCGGCTCCGACATCAAGCTCACGCGGACGCAAACGATCATGCAAGGAGCCGGTCATTGCGACTTCCGCTACCGGCGCGATGGAGAGGGGTCACAGTGAGGAACTCCAGATGATGCGGGTGAGCTGTTTTGCGGTGGCCGCGTTGGCGCTGATTACGTCGCGCGCTGATGCCGCGACCATCGACTGGCAGGCCGAGCTGCAGCGCTGCCGCGCGCTGCGCGAAAACGTGGCGCCGTTGCTTCAGGCTGGCGAGGGGATCTCGGCGGTCGGCCGCTCCAACAGATCCGTGCGTCGCTGCATATGGATCCAGCGCATGGCGGTACGCAGGAAAATCCCGGGCGCAGAGACGTGGTAGCGCGCGCACCTCTCAGGGGGCGCCTTCTTCGGCCCGCGCAGCAGGTCCTTCCATGACCTCGCGGGAACGTATCTTGTCGGGCTGAATCCGCACCGCCGTCTACTGCGAAGCTGCGCAGCCTTGATCCGTAACTTGCCGCCTGCCATTGTTCGATCCTTCACCGCGGCTGACCTGGCATTCGGCAAAACTGTATCGGTTAGTGGGACGTGGAAAGAAGGCAGGTTACCGAAATGAGTAGCGTGAACAAGCCGGGCGGCAACTATTTGCCGGTGATCATCCATAGTGGAATTGCGTATGTCAGTGGTCAGTTGCCGCGTCGCGGCGAAGACCTGCTGTACTCAGGCAAAGTCGGGGCGGGTGTCGATGTCGCCGCCGCACAGGAGGCTGCTGCACTCTGCGCTGATCTCTGCATTTCGGCCATCAATCACGCCACCGGGGGAGAGGACAAGATCGTCCAGATCTTGCAGCTCGTTGGATACATCGCCTCGGCCCCTGGATTTACGCAGCAATCGCAAGTCATGAACGGCGCCTCCGACCGGCTGATCGAGCACCTAGGTGATCGCGGTCGTCACACGCGTACATCCGTCGGCGTCGCCGAGTTGCCGCGGGGCGCACCGGTCGAGCTGAGTATGATTGCCGCTGTTCGGTCGTAGCTGGCATGTTCGCTCGCTGATCGTCAGGTTCCGAAGTCCGCACTTTGATGCGTCTCGACGAAACACGGTCTATTCGACCAGATACTTCTTCACCGCCGCCTCGTCCCACGCGATCCCGTTGCCGGGCTCCTCGCTCGGCAGCGCAAAGCCGTCCTTGATCTGCAAACGGGTCGCGAGCACCGCATCGGCCCAGTCGACATATTCCAGCCAGTGCGCGGTCGGCGTTACGCAGAGCAGATGGGCGCTGACTTCCGAGAACAGATGCGTTGACATCTCGATCCCGGCGGCGTGAGCCAGCGCGGCGGCGCGCAGCCAGCCGGTGACGCCGCCGATACGCTGCACGTCCGGCATCACGTAGTCGCAGGCCTCGGCGGAGAGCGCGGATTGCATCGCGAACGGGCTATCAAAATTCTCCCCGATCTGGACCGGGGTGCGCAGCGCATCCGCGATACGGGCGCAGCCCTCATAATCGTCGTGACGGATCGGCTCCTCGATCCAGGTCAGCCCCTCATCGTCGAGCATCTCGCCGCGGCGGATCGCCTCGCTGACCGTCAGCGCCTGGTTGTAGTCGCACATCAGCGTCACGTCGTCGCCGACGGCCTTGCGCACCGCGCGCACCACCTTCAGGTCTTCCCGCGCATCGGGGCGGCCGACGCGGATCTTTGCGGCCTGAAAGCCCTCGGCCAGCAGCTTGTGGGCTTCCTCCACCGCGGCACCAACCGGCATGATGCCGAGCCCCTTCGAATTGTAGGCCCTGACCGGTTTCGGCGTGCCGCCGAGCAGGCGCGCCAGCGGCAGGCTTCGAGCGCGTGCCAGCGCGTCCCATGCCGCCATGTCGATGCCGGATTGCGCCAGCCGCTGCAGGCCGGCCAAACCCAGGAGCGTGAAGCGCTGGGTCAGCTTGCGCTCGATCTCCAACGGCAGCAGCTCGTCGCCGGCGACGAGCTCTGACATTTCCGTAACCATCGCCGTCAGCGGCTTCAAGGCCGATGGGGTGATCGAGAACAGATACGCGTGCCCGGTTGCGCCGAGGTCAGTCTCGCAGTCGATCAGCACCAGCGGCGCCTTTGCGACAGCCCCGGTCGAGGTTTTGAGCGGGAGGTTCATCGGCACGATGACGGCGCGCGCATTGAAGCGCTTGATGCGGATGGTCTCGGTCATTTGGTGGATCTCCCGGCGAAGTGAATGGAAGTCAATGCCGATCTTAAACATTCGCCATGAAACGAAAAGCCGCTTGGCGCGACCACCATAAAATGGGGTTGCGCGGGAGCGCGTTTATTGGCTCTGTGCCGCAAATCCCCCGGGATCAAGACAAGAACGCTCATCACGGAGCCAAAGAGTGAAGCAAGAGATCTCCGAAGAACAGCGCAAGAGCGGCATCCTGACCGGTGCCGCGATCGTCTTCCTGCTGCTCGCCCTGCCGCTGGCCGTATGGCTGGATCTGACGGAGCTGAGCAAGACGGGGCTGCGCCGGCAGGCCGTCGATCTCAATTCGGTCATTACCAGCGTGCGCAGCTACTACGCGTCCAACGTGGTCGGTCGCATCCTCGCCAATCAAAATGGCTCGACAAAGGTCGCTCACAACTACGAATCCGTTCCCGGCGCGATCCCGATCCCGGCGACATTGTCGCTGGAACTCGGGCGGGTGATCGGGGCGCAGCAGGAAAACATCACCTACCGTTTCGTCTCGGACTTCCCGTTCCAGAACCGCGCCCCGCACCAGCTCGACAAGTTCGAGAAGGATGCGCTCGAATCGCTTCGCAACGATCCCGAGCAGAAGATCGTCGAGACCGAGACCTCGCTGTTCAACGACAAGGTCCGGCTGATCGCTCCTGTCACGATGGGCCCGGCCTGCGTTAGCTGCCACAACAGCCACCCCGAGAGCCCGAAGAAGGACTGGAAGGTCGGGGACGTCAGAGGCATCCAGGAGGTGATCATCGCCCAGCCGATCGCCGCCAACATCTTCTCGTTCAAGTTTTTGCTGGCCTATTTTCTGATCGCCGCCGGCAGCGGCCTGTCGTTCCTCTCGCTGCAGCGCCGCCAGGCCAGCCGCATCAAGGGCATGAACAAGGAACTCGAATCCGCCAACGACTTCCTCGCCTCGCTCTCGATGAAGATCTCGCGCTACATTCCGCCGCAGGTCTACCGGAGCATCTTCTCCGGCCAGAAGGACGTCACTATCCACACCGAGCGCAAGAAGCTCACCATCTTCTTCTCCGACATCCAGAACTTCACCGCGACGGCGGAGCGACTCCAGCCGGAGTTGCTGACGCAGCTCCTCAACGAATATTTCACCGAGATGTCGGCGGTCGCCCACGAATATGGCGGCACCGTCGACAAGTTCATCGGCGATGCCATGCTGATCTTCTTCGGCGATCCCGAGACCAAGGGCGACCGGGCCGACGCGCAGGCTTGCCTCCAGATGGCCTGGCGCATGCAGCACCGCCTCACTGAGCTCAATGCGAAATGGCGCGCCTCCGGCATCGAGTTGCCGTTCAAGGCCCGCATGGGCATCAATTCCGGCTATTGCAATGTCGGCAATTTCGGCAGCAGCGACCGCATGGACTACACCATCATCGGTGCCGAGGCGAACCTCGCCGCGCGCCTGCAATCGATCGCCGAGCCCGGCGGCATCGTGCTGAGCTACGAAACCTTCGCGCTGGTCAGCGACATTGTCCGCGCCCACGCGCTGCCCGCGATCACGATGAAGGGCATCAGCCGCGAAGTGATTCCCTATTCGGTCGACGCGCTGAACGACGCGGCGGCCGAAAGGAGCGGGATCATCACCGAGCGTGCGCCGGGGCTGGAGCTCTATCTCGACCCCGCGGTGGTGAAATCCGGCGACGCGGCGCGGGTACGCTCGCTGCTGGAGAACGCGCTGGCCTCGCTGAAACCGGCGTGAGGACGAACAGGCTTTCCTGATTGAGCCCCCGTTGTGGCCGCGAGGAAGGTCTGCCATCTCTCCCGCTTGCGGGAGAGGGCTGGGGAGAGGGTGTCTCCTCAATGGGAGAGCCCCCAAGCGGAGAGAGCCCTCACCCGGCGCTTCGCGCCGACCTCTCCCGCAAGCGGGAGAGGTTTTAGCCGCGGCGCTGTTGCTTCACTCACGCGCCTCACCTCAACTCACCGCGCCGCGCCGCGCCTTCCGTAAACGCCGTCTCGATCACGTCGCCGAAGGGTTGCCAGGAACGGCCGTCGAACTGGACCAGCCGCATCTGCCTGATCGGCAAATAGCTGGTTGGCGAGGTGCTCATCCTGATGTCGGGCAGGGCGACCGAGGGCTGATAATTCTTCAGCGAAGCAGCCTGACGCATGATGTTCTCGCGCGAGAAATCGTCGCCGCATTGCTTCAGCACCTGCGTCAGCGACTCGGCTGCGGCATAGCCATAGAGCGCAGCGCTGCTGTTGGTGCTTTCGTCGTGATGGTACTTGTCCATGAAGGCGAACCAGTCCTTCATGGCGGGATCGTCCTTCCATGCGGGATCGCTCGGGTCCTTCAGGAAGGCCGCCGAGATCACGCCGGAGGAATTCTCCAGGCCTGCGGGCGCCATCGCGTTCGCGATCGAGGCGGAGGCGTCATTGACGATGAAGACCGGGCGCCATTTCATTGACGCTGCCAGCTTGATCACCTTGGATGCCGTCGACGGCACGCCGAGAAAGACGAAAATATCGGCGCCGGCGCGCTTGAGGATCGACACGTGTCCGTCGAGATGCTCGTCGGCAATGTCGAAAGCGATGTCGACGAGGACGAGACGGTTCAGATCGCCAAGACCTTCCTCCATGCCCTTGAGAAGCGCACGCCCGAACTGATCGTTCTGCCAGAGCACCACGATCTTCTTCCTGGGATAATAGGCTTGGAGATAGTTGGCGTAGATGCGCCCCTCCGACCGGTACGACGGCTGCCAGCCCATGGTCCAGGGAAACGCCTTGGCCTGGCTCAGCTCCTCGTCGCCGGAGGCGACGAACAGCTGCGGGATCTTCTTCGCGTTCAGATACCAGCGTGCGGCGAGATTGCCCGGTGTGCCGAACGAGCCGAACATCAGATGCACGTCGTCCGTCTCGACCAGATTGCGGGTCAGCTCCAGCGCGGTGGTCGGATCGGAATTGTCGTCGCGGGTGATGAAGCGGATCTTGCGGCCGTTGACACCGCCGCGCGCGTTGATCATGTCGAAATAGGCGGCTTCCGCCTGGCCGATGGCGCCAAACTCCGAGAGCGGCCCCGAATACGGCATGACATTGCCGATGCGGATTTCTTTGTCGGCGGTGGGTTGATCGGCGCGTTGCTCGGACATCGCGCCGAGCGACGCGAACGCGATCATCGAAACGAACATCATCCTGCCGGTGACGCCCATGCTCAACACCTTGTCGTTGGCCCCCAACGAGGTCGGCTCACTCCGCAGCAAGACGAGTTGATCTACGTCAAGCGTTTGTCAAAGCTGTGGCCGGATGGCGCGCTTCGACGGGGCGCCTGTTGAGTCCGACGGAAAGCGGCAGGCGTGCTGACGCGCCGACGATCGAGAGAGTCCCCGTGTGGCCCCTCTCCCTAACCCTCCCCCACAAGGGGGGAGGGAACGCAGTTGTGCGTATCGCTGCTTCAGGTGATCACAATTGGCTTTGGCTCTGTGAGCTCATCGAGCTGGTGAGCCCTATTTTCACCCGGGGCACACTGCGCTCCCTCCCCCACAAGGGGGGAGGGCGGGGGAGAGGGGTAGCCCAGCAAAAGGAGTGTGTCTTA
>NZ_JBVVPR010000033.1:0-89455 GCF_055811835.1 Bradyrhizobium sp. WSM4874
CCAAGGCCGCGCTCTCACTCGCCTTCAATCAACGCTGCGACATGGTAGCCGCGACGGCTTTGCTCGCACCGGGCGCGACCGCGTCACTGGAGCCGGCGGTGCTGTCATTCCTCAATAGCGACCGCATGTTGAAATGGGCCGAGATCGCCCTTGGATTATGACTCAAAGCAATAGCTGAATTAAACGCGACAATCTCGGCACTCGCCTTAACGCGCAGCCCTCAGGCCGATCTCCTCCAGCCGGGTCGCGAACCAGCGCGACAGCGGTTGCTCAAGGACGCCGCTGACATAGACTTCCGAGATCGTCACGTTGTTCTTGTCCAGCACCAGCAGCACGCCGATCCAGAAGGCGAACCAGACATGCGCATCGGTCAGCGCCATCAGCTTGTGCTGGTCATGGTCAAGCGCGGTGTGATTGCTCGCCTTGCGGATCTCCACGGTCAGCAGATTGTTCGGGATCTCGCGCTGATGCACGACGACGTCAGGATAGATCGACTTGCCCAGGTGATCGTCGGTCGAGATGATGGTGCCGTGCGGAAGATGCAGCGTACGTTCGCCGAGCCGGTCGTAGTTGCAATCGACCGACCAGCCGGAGAACTGCTTCTCCAGATATACAGCGAAGCGGTGCGTGATGGCACGCTCGCCGATGTCCTTCTCGAACAGGAATGCTTCGTGGGCGTAGAAGTCCCGGAGCGCCGCGATCACCTTGTTCAGCTCGGTCTGCATCTTGCCCCCCGGCCACTCGGCGCTCCATTTCAAAGCCATGAGTAGCCCGGATGGAGCGTAGCGCAATCCGGGTTCTCGCAAAACGCACAGTGTCCCGGATTACGCTGCGCTCCATCCGGGCTACATGAGGGCCGGAATCGCGGCGCGCCAATCAGATATCACATCTGGACTTCGATAAGCCGCGGACCGGGCTCGGCGACGGCTTCGGCCAGCGCCTTGTTGAACTCGTCCGCGTTGGTAACGGCGCGGCCGGGCACGCCCATGCCCTTGGCCAGCGCCACGAAATCCAGCGTCGGCCGGTCGAGGCGAAGCATGTCGTTGGCGCGCTGGCCGGGCTCGCCGGCGCCGACATTGTCGAACTCGCCGCGCAGGATCTGGTAGATGCGATTGGCGAACACGATGGTGACGATGTTGAGGTTTTCACGAGCCTGGGTCCACAGCGACTGGATCGTGTACATCGCGCTGCCGTCGCCGACCATGCAGATCACCTTGCGGTCCGGGCAGGCGATCGCGGCACCAATCGAGAGCGGCGTCGAGAAGCCGATCGAGCCGCCCATGTTCTGGAGCCAGTCGTGCGGAGCAGCCGCCGCCGTCGGCGGGAAGAAGGCGCGGCCGGTGGTGAGGGATTCGTCGACCAGGATCGCATTCTCGGGGATCGCATAGGCGATCGACTGCGCGATCGAGGCGTGGGTCAGTGCGCCGGTCGGCTTGAGCAGCTCGGCCGAGGCCTGCGGCTTGACGTCCTTCGCGCTGGCCTTCACCGCGCCGGCGAGCGCCTCCAGCGCTGCCACCGAATTCTCACCCCAAGAGGTCATGCGATGCACGTCGCAGCCTTCGGGCTTGAGGATGCTCGGCTTGTTCGGATAGGCGAAGAAGGCCACGGGATCGTCGGACTCGACCAGCACGATATGGCGGAACCTCGCCAGCATCTGCAGCGCGTTGTCGATCACGTAATGGATGCGATCGATCGAGAAGCGGCCGCGGCCGCGCGCCATTCTGGGACGGAAGGTCGGGCCCATCACGGTGCAGCCGGTCTTGGCGGCGATGCGCTCGGCCAGCGCCAGGCCCTGCTCGCTCAGCGCACTGCCGGTCATCAGCAGCAGCGTGCCCTCGCCGTCGCCGTGCAGGATCTTTGCGGCCTGCTCGACCGCCTGCGGCGAATAGCTCGCGCGCTGCTGCTCGGCCGGAACCTCGGCGATGCCGTCCGCTTCGTTCCAGGCGGTGTCGGCAGGCAGGATCAGGGTCGCGATCTGCGGCGGCGCGCTCTTGGCGGCGGCGATCGCCGCGGCACCGTCGGCGGCGACCGATTTGGAGTCCGGCGAGGTCCGGACCCAGGAGGACATCGGCCGGGCCAGACCCTCGATGTCGGAGGTCAGCGGCGCGTTGTAGCCGATGTGGTAGACGGCGTGCTGGCCGACGATGTTGACGATGCCGGAATTCGCCTTCTTGGCGTTGTGCAGATTGGCAAGGCCGTTGGCGAGGCCGGGACCGAGATGCAGCAGCGTCGAGGCCGGCGTGCCCTTCATGCGGAAATAGCCGTCGGCGGCGCCGGTCACCACGCCTTCGAACAGGCCGAGCACGCAACGCATGCCGGGCACGCGGTCCAGCGCTGCGACAAAATGCATCTCGGAGGTGCCGGGGTTGGAGAAGCAGACGTCGACCCCGCCCTTGACCATCGTCCGCACCAGACTTTCCGCACCGTTCATCCGTCAGCTCCTGCAACCGGCAATGTTCCAACAATCCGTCCGATCAATCATTGTTCGCTCGTCTCGTCAAAGCAATAGCCGGCATCGCCGCCCTGCGATGCGCCCGTTTGGCTAATGCTTTCCGGCAAATTGGCATGGTTGCCGATTTGGTAACGCCGTTCATTAAGGATGCCTCCCTCACGGTGCCGTGGCTTGCGGAAAGCTCGCAAATATGGCCTGTGACTTCAGTTGAATCGATTTTTTTGCTGGGGGAACAATGATCCGGTTTTTTGCCGCGCCGCTTGCCGCCATCGCACTGCTGTCGGCTACCGCCGGCGGCGCCTTCGCCGAGGAGTTCGACTCGCGCGACATCATGGGCGGCGGCCCGAATTTCTTCCGCGGCGGCTCGAGCCCGGTCCCCCGTACCACCGTCATGTATAACGGCAATTACGCCCCCGGCACGATCGTGGTGAACACCTCGGAGCGCCGGCTCTATCTGGTGCTCCAGAACGGCCAGGCCCTGCGCTACGGCATCGGCGTCGGCCGCGACGGCTTCCGCTGGGGCGGCGTGCACAGGATCACCGCCAAGAAGGAATGGCCGGACTGGACGCCGCCGTCGCAGATGCTGGCCCGCCGGCCGGACCTGCCGCGTCATATGAAGGGCGGCGTCGAGAATCCGCTCGGTGCGCGCGCGATGTATCTGGGTTCGACGCTCTACCGGATCCACGGCTCCAACGAGCCGGAGACGATCGGCCAGGCGGTGTCCTCGGGCTGCTTCCGCATGACCAACGAGGACGTCAGCGACCTCTACGGCCGCGTCGGGGTCGGCACCACCGTGGTCGTGCTGAACAACTAGAGCAGGAACCCGCAGGGCGCGTGAATATGCGGCCTTGTGCGTCGCTTCCGAATACGGCAGCGTCGCCCGGCAATGAGCGCAATGGCCCTGCCTTCGTCCGGCTTTCGCATCGCCCTGCTGGCGCTCGCCACCGTCGCGTTTGCCCCTGACACCGCTACCATCGTCGTCGCGGGCTAATTGCCCGCGATCGCCTCGCGCCAGCGCGCCGAGAAGAAGAGCTTTACCGACGGCGAGATCGTCGATGGCTTTCTCAAGACGGCGTTCGGCGCCGAATACCACCTTGCCGGCCGTGTCGACCGCATCCGCAAGTTCGACGGGCCGGTGCGCGTGTTCGCCGAGAGCGACCGCGCCGACCGCAAGGCGCAGCTCGCAAAGGTCGTGGCCGACATCGGCAAGCGCGTGCAGCATCTCGACATCGCCATGATCGACAGCAGCGAGGCGGCGAATGTGCGAGTGAAGCTCGTGCGCGACCGCGATCTGTTCCGCACCATCTCGAGCTTCTACGGTGCGGAGAAGGCCCGCGAGATCCGCACCTCGCTCGATCCGCAATGCCTGTCAGGGTTTCGCAAGAACGACAATTTCGAGATCGAGCATTCCGACGTCATCCTCACCGTCGACAACGGCGATTTCACCTTTCTCGACTGCGCCTATGAGGAGCTGCTGCAATCGCTCGGCCCGATCAACGACACCGCGAGCGTGCCCTGGACCATGTTCAACGACAACGTCTCGATGGGCTATTTCGACGTCTACGACCAGTACATCCTCAACCTGCTCTACGATCCCCGCATCAAGGCCGGCATGACCATACATGAGGTCAAGGCGGTGCTGCCCGACGTGCTCACAGATGTGCGCATCTGGGTGAAGCGGGTGAACGAACTGAAGGAGTAGAGAACTTCCACCTTCTCCCCTTGCGGGAGAAGGTGGCTCGCCGCGTAGCGGCGAGACGGATGAGGGGTCTCTCTCCGCACGTAAATCTTTCACGTCCTAGTTCGCCGATAGAACCCCTCATCCGGCGCTTCGCGCCACCTTCTCCCGCAAGGGGAGAAGGGAAGTCACCGTCAACGCCGCCTCACGCCTTCCTTGCCTTCGACATCAAAAATTGCTGGCGCATCACGTTGTTGCTTCCGTCGAAATATTCGGAGATCAGCGCCTCGAACTCGCTGCGAAAACTCCGCAGCCTGTCCGGCTCGTCCTTGTACTGGGCGACGAGCTTGATCAAAGGCCCGATCGTCGTTTCCATGGTGCGGCGGAAATGCTGCGGGCTGAGTGCGGACGGTGTCATGATGTCCATGTCGAAGGCGATGTCCTTCACTTTCCCCGCGAGACGTTCGGCGACGATCTTCGGATCGCCCCACGACACCGGTGATGCCACGCCCTCGGGCGGCGGCAGATGGCGGCCGATCAACGCGAACATCCGCCCGACATAGAGATGCGGCGGCCAGGTGGAGAAGGCGATGGTGCCGCCGGGCTTGAGCACGCGCAGCATCTCGCCGATGGCGACCTCGGGGCGCGGCGCGAACATGTGGCCGAACTGGCTGAGCACGACGTCGAACTCGTTGTCGCCGTAGGGCAGGCTTTCGGCGTCACCTTCGGTGAAGTCGAGATCGAGGTTCGCCAGCTGCGCGTGCTCGCGGGCGCGCTCGACCAGGACAGGCGACAGGTCGAGACCCCTGACCTTCGCTCCGCGGCGCGCCGCCGTGATCGCGGCGACGCCGGTGCCGCAGCCGACGTCGAGCAGCCTTTGGCCGGTCGCGACCCCGGCGAAACTCACGAGCTTGGCGGCCGAGGGCGTCGTGAACACCTCCATCGGCGTGAACAGCGACCAGGCTTCCTTCTGGACTGCCTTGAAACCAGCAAACGGGTCTTGCGCGGTCATGGAACTCTCCCTTCGCTCGATGTCAATCTCCATGAGGCTGACGAGGGATGCCAAAGGTTCAACGCGGGCCCATGACGGCGACGGCTTCGCCTCCTCGCGGTCCTATTGCACGAGATCGGCAACGATGGTCGCGGCCTTGAGGCCGGTGCCGGTGAGAACCGCGACGGTGGTCTCGTTCGCCTTGATGGCACCGGTGGCGGATAGTTTGTCCACCACGGCGGCAGCACTTGCGCTGGTCGGCTCGGCAAACAGGCCCTGCCGCGCAAGACGCCGCAGCGCGGCGACGATCTCATCCTCGGTGAGCGCGATGGTGCCGCCGCCGCTCTCACGCAACGCGCCGATGATCTCGCGCAGGCGCAGCGGATGCTTGATCGCAGTGCCTTCGGCGATGGTCTTGTTCACCTCGCGCGCGACAGGCGTATCGACGCCCGCCTTGAAGCTTGCATCGATCGGCGAGCAATGGAGCGGCTGCGCCGCAAACAGGCGCGGCAGCTTGGTGATCTGACCGGCTTTCAACAGCTCACGGAAACCAAAGGCGCAACCGAGCAGAGAGCTGCCGGCACCGACGGGGACGATGACGTTGTCGGGGGCGCGAAAGCCGAGATCTTCCCAGATCTCATAGGCGAGCGACTTGGTGCCTTCGAGAAAAAACGGCTGCCAGTTGTGGCTGGCGTAGAAGGTCTGGCTGGACTGCCGGATGGCCTCGGCCTCCGATTCCTCGCGCGGGCCCTCGACCAGCTGCACCGCGGCGCCATAGGCGCGGACCTGCGCGATCTTGGCCGGCGACGTCGATGCAGGCGCGAGAATCTTCACGCGCATGCCGCCGGCGGCACCTAACCCCGCCATCGACGAGCCGCCATTGCCCGACGAGTCCTCCAGAATGGCCTCGACGCCGATCTGCCGAAGAAAGGACAGCATCACGGCGGAGCCGCGGTCCTTGAAGCTGCCGGTGGGGTTGAACCATTCAAGCTTGAAGAACGGGCGCAGCTCGCCCCAGGCCTGCTGGACCAGCGGCGTGCAGCCTTCGCCGAGCGTGATCGGAGTCTTGATCTCGACCGGCAGCGCCGCCCGGTAGCGCCAGAGCGATCGCGTGCGCGGCTCGATCTCCTCCCGCGACATCCCTTCCCCCGGCGTCACCAGCAGCGGCGTGCGCTCGTCCGAGCACCAGCGCGGCTGGTCGAGCGGATAGAGCTGTCCGTTGCGGGGATCGATGTAGGCGGCGGCGGGCATGGCGGTCTCCAGGGAAGACGATGAGGCAGGCGATCGGGCAAAGGCGATCTGTACGTTTGGTTTGATGACACGTTTTGTCCGGAAACTCGACGCCCGCCACGCAAGCCGTGCACCGCCCCTTGAAAGCACGAAAAACATAATTACTTCATCGCCTTACAGCGATTTCATCGAGGTCGGCCAGTGTGGTGGCGTGGCTCTCACGCAGCCCCTGCCGGCTCGGTGATGACGGGGATTTGGCCGCGAGCCGCCTGCCCTGTGCAGCACGATTAACTTGTCTGTCGTGGCTGGCCGCTACAATATGTTGGATTGCGTCGCCGGTGACCGCACCGGCAACGCCGCAGAGCCAGGCCCGTCCGAGCGGCGGGCCGTTGGCTTTTTGGGAGTTTGGTCATGAGCCGAGCGAACCGTACCGACCACATCCGCCTCACCTCCCATCCGGAGCCGGGCCGGAAGGCGGCCTTCCCGATCCACTGGGGCGCCGCCGACGCACGGGCCCGCGGGCCGATCATCGGCACGGTGTCGCGCGCCGGGGATCGCAACGTGATCGGCAGCCATGGCGGGTCCTATGCGATGTACCGCGCGCTCGCGGTGTCCGCCGGCGCGCTCGATCCGATCCGTAGGCCCGATCTCACCAACACCTTTCCGGCCGCGACCATCGGGCCGTTCCCGCAATGGAGCGATCCCGCAAAAATCGTCGCACTCGATCCCTGGGGGCATCTCGTCGCCGAGAATTTCGGCAAGGAGATCGCCGAGGGTTCCGACATCAGGCCGAGCATCGCGGTGACGCGTGCGCGACTGGACCTGCCGGAGATCCGCGAGGCGCTCGCCGCCAAGCGCCTACGCGCCGACGGCGACGTCGTGCATGCCAATGGCAGCGTGTCGGTGGTGAAGATCGCGATCGATCCGGTCTGGTATCTGCCGGGCCTTGCGGAACGCTTCGCGACCAACGAGACCGAGCTGCGGCGCACGCTGTTCGAGCAGACCGCCGGCATGTTCCCCGAACTGGTGACCCGGCCGGACATGAAGGTGTTCCTGCCGCCGATCGGCGGCACCACCGTGTATATGTTCGGCGATGTGACAAAACTGCCGGACCATCGCACCAAGATCACCTGCCGCGTGCATGACGAGTGCAACGGCTCCGACGTGTTCGGCTCCGACATCTGCACCTGCCGGCCCTACCTCATTCACGGCATCGAGGAGTCCGCGCGCGGCGCGCAGGAGGGCGGGCTCGGGCTCGTGATCTACAATCGCAAAGAAGGCCGCGCGCTCGGCGAGGTCACGAAATTCCTGGTCTACAACGCGCGCAAGCGCCAGGAGGACGGCGACGCGGCCGCCGCCTATTTCGAGCGCACCGAATGCGTCGCCGGCGTCCAGGACGCGCGCTTCCAGCAATTGATGCCCGATACCATCCACTGGCTCGGCCTGAAGCGCATCGACCGCTTCCTCTCGATGAGCGACATGAAGCATGACGCGTTGACCTCGCAGGGCATCGACATCGTCGAGCGCGTGCCGATCCCGCCCGAGCTCATTCCCGCCGACGCCTATGTCGAGATCGCCGCGAAGAAGGCCGCCGGCTATTACTCCACCGACATCGCGCCGGAGAAGGACGTCGACGGCGTGGTCGGGCGTTCGCTGGAAAAATACTGATCGATTGATGGCAGAGGCTTTGGAATTGCAGGCCCGTTCGCTGCTCAGCGCAGCAGCGGTTCGTGCGCGTGCCGGCGAGATGTTCGAGATCGGCCTGAACGGCGGGCTGACGCATTTCACGATCGATCTCGATCGCATGGACGGCGTTGCCGACGCCGTGTTGGCTGTCACGCGAAAAGCCTATCCGACGCTGGAGATTCCCTTTCATGCGCGCTGGCGCCATTTCGTGCTTGGCGGCGTCAACCGATGGGCGCGGCTCGCGGACGCGGCCCCGTGGCCGGATCGCGCCGCGCGGGCGCGCGCGGAGTTCGACCTTGCCATCGTCAGCGTGCTGCTTGATGCCGGTGCGGGCGCGGCGTGGCGATATCGCGACGTGACGACGGAGCAAGACATCGGCCGATCCGAGGGACTCGCGATTGCAAGTCTCGACATGTTTGCGAGCGGTCTTTTTTCCCACGATCCCCGCGCGCCTTTCAGGGCCGATGCGGACATCCTTGCTAAACTGCCCCTCGCCTCCCTCACCTCCGCCTTTCAGGTGAACGATACCAATCCGCTGCTCGGGCTCGAGGGACGGACCGATCTGCTGCGGCGCTTGGGCAAGCTAGTGGCGGAGCGCGCGGACGTGTTCGGCTCGCACGACACGCCGCGGCCGGGCGGCTTGTTCGATCACATCGCGGCGCTGGCGAAGGGCGGCGCGGTCCCCGCGCCCACGATCCTCTCGGCGGTGCTGAACCAGCTCGGACCGATCTGGCCGTCGCGACTCGAGCTTGCCGGAATTCCGCTCGGCGATTGCTGGCGCCATCCGGCGATCAAGACCAGCGATGCGACCTCGAGCCTCGTGCCCCTGCACAAGCTGTCGCAATGGCTGAGCTATTCGTTGATCGAGCCGCTCCAGCGCGCCGGGTTCGACGTCACCGACATCGATGGCCTGACCGGACTTGCCGAATATCGCAACGGCGGCCTGTTCGTCGATCACGAGGTGTTGCGCCTGCGCGACGCCGCCGATGCCGAGCGTGCGCATGAGGTGGACTCACTGCTCGTCGTCGAGTGGCGCGCGCTGACGGTGGCGCTGCTGGACCGGCTGGCCGATTTGGTCCGCGCAAAACTCGGCCGCACGCCTGAGACATTGCCGCTCGCCAGCATTCTGGAAGGCGGCACCTGGGCCGCGGGCCGCGCCATCGCCTTCGCGCGCCGCCCCGATGGTTCGCCGCCGCTCAAGGTGATCAGCGACGGCACGGTTTTCTAACGCGTAATCCAAACGCGTCGCATTGCCCATCGATCAATTTCAGGAGCATCCCGTCATGCAAGGCGTCACGATCGTCGATCATCCGCTGGTGCAGCACAAGCTGACCCTGGTGCGGGACAAATCGATCTCGACCAAATCGTTTCGGGAGCTGATCAAGGAGATCGGCATGCTGCTGTGCTACGAGGTGACGCGCGACCTGCCACTCGCCGATACCGTTATCGAAACGCCGCTGGCGACGATGCATTCGGCCAAGATCGCGGGCAAGAAGCTGGTCTTCGTGCCGATGCTGCGCGCGGGCACGACCTTCGTCGACGGCATGATGGACCTGGTGCCGACGGCGCGCGTCGCGCATATCGGGCTCTACCGCGAGCCGCACAGTTTTGCGGCGGTCGAGTATTTCTTCAAATCGCCGTCCGACCTCGGCGAACGCCTGGCCATCGTGGTGACGCCGGTGGTGGCGACCGCCAACACCGCTGTGGCCGCGATCGACCGGCTGAAGGAGCGCGGCGCCAAGGATATTCGCCTCGCCTGCCTGATCGCCGCCCCCGAAGGGCTCGAACGGCTGCGCGGACTGCATCCGGACGTCCCGATCTGGACGGCCGCGGTCGACGAAGGTCTCGACGAGAACGGTTTCATTTTGCCGGGCCTCGGCGACGCCGGCGACCGCGCCTACGGGACGCGATAGGCGCCGGCCTGCGAACCGCGCCACGTTAGGAACAGCTTCGCTCGCACAAGGTTTTCCTGCTCTACGATGGAGAGCATGATGACCTATCAGGATGACGATCGCAGGGCAGACAGAGCACGCCGCAACAGCCCGGTGGGCTGGGCTATCGGCGCGATCTTCGTGATCGCCGTGGTCGCGGCCGTCTTCTTCTACAATGGACGCGATGTCGGTCCCCAGACGACCACCACCAGCCCGACCAACGCGCCGAGCGTCACCACGGGCTCGACCAATCCGGCCGCCCCGGCAAAGTGATACGAGGGCCGCTTCGTCAGGTCGGCGGCCGCGGCGGCAAATCCTTCGCGTCCGCAGGCGCGGGCTTCTCCTTGAGGTCGGCGATCAACCGTTCCATCTCGCCGATCTCGCGCACCTGGGCTTCGATGATGTCGTCGGCCAGCTTGCGGACGCGGGGATCCCTGATGTGCGCACGCTCGCTGGTGAGAACCGCGATGGAATGATGCGGGATCATCGCCTCCATATAGGCAACATCGGTCACGGTCTGCTGGCTTCGAACGAGCCAGAGCGAAACCGCAAACACGACGGCGCTGGCGGCCAGAATGGCGAGATTCGCCGTGCGGTTCCTGTACATGCCCCACATGAAGCCCAGCATCACGGCGGCCATGACGGCGCCCATCAGCAACGCCATCCACGTCCGGGTCTGGCTGTACCAGACGTGATCGAGAGCGAAGGTGTTGAGATACATCAGACCAAACATGATCACGGTGGAAGCCGCGATCATCGTGACGAAACAACTGTAAGCCATGAGGAACATTCCCGCTGTCTATCGGGGGATAACCACTCCCCGAGCGATCGTTCCTCGCCGACGGATGATTTGGCGCGGGGCCAACGCGGGGCGGCGAGAGATTCAGATCTTGCCGCTGCCGCAGATCCCCTTCAGCGACTGCCACTCCGCATCGGTCAGCAGCGGCGGACCGCTGGCGGGGCGGTCTTCTTTCGTCATGCGGGCGAGGCGGTCCTCGGTCAACGGATGGCTCGCCAGGATCGACGTGAGGCCGCCGCCTTCCTTGCCGGTGATGCGGAACATCAGCTCGGCCGCAGGCTTCGGCGAACGGCCGAGCTTATGCATGATCTCGATGGCGAACGTATCCGCAGCGGTCTCGGCTTCGCGGGAATAGGAGGCCTCGACCACGCTGCGCGAGGCGAAGATCACGGCGCTCGAGCCGGTGACGTCGCCGAACAACAGGCCGATCAGGAACGAGGTGCCGCCGTTGTAGATCAGGCCGCGCATGTTGTCGTAATGCTTGAGATGACCGAGCTCGTGGGCGAGGATGCCGGCGAGCTCGTCCGGGCTTTCGGCCTTGTCGAGCAGGCCCTTCAGCACAAAGACCTTGCCGCCGGGCAGCGCGAACGCGTTCGGCACCGGGGTCGGCAGCACGCCCGCGGTCATAGAATCGTCGTCGAGGCCGGCGGCATCGCGCAGCCGATTGACGAGTTTGATGAACGCCGCTTTCCCCGCCGCATCCTCGCATACATTGCGGCCGAAGATGGTCTTCACCTGAACCTCCGACGCATCGCCGATGCGCCGCTCGATTGGTTTCGGCACCAGCGGCGCGAGGCGGTCGGCAGCGAGTGGCACGCCGAACAGCACGACGCAGACGATGGAGACGGCGGCAGCCATCGACCAGCCGACGATCTTTGCGACGCCGCGACGCGAGGTCTGGTGGTCGTCGAGCCGCATGCAGCGCGCGGTCACGTCCGACGCGAGCAGAGCGTCGCGGATTTCCAGCCGCGCCAGCGGCGGCGCGGAAGCGCAGGCGAGCCGCAAAATGCCGGGCGGGCTGTCGGCGCGGCGGATGTCGGCATAGGCCCAGCGAACGGGCGTCCCGCCCTCTTCGACGATCTCGAGCGCGTCGCTGAGCGTCAGCGTCACCTGCCGTCTGCGGCTCGACACGCCGTCGAAAAAGATCGTCGGCTTCGCGGACTGCGCCGGGGCCTCGGCGAATACGTCACTCACAGCTCAGAATCCCGCGACATCGAGTCCATCGGCAAAGCCTTCGCCCAGCGCGCTGGCAAGCTCGGCACTGCCACGCACATCCGCGGCGGCGGCGATGTTGTGCACCTCGACGGTTTCCAGCACCTTGGCCCAGAGATCGCGCTGGAGATAGACCCGCATGACGATGTTGACCGCAAGGGCGACGGCGAAGTAGCCGATGACCATCATCACCAGCATCGGGATGCTTCTGGAGGCATTTCCGGGGGCGAAGACTTCGTCGGCCGGAACGCCGCTCAGCTGGACGACGAGCATGGTGGCACCGCCAATATAGAAGCCGAAAATGGTCGAGAGCAGCAGCCACCAGCCGACCACCTTCCAGTACAGGCCGTAAAATGCGTTGTGCGGCAACTCCGAGGACAGGCTGACGCCGCCGATGCGAATGCCGTCGAGGCACCAGCGCCATTCGCGCGCCTTGAACTCGGCATAAACGAACGGAGCGAGGGGGAAAATGACGAGCGCGATCGGGCTCAGCAGCCACAGCCACCAGCCCCGCTTGAAGAACGTCCAGCCGTCGGCTTCGAAATCGCCGCGCAAATCGCCGTAATGGGTGTGCCGCATCTTGTAGCGTTCGAGCGAAGCCTCGCGCCACGGCAATGCGAGACCAAGCGTCAGAAACACCAGCAAGCCCCACAGCATGGCGCGGAACGAATAGGCCCAGCCCGATCCGTCCATCCAGAACCGCACGCCGCGCCAGACCGTGCGCGTCAGGCGATAGCGCCGCGCGCGAAAGATCGCGAACTGACCGAAGGCGTAGAAGCTGATGAACAGCGGCGTGGAGGCAAAGCCCTGCCAGCGCTCGAACTCGATGCCGACAAGGAAGTAGGCGAGGTAGATCGGCACCAGGATTGCGAGCGCGAACAGAAAGCCGACCAGAAGCTCCCTGGCCCGCCCGGTATATTCGGCGGCATCGCCGTCGACCGCGGTGTTCGCCCACAGATGACGGCGGATGTCGGTGACGAGCCAGAACCGGTAGAAGCCGAAGGTGACGAGCTCGAGCAGGGCACCCTTGGTGACCAATTTGCGAAACTCGGCGCGGTTGCCGGTGAAATCGACCCGCGTGGGCGGCAGCGGCGGAGGCAAGGGTTCGGAGCCGATGGGGGCCCATTGCATGTCGTTCACGGCGGCAACCTCGGGATGCGGATCTGGTTCGATCAAACTATAGATCAGAGATTAGTCGATGCCCAAGACGGGCGGGTTCGATTTGGCTCGATTCGGGTCGATTTCTGGCACGATTCCGCGGCCGAGAGCGTGCGCGAGATCACGTTCGCGAATGTCGCGTAGCCCGGATGGAGCGAAGCGCAATCCGGGACAGCGGCAGTGGCCGCCCGAATCCCGGATTACGCTTCGCTCCATCCGGGCTACCGGCGAGATCTTGGCAAAACTCGCCCTTGCTCCGGCGCAGACAACGGGTTGTAATTGCAAATCAAATACCGCAGCGCAGAATTCAACGAGAACGCGCGGTTCATGTCAGGGAGAGCGGTCATGCATGGGACCATCGAAAGCGCGGCGAAGCTCGACGCGTTACGCGCACGCGCAACGTCACTGCCGCTGGAGCAGTTCGATCCAGGCGACCCCGAGCTGTTCAGGACCGATACGTTCTGGCCCTATTTCGATCGCCTGCGCCGCGAAGATCCCGTGCACTATTGCAAGGACTCGATGTTCGGGCCGTATTGGTCGGTGACGCGCTACAACGACATCATGGAGATCGAGACCAATCATTCGGTGTTCTCCTCGGCCTCCTCGCTCGGCGGCATCACCATCCGCGACATCGATCCGGATCTGCGCCGCGAGAGCTTTATCTCGATGGACCCGCCGCGCCACGCGGCGCAGCGCAAGACCGTGGCGCCGATGTTCACGCCGACGCATCTGGACAATCTCGCGCTGAGCATCCGCCAGCGCTCGGCGGAGTGCCTGGACAATCTGCCGCGTGGCGAGGTGTTCGACTGGGTCGACCGCGTCTCGATCGAGCTCACCACGCAGATGCTCGCCGTGCTGTTCGACTTCCCCTGGGAGGAGCGCCGCAAGTTGACGCGCTGGTCGGACATCGCGACCACCATTCCCGGACCCGACGGCCTCGTCGCCACCGAAGACGAGCGTCAGGCCGAGCTGACGGAATGCGCGGGCTATTTCACGCGGCTGTGGAAGGAGCGCATCGCGCAGCCGCCGAAGAGCGACCTGTTGTCGATGATGGCACATGGTGCCGCGACGCGCGACATGGACGCGAAGAACTTCCTCGGCAATCTGATCCTTCTGATCGTCGGCGGCAACGACACCACCCGCAACACCATGTCCGGCTCGCTCGACGCACTGAGCCAGCATCCGGAGCAATATCGCAAGCTGCGCGACAACCCCGCGCTGCTCGACAGCTTCGTGCCGGAAGTGATCCGCTGGCAGACGCCGCTGGCCCATATGCGGCGCACCGCGCTTGCGGACTTCGAGTTCCGCGGCAAGCAGATCAAGAAAGGTGACAAGGTCGTGATGTGGTACGTTTCGGGCAACCGCGACGCCGACGCGATCGAAAAGCCCTACGAATTCATCATTGACCGCGCGCGGCCGCGCACGCATCTCTCATTCGGCTTCGGCATCCACCGCTGCGTCGGCTTGCGGCTTGCCGAACTCCAGCTCAAGATTATCTGGGAAGAGATCCTCAAGCGATTCGACCATATCGAGGTGGTCGGCGAACCCAAGCGGGTCTATTCGAGTTTCGTGAAGGGTCTTGAAGCCTTGCCGGTCAAGATTGCGGCTTAGATTCGCAAAGATGAGTTCGACACGTCCACAAGAAGCTGCGCCCCTCTCCCGCACGCGGGAGAGGTTAAGCAAGCAACTGGAGCAACCCACCATGAACATCCAAGCGCCGGTTAAAGTGGACAACGCCGAACGCATGCGCAGGGCTCGCGAGGAGGCCTATGCGACACCGCTGGCGCAGTTCCACCCCGGCGCGCCGAGGCTGTTCCAGGACGACACCCTGTGGCCGTGGTTCGAGCGGCTGCGCAAGGAAGAGCCGGTGCATTACTGCACCAACGCGCCGATCGAGCCGTATTGGTCGGTGGTCAAGTACGACGACATCATGCATGTCGACACCAACCACGGCCTGTTCTCCTCCGACTCGACGCTCGGCGGCATCGGGATCCGCGACGTGCCGGAAGGTTATGACTGGCCGAGCTTCATCGCCATGGACCAGCCCCGTCATTCGTCGCAGCGCAAGACGGTGTCGCCGATGTTCACGCCGACGCATCTGGACGAACTGGCGAAACTGATCCGCCAGCGCTCGCAGACCGTGCTCGACAATCTGCCGCGCAACGAAACCTTCAATTTCGTCGAGCGCGTCTCGATTGAGCTGACGACGCAGATGCTGGCCACCCTGTTCGACTTCCCCTGGGAGGAACGGCGCAAGCTGACGCGCTGGTCCGATGTCGCGACCGCGCTGCCCAAGAGCGGCATCGTTGCCTCCGCCGAAGAGCGCCGCCGCGAGATGGACGAATGCTACGCTTACATGTCCAAGCTGTGGAATGAGCGCGTCAATTCCGCGCCGCGCAACGATCTGCTGTCGCTGATGGCGCACAACGACGCCACGCGGTTCATGGATCCCGACAATCTCATGGGCAACATCATCCTGCTCATCGTCGGCGGCAACGACACCACGCGCAACACCATGACCGGCTCGGTGCTGGCATTGAACGAGAATCCGGAGCAGTACGACAGACTGCGCGCCAACCCGGAACTGATTGATTCCATGGTGCCAGAAGTGATCCGCTGGCAGACCCCGCTCGCGCATATGCGGCGCACCGCGCTGCAGGACACTGAAGTTGGCGGCAAACACATCAAGAAGGGCGACCGCGTCGTGATGTGGTACGTCTCCGGCAACCGCGACGAGGAGATGTTCGAGAGGCCGAACGAGTTCGTCATCGACCGCCCGCGGCCGCGCACCCACCTCTCCTTCGGCTTCGGCATCCACCGCTGCGTCGGCATGCGCCTCGCCGAACTCCAGCTCAAGATCGTCTGGGAAGAGATGCTGAAGCGCTTCGACCGCATCGAGGTGGTCGGCGAGCCCAAGCGGATCTATTCGAGCTTCATCAAGGGGTATGAGTCGCTGCCGGTGAGGATTCCGGGGTAGACTCATCCTCCGTCATTGCGAGCGCAGCGAAGCAATCCAGACTTGTCACCGCGGGGGGATTCCTGGATTGCTTCGCTACGCTCGCAATGACGAGATTTTGGCGACTTGTGCGCCTCGAAGCCCCAGCGGTGAACGCGGGAACACTCAGCTATAAAATTCCGGCATGACAGGTCACGCCAAATGCGAAGGCGAGATCGCGCGCGACTGTTCTACGACGTGGGCACGCCTAACTCAACTTGATGTCCCACACGCCGTCCTTGCGGCAGGCGGCGACCTCCTCGCGCAGGAGGGCGGTGACGGCAACCGAGGCCGTCGAGACCGGACGGTCGATCGGAGAGGCGAATATGAGCTCGCGCGTCATCGGCTTCGAGACGACAGCCGTTTCCAGCCGCCCGTCCGCGACCTCGCCGTGGACCGACGAGGGCGGCAGCAGCGCGAAGCCGAGGCCTTCCTCGACGAGGCTCGTGAGCACGCGGAACGAATCCGCCTCGAGCTGGACGTTGAGCTTGATCTTGCGTTGCGCCGCCGCGTGCTCAATCAGCGCACGGAGGCCGTGGGAATGACTGGGCAGCACCAGCCGTTGCCGCAGCAGCCAGCCGACATCGACGCTCTTCTTGCGCGCCAAGCCACAACCGCGTGGACCCACCGCGACGATGTTGTCGCGACCGAGGCTCTCCACGTTGAGATGCAGATCGGCGGAGCGGCCGTAGAGGATGGCGAGATCCATCTCGCCGCGATGCAGCCATTCGACGAGATGACCGCTGTAGCTCTCGACGATGCGCAGCGAAATGCCGGGAAACTTTTCGACGCAGCGCCGCGCGAAGCGCGCCGACAGCACGCAGCTCACGGTCGGGACCAGGCCAAGCACGACCTGGCCGGACGGCGGCCCCTTGGACGACTGGATGTCGTCCCGGATCTGGTCGATCTGCCGCACGATGCCGGAGGTGCGCGCCAGCAAGAGGCGGCCGGCATCCGTGAGCACCATGCCGCGGCCGTTGCGAGTGAACAATTCGGTGCGCAGCTCGTGTTCCAGCAGCTTGATCTGCCTGGAGAGCGCCGGCTGCGCCACACGCAACGTATCGGACGCCTTGGAAAGGCTGCCGAGCTCCGCCACGCAACTGAAGGTCCTGAGCTGACGGAAATCCATGCTTGCCAATCCTGGAAGGCTACTCCATACGCTATAGCAAATGAGCATAGGGGGCTGGCATTGTTTTCACAACGCCAGAGGATCGGCCGGCGTTATCCTAACTGCCGCACATACGGGAAACCCCATGAGTGAAGAACACCACACCGAAGATCACGCCGATATCCGCGAAGCCGTCGCAAAGCTCTGCGCGCAGTTTCCCGGCGAATACTGGCGCAAGCTCGACCGTGAGATGGCCTACCCCAAGGCCTTCGTCGACGCGCTGACCGAGGCCGGTTATCTCTCGGTGCTGATCCCCGAGGAGTATGGCGGCGCCGGCCTGAAGCTTTCTGCGGCCGCCGCGATCCTCGAAGAGATCCAGCGCGCGGGCTGCAACGGCGGCGGCTGCCACGCCCAGATGTACACGATGGGCACCGTGCTGCGGCACGGCAACGACGAGCAAAAGGCAAAATATCTGCCGAAGGTCGCGAGCGGCGAATTGCGGCTGCAGGCCTTCGGCGTCACCGAGCCGACCAGCGGCACCGACACCACCTCGCTGAAGACTTTTGCGCGCAAGGACGGCAACGCCGGCTACATCGTCAACGGCCAGAAGATCTGGACCAGCCGCGCCGAACATTCCGACCTGATGCTCCTGCTGGCGCGGACCACGCCGAAGGACCAGGTCAAGAAGCGCACGGATGGACTTTCGGTGTTCATCGTCGACATGCGCGAAGCCAAGGACAAGGGCCTCGAGATCCGCCCGATCCGCACCATGATGAACCACGCCACCACCGAAGTGTTCTTTACCGACATGAAGGTGCCGGCGGAAAATCTGATCGGCGAAGAGGGCAAGGGCTTTCGCTACATCCTCTCCGGCATGAATGCCGAACGGATCCTGATCGCGGCCGAATGCGTTGGCGACGCCAAATGGTTCATCGCGAAGGCCACCAATTACGCCAAGGAGCGCAGCGTTTTCGGCCGGCCGATCGGCCAGAATCAAGGCATCCAGTTTCCGATCGCCAAGGCCTACGCTGCGATGCGCGCCGCCGAACTGATGGTGAAGGAAGCGACGCGCAAATACGAGGCCGGGCTCGACTGCGGCGCGGAGGCCAACATGGCCAAGATGCTGGCGGCCGATGCGTCGTGGGAAGCGGCCAACGCCTGCGTCCAGACCCATGGCGGCTTTGGATTTGCCGAGGAATACGACGTCGAGCGCAAATTCCGCGAGACGCGGCTCTATCAGGTGGCGCCGATCTCGACCAATCTCGTGCTGTCCTTCATCGCCGAGCATGTGCTCGGCATGCCCCGCTCGTACTGAGGCAGCCATCATGGGAGCTCTTGACGGGATCAGGGTGATTGCGGTCGAGCAGGCGGTGGCAGCACCGTTCTGCTCGTCGCGGCTGGCGGATGCCGGCGCGGAGGTCATCAAGATCGAGCGGCCGGAAGGCGATTTCGCCCGCGGCTATGACGCGGCAGCCAAGGGCCAGAGCAGCTACTTCGTGTGGCTGAACCGCGGCAAGCAATCGGCGGTGGTCGATCTCGCCACCAAGGAAGGCTGCGCCGAGCTCGAGAGACTGATCGCGAGCGCCGACGTGCTGATCCAGAACCTCAAGCCGGGCTCGATGGACAAGCTCGGCTTTTCGCGCGAGCGGCTGCTGAAGGATTATCCCAGGCTGATCTCGTGCACGATCACCGGCTATGGCGACGAGGGCCCCTATGCGCACCGCAAGGCCTATGATCTCTTGATCCAGGCCGAGAGCGGCCTGGCCTCGATCACCGGCAATCCCGACGGCGCCTCGCGGGTCGGCATGTCCATCGTCGACGTCGCGACCGGCGCCACCGCGCATGCAGCGATTTTGGAGGCGCTGATCGGGCGCGGACGCACCGGCAAGGGCGCTGACATCCGCATCTCCATGTTCGACGTGATGGCGGACTGGTGCACCGTGCCGCTGCTCAACTCGGAAGCCGGCAATCCGCCCAAGCGCATGGGGCTGCGCCATCCCTCGATCGCGCCCTACGGCGTGTTCACGTCGAGCGACGGCAAGGACATTCTGATCTCGATCCAGAGCGAGCGCGAGTGGAAGACGCTTTGCGCAAAAGTGCTGGACCAGCCGGACCTGCCCGCCGATCCGCGCGTTGCGAACATGGTCGAGCGCGTGCGCAACCGCGACTTCACCGACAAGACGGTCGCGGATGCCTTCGGCAGGATGACGCGCGACGAGCTATTGAAGCGGCTGTCCGACGCCGACATCGCCTTTGCCGAGGTCAACACCATGGCCGATCTCACCAATCATCCGCACCTGCGCCGCATCGAGGTCGACACGCCGCAGGGGCCTGTCAGCTATCCCGCGCCGGCGCCGATCATCATCGGCGAGACGCGCAGCTATGGCGCGGTGCCAGGGATCGGCGAAAATCCCCAATCCAGGAAATAACAAGAGCGAGGCGTCATGACCGAGAAGCTCGACATCGATCATCTCAGGCAGTGGATCGGCCGCAGCGAAGAGGCAACCGACACCGTCACGGCGCAGCTCGTGAAGGGCCTGCGCGCGACGCTGTTCCAGGAGGTCGGCGCGCCCAAGGCGGGCGATGCGGCGCCGTTCACGGTGCATTGGTGCCTGGCGCAGCCGGTGTTTCCGATGTCGATGCTCGGCCCTGACGGCCACCCCACCCGCGGCGGCTTCCTGCCGCCGGTGCCGCTGCCGCGCCGGATGTGGGCCGGCGGCGAGATCGAGTTCCTGCAGCCGCTGCGCGTCGGCGATGAATCGACGCGAACCTCGCGCATTGCGGACGTGCAGGTGAAATCAGGCTCGACCGGCACGCTGTGCTTCGTCTCGGTCGAGCACAGCATCTCCTCGCCGCGCGGCATCGCCATCCGCGAGCGGCAGAACATCGTCTATCGCGAGATGACGACGACGCCCGCGCCGGCAAAGGCCCCGCCTCCGCCGCCGAAGGCGCAGCATCGCGAGACGCATGTCTCGGACCCCGTGCTGCTGTTTCGTTATTCCGCGCTGACCTTCAACGGCCACCGCATCCATTACGACCGCGACTACGTCACCAAAGTCGAGGGCTATCCGGGCCTGATCTTCCACGGGCCGTTGCAGGCAACGTTCATCATCGAGATGGCGGCGAAGCTGCACGGCGGCAAGGCGCCGAAGAAATTCACCTATCGCGGGGTGCAGCCGCTGTTCGAGGGTTCCGAGTTCTCCATCAACGCCAACGAGACCGAGGCGGGCATGGAGCTGTGGACCGCGAACGCGGAGGGACAGCCGACGATGAAGGGAACGGCGGTGTGGTGACGCTCTCTCCTCGTCATTGCGAGGAGCGAAGCGACGAAGCAATCCAGACTGTCACTGCGGAGAGATTCTGGATTGCTTCGCTTCGCTCGCAATGACGGGTGGGGCTGATAGCCGACAAACATCAGGGAACGGAAATCATGGCGAAGAACGGCAAGAGCGGCAGCAAATCCGTCACCGTCAAGCAGGCGACGCTCGACCTGCTGCGCTCCTTCGGCATCAAGAAGGTGTTCGGCAACCCAGGCTCGACCGAGCTGCCATTCCTGAGCGACTGGCCCGACGACATCGACTACGTGCTGGCGCTTCAGGAAGCCTCCGCGGTCGGCATGGCCGACGGCTATGCGCAGGCGACGCGCAATGCCGGCTTCGTCAACCTGCATTCGGCAGCCGGCGTCGGCAACGCGCTCGGCAACATCTATACCGCGCATCGCAACCAGACGCCGCTGGTGATCACCGCGGGCCAGCAGGCGCGCTCGATCCTTCCGTTGCAGGCATTCCTCTATGCGGAGCGCGCCTCCGAATTCCCGCGGCCCTACGTGAAATACAGCGTGGAGCCGGCGCGACCCGAGGACGTGCCGGCCGCGATCGCGCGCGCCTATTACACCGCGATGCAGCCGCCATGCGGGCCGACCTTCGTCTCGATTCCGGTCGACGACTGGGCGCATGCCGCAGCTCCTGTCGAATCCCGCAAGGTCAGCCGCGAGATCGGGCCCGAGGCTGATGCGATGACCGCGCTGGTCACAGCGCTCGGTTCGGCCAAACACCCTGCCCTCGTCGTCGGCCCCGGCGTCGATCGCGCCAGCGCGGTCGACCTGATGGTGCGCGTGGCCGAGAAGGCAAGGGCCAGTGTCTGGGTCAGCCCGTTTTCGGCGCGCTGCTCGTTCCCGGAACGCCATCCCCAGTTCGCGGGCTTCCTGCATGCCTCGCCGGCGCAATTGTCGGACGCGCTGCGCGAGCACGACCTCGTCATCGTGATCGGCGCGCCGGTGTTCACCTTCCACGTCGAAGGCCACGCCGCGATCTTCGACGGCGGCGCGACGATCTTCCAGATCACGGATGACCCCGATGCCGCAGCGGTGACGCCGGTCGGAACCAGCATCATCGCGACGATGAAGCCGGCGCTTTCAATGCTGCTCGATCTCCTGCCCGAGAACAAGCGCGCGGCACCGAAGGGACGTACGCTGCCCCCGGCCCCGCAAGCCGGCGATCCGCTGCCGGTCGAATTCCTGCTGCATTCGCTGTCGCAGGCGATGCCGGATGGCGCGTCGCTGGTCGAGGAAATCCCCTCGCATCGACCGGCGATGCAAAAGTTCATGCCGATGCGCGGTCAGGACAGTTTTTACACCATGGCGAGCGGCGGCCTCGGTTACTCGCTGCCGGCCGCGGTCGGCATGGCGTTGGGCAAGCCGAAGAGCCGCACGGTGTGCCTGATCGGCGACGGCTCGGCGATGTATTCGATCCAGGCGCTGTGGACCGCCGCGCAGCGCAAGCTGCCGCTCACCACCGTCGTCATCAACAATTCCGGCTACGGCGCGATGCGCTCGTTCAGCCAGGTGATGCAGGTGAGGAACGTGCCGGGACTCGAACTGCCGGGGATCGATTTCGTCCGGCTCGCCGAAGGCATGGGTTGCCACGCGGTGCGGGTGAGCAAGGCAGCGGAGCTGGGCGAGGCACTCAAGCGCGGGTTGGCGTTCGAAGGCACGAGCCTCGTGGAGGTCGTGGTGGACTCGGCGGTGCCGGTGCTGTACGGGCAGAAGCATTGACTGCGTCGTCCCGGCGAAGGCCGGGACCCATACCGCGCGATTCATCGATTGTGCGCGGCGCCAATCCCGAACAACCCATCTTCACCAAACGTCTCCCTGGGGTTATGGGTCCCGGCCTTCGCCGGGACGACACCAGGTTTTTGGCCAATGCCGCCGCGCAAATCTAAGACGCCAGGAATCCGCCGTCCGCCGCCAGCACATGCCCGACGACATAAGACGACGCGTCGGACGATAGCCACACCACCGCCTCGGCCACCTCCTCCGGGCTCCCCATCCGCCGCAGCGGCAGGCCCGCGCTGACGGTTGCGACATCGCCGACACCGGCGCGCAGCATCATGTCGGTGACGACGCGGCCGGGGGCGACGGCGTTGATGCGGATGCCGCGTGGAGCGTTCTCCATCGCAGCAGAACGTGTCAGCGAGATCGCCGCAGCTTTGGATGCCGAGTAGAGCGAGAAGCCGGGATTGGGGTTGCGCACGCCGCTGACGGAGGCGTTGACGACGATGCTGCCGCGGCCTTTCGCGAGCATGACCGGCAATTGATGGCGCAGGCACAGGAACAGCGCACGGACATTGGTGTCGAACACGCTGTCGTAGACATCCGTGCCCTGCTCCTCCAGCGGCGCGCGGCGCTCCTGGAAGCCGGCATTGTTGAAGGCGACGTCGAGCCGGCCGCATCGCTCGACGGCCGTGCCAACCAGGCGTGCGACGTCGTCCTCGCGCGTGATATCGGTCTTGATCGCGATGGCGTCCGCACCGAGTTCGCGGCACGCCGCGGCGGCGGCGTCGATCTCGGCTTCGCGCCGGCCCGCCACGACAACCGCCTCCGCGCCTTCGGACGCCATTCGCAAGGCCGTGGCACGACCGATGCCGCTGCCGCCACCCGTCACCAGGCAGACCTTGCCCCTCATCCGCGCCCCCGCCGGCGAAGTTCCGCTCATGGCTCGCTCCAAAACGCTTGCGCGCGCCGTTGCGCGCATATAGTTGTATGGTACAACTATATGCGCGGAGTCAAGCATGACCGGGCTTTCGCTGATCGACGACATCCGCGCGGCGTCGCGCCTGATGGTGCGCGAGCTCGGCTTCATGGATGCGACCGTGGCGGCATCGGACTATCCGCCGTCGGCCGTGCACACGATCCTGGAGATCGGTATCCGCGGGCCGATGAATTCGGGCGAGCTCGGCGATTTCCTGCGGCTGGAGAAATCGAGCGTCAGCCGCCTGGTGCGCAAGCTGATCGACTGCGGCGAGTTGCGGGAGACGCCCGATGACGCCGACGCACGCAGCAAGCTGCTGTCGCTGACGGCGAAGGGCCGCCGCACGCTGGAGGCGCTGCACGCGTTCGGACGGCAGCAGGTGAGTGGCGCACTTGCGGCGCTGACGGAGGCCGAGCAGCGCACGGTGCGGGAAGGGATGATGCTTTATGCGCAGGCTTTGCGGCAGAGCCGGGTGGAGGGCGAGGTGAAGTCGGCGGCGTGACCACCAGCGTCGTCCCGGCGAAGGCCGGGACCCATACCCACAGGCGGATGTGGTCACGAGGACTCGGAGTTTACGGCCGAGCCAAACAACTACTCCCTGGGATTATGGGTCCCGGCCTTCGCCGGGACGACAGCGAGTGTTGGCGCCCGCCTTCCCTACGTCCCGAATTCTTCCCGCATCCTGGCCTGGATCTTGGCCATGCCGCCGATCCAGCGGTCGTAATTCTCGGTCTTCTTGCGCATGTAGCCGAGCACCTGCGGGTGCGGCAGGATCAGGAACGTCTCCTGCGCGAGGCCGCCGAGCACGTCGTTCGCGACCTGCTCGGGCGAGAGGTCACCGTCGCCGGATTGCGGGCCCTTCGGAATCGAACGCAGCATGTTGGTGTCGACGCCCTGCGGGCAGAGGATCGAGACACGGATGTTGTGCGCCTTGTGCGAGATCGCGAGATTTTCGGCAAAGCCGACCGCGGCATGCTTGGTGGTGGAGTAAGCCGGACTGCCGACCTGCGACAGCAGCCCCGCGGCCGAGATGGTGTTGAGGAAATAACCGCCGCCACGCGTCTTCATGCGCGGGATCAGATGCCGCGCCGCATAGACATGCGCCATGACGTGAATAGCCCAGCTGCGCTGCCACGGCTCATCCGAGGCGCCGCCGGCATTGACCGACATCGGATCAAAACCGCCGCCGATGCCGGCATTGGAGCAGAACAATTCGATCGGGCCGAACTGCCGCTCGGTCTCCTCGATGACGTGGGAAATATCCTTTTCCTGCGCGACATCGCATTTGAACGCCGCGCCATCCACCGTGGCAGCGACCGCCCGCGCATTGTCCGCGTCCATGTCGGCGACGACCACCTTGGCCGCACCCGCCTTGTGAAACGCCTCGCAGAGCGCCTTGCCGATGCCGTTGGCGCCGCCCGTGACGACCACGACCTTGCCGGTCACCTGCATGCGACGTCTCCTCTTGTCTTATACCGCTTCGCTTATTCCGTTTCGCGGAGCTTGCTCAGCTCAACACGAGGTCGAGCACCGCGGTATAATGGCACGCCGCGCCGGCCAAGACAAAGCCGTGCCAGATCGCATTCTGGAAGCGCAGCCGCCGCCAGGCATGGAAGATCACGCCAAAGCTGTAGAGCAGTCCGCCCGCAAGGATGAAGCCCAGCACCAGCGCAGGCAGCGCCTTGACCACGGAATCGTAGAGCATGATGCCGCTCCAGCCCATTGCAAGGTAGATGCCGACCGCGACGCGGTCGAACCGGCCGGGGTAGAGAAGTTTGAGCACGATGCCAAGCATCGCCACGCACCAGACGCCGGTGAGCAGCACCAGCGCGAAGCCGCTGTCCTTCACCTCCAGGATGAACGGCGTGTAGGTCGCCGCGATCAGGAGATAGATCGCGGAATGGTCGAAGCGCCGCAGCAGCCATTTGGCCGGTGAGATCGGCCACAGATTATAGGTCGCCGACAACACCAGCATCGAGAGCAGGCCGGCGACGTAGATCGCGACGCCGACGATGTCGGTCGCGTCGGCATAGAGCACCGTCAGCACCACCAGCACGGTCGCGGCAATGATGCCGCAGAGCACGCCGATCGCATGGATCACGCCGTCGGCGATCAGCTCGGCGCGGTCGTAATGCCAGCCGATCGCGTCGGCGGCTGCGTGGACGGAGGAGGATGCGAGCTGTTTCAGTTGGAAGACGGTCATGGCAATCCGCAAAGTGAGACAATACCCTCTTGTATGGGTATTTCGGGATCGGCGCGTCGTTCAAACGGCTGATTTGCCGACAAAGACGGTGGAAGTATGAAGCTTGATTTTCCTCAGGCAGTTGCCATTTTTGTGACTAGTCCTTTTTGCGTATCCGCCCCCGCCCGGGATTCCCAACGTTCATATGGCATTTAGTTTCCAGGATATGTTCGAGGAGGCGCGCCTGTCGGCTCGGGCGCTGATCGACTACGGCGAGCATTTCTTCAATCCGACGGTACGATTGGGGGTTACCGGCCTGTCGCGGGCCGGCAAGACGGTGTTCATCACCGCGCTGATCCACGGTCTGACGCGCGGTGGGCGGTTTCCAGTGTTCGAGGCCATTTCATCCGGGCGGATCGCGCGGGCGCATCTGGCGCCGCAGCCGGACGACGCCGTCCCCAGATTTGCCTATGAGAGCCATCTGCGCGCGCTGATCGAGGAGCGGCGCTGGCCGAGCTCGACTGTGGACATCAGCGAGCTCAGGCTCGTCATCGACTACCAGCGCCAGAACGGCGCCGACCGCACGCTGACGCTCGACATCGTCGACTATCCCGGCGAGTGGCTGCTCGACCTGCCGCTGCTTCAGAAGAGTTTTGAGCAATGGTCGGCCGAGAGCCTGGCGCTGTCGCGCGAGGCGCCGCGCGTCCATCTTGCCGCGGATTGGCACGCGCATCTCGCAACGCTCAAGCCCGAGGCGCGCGAAGACGAGCAGGCGACGCTCACGGCCGCAAAGCTCTTCAGGGGCTATTTGCAAGGCTGCCGCGACGAGCGGTTTGCGATGAGCCTGCTGCCGCCGGGCCGCTTCCTGATGCCGGGCAATCTCGCCGACACACCGGCGCTGACCTTTGCGCCGCTCGACGTGCCCGCGGGCGGCCAGGCGCCGGAGGGATCGCTGTGGGCGATGATGGTGCGCCGTTATGAGGCCTACAAGGACGTCGTGGTGCGGCCGTTCTTCCGGGATCATTTTGCCCGGCTCGATCGCCAGATCGTGCTGGCCGACGCGCTCGCCGCGTTCAACGCCGGCCCCGAAGCGCTGCATGATCTCGAAGCCGCACTCGCGGGCATTCTCGACTGCTTCAACATAGGCCGCAGCACGTTCCTCAGCGGCCTGTTTCGGCCGCGCATCGACCGCGTGCTGTTCGCGGCGACCAAGGCGGATCACCTGCATCATTCCAGCCACGACCGGCTCGAGGCCGTGCTGCGCCGCGCGGTCTCGGGCGCCGTCGCCCGCGCGGAAACTACCGGCGCGGCGATCGACGTTGTCGCACTCGCCGCCGTCCGCGCCACGCGCGAGGCGCAGGTCGCGCATGGCCGTGACAAATTGCCGTCAATTTTGGGAACACCGGCCGCGGGCGAAAGCGCCGGCGGCGAGTTCTTCGACGGCAACACGGAAGTCGCGACCTTTCCGGGCGACCTGCCGCTGGATCCCGAGCCGCTGTTCAATGGCACCGATGCGTTCCGCGGGCTCTCGACCGGGCCCCACGAAAAGAGCGATTTTCGCTTTCTGCGCTTTCGTCCCCCGAAGCTCGAACGCGAGGGAGCCGACCAGCCGGCGCTGCCTCACATCCGCCTCGACCGTGCCTTGCAGTTCCTGATCGGAGACAAATTGTCATGAACGACCGATCGAAGCCACGGCGACCGGCGACGTTCCGGCTCGACGACCCCGGCGTCGTCGTCACGGAGGCAGACGAGACGACGCGGCTCGGCCGCACCACCATCCAGATCACGCCGGAGCCCGATCCGACGAATTTGCCGGTGCCGATCGCAGCGACGCTTCCGGCGCGGCGCGGCTTTCCCTGGGGCGCATTGTTCTGGTCCGGCGTTGCCGGGCTGACGCTGCTCGGCGTCGGGCTTGGTGTCGTCCGTCTGATCGAGGATCTGTTTGCACGCAGCGACAGCCTCGGCTTCGTCGGACTGGCGCTTGCCTCCCTCACCGCCCTTGCGCTCGCGGTGGTGACCGGACGCGAGGCATTCGGGCTGGCGCGGCTGGCAACCATCGAAAAGCTGCATCAGCGCGCAGCCGCCGTCCTTGCCAGCGACGATCGCAACGAGAGCCGTATCATCGTGCAGGACCTGCTCAAGATCGCGCATCAGAACCCGCAGCTCGCGCGCGCCCGCGCCACGCTGGAAAGCCACGCCGGCGAAATCATCGACGGCGCCGACATGATCCGGCTCGCCGAGCGCGAATTGATGTCGCCGCTGGACATCGAGGCGCGGCGGCTGGTGTCGTCAGCCGCGCAGAAGGTCTCGATCGTCACGGCGGTGAGCCCGCGTGCCGCGATCGACGTGTTGTTCGTATTCGTGGCGTCTCTGAGATTGATACGCCAACTTGCGCGGCTCTATGGCGGCCGTCCCGGCGCGCTCGGTATGATCCGCCTGCTCCGCCACGTCATCGCCCATCTCGCCATCACCGGCGGCATGGCGGCGAGCGACAGCCTGGTGCAGCAGATGCTCGGCCACGGCATTGCGGCGAAGCTGTCGCAGCGGCTGGGCGAAGGCATGCTGAATGGATTGCTGACGGCGCGGCTGGGCCTCGCCGCGATCGACGTCACACGGCCGCTGCCATTCGCGGCCCTGCCGCCGCCAAAACTGTCGGACCTCGCGACGGATCTGCTGCGGAAGAAGGATGAGGAGGAGTAGCGTTCTGTTCGCGACGCCCTCGTTTTCCCCTCTCCCCTTGTGGGAGAGGGTGGCTCGACGCGCAGCGGCGAGACGGGTGAGGGGTCTCTCTCCGCGCGCGCCTCTCGCAGTCGTCTTAGCCGATAGAGACCCCTCATCCGGCGCTTCGCGCCACCTTCTCCCACAAGGGGAGAAGGAAGAAGCCCGCCTTGCTAGGCGAGCGTACGCAACTCAAACTCGCCCGCCAGCACGCGCCACTGGAACAGCGGTGAGTCCTTCGGTGGCGACAGCTCCGGGGTCCAGCCTGACAGCTTCTCCACCACATACGTATCCATCACAAGACCGCGCCAGCGTCGTTCGACCTGGCCGAGTTGCTCGCGCTTGGCGGGGATGATCTCCCACAGCGGCGAACGATTGTCCGGCTCGCGTCCGACATAGATGCCGGCGTGCCCCCGGATCCGGTCCAGGCCGGGATCGCGAAAGTCCTGGAAGCGGCCGCGCTCGTTGATCTCGATCACGGGCACGCGGCCCCTGAACAGCCAGCGCATCATGGCATAGGTGCGATAGTCCGTCGTGGCGATCCAGGTCGCGCCGGTTTCGTCCAATGCGGCCTGTGCGCGCGCGGCGACCTGCTCGTAGCCGGACTCGGCACCGATCGGATCGATCTTGCCGAGCAAATTCCAGGGCGTGGCGACGTAATAGAGGAACACGACCACGACAAAAGCGATTCCCGAGACCACCGCCGTATTGGCCCAGAACAGCGACGACCTGATCATTCGCGCCGACCACTTCTCACGCGGCAGCATGGTGAGGTTGATAGCGGCGGCGGCAAAGCCGACCGGCCACATGAACATCGGCCAGGTGTCGCCGACGCGGAGGGTCAGCGATTTCGCCAGGAAATAGAGAAATGGCACCAGCACCGCGGTCGACAGCAAAATCGCGACCGGCTCGCGCGTGCGATAACCGCGCCACGCCGTCAGCACCACCCCTGTGAGCACCACCGGCAGCATGACGAAGCCGACCAGTCCGAATTGCAGGCCGATGTAATCGCCGAAGGTGCGGAGCGAGAAGCCGTAGCTGGTGGTGGCGCGCACGCCCTGGAAGCGGATCGCGGCCCAGTCGTGCTGCACGTTCCAGATCAGGACCGGCGAGAACACGGCGATTGCGATCAGGACCGCTAGATACGGATAGGGGCTGCGCAGCCAGCGCCAGCGCCAATCCGGCACCAGCAGAAAGGCGGCAACCGCCGGCGCGAACATGATCACGGTGAATTTCGACAGCATCGCCAGCCCGGCGAACAGGCCGGCCGCGAGCCACCAGCGGCCGTCGCCGCCCTGCGCAAGCCGCGCCAGGCACCACATCATCGCCACCGCAAACGGGATCATGGCGACATCGGGCGCAACCTTGGCCATCAGCAGGCCGTAATAGAGCGCGGCCTCCGGCATCAGTACCGCGAGCACGACGGCGCGCACATCATGGGTGAGGCGGCGGACGATGTCGGCGAGCAGGAGCTGCGTCACCAGCATCGCGACGATGCCGCCGAAGCGCACACCGAGCGTGGTGTCGCCGAAGATCGCAGTGCCGAACCGGATCAGCCAGGCGATGCCGGGGGGATGATCCAGGAAGCTGAGCGCCGTCTCCTGCGACCACGTCCAGTAATAGGCCTCGTCCGTACGCAGCTCGATGGCGGAGGCGTAGACCATGCGCAGCAGCGTCATCGCAGCAATGATCGCCGCGGCCATGACGAGCGGCCGGCGCGCCGCGCCTACGGGGGGCATCGTGATGTCGGGAGCTGTCGTCACGGCGGCGCTTTTCGCCAACCTGGGAGGGGGAGTCAATGTTGAGGGAAGAAACCTGTCATCCCGGGGCGCGACGTAGTCGCGAGCCCGGGACCCATAGCCACAGGGAGTGGCGTGGCACGAGCTGATCGCCACGAGTCGTCGCCAAACCCGGTCCGGTGGCTATGGGTCCCGGATCGGCGCGCGCCTAGGGGCGCGCTTGTCCGGGATGACGTTGAGAGTGCGGCTTGCCGCGGATGTGATCCCGTAAGCTATCCACCGCCGGAATTAAACGCGGCGCTGGCTGTTCTCCTTCATGAACTGATACAACAGAATCATGGCCGCAACCGCATCCTCACGATTTTCCGAGCTTTCCCGCGCCATCAGCTTGCGCCAGCTGCGGCTGGTCTGCGGCGTCATCCTGTTCGCCTATGTCATCAGTCATTTCCTCAACCATGCGCTCGGCAACATCTCGGTCGATGCCATGGAGATCGGGGTCTACTACCACACGCTGTTCTGGCAGTTCCTGCCTGTAACGATCGTGTTCTACACGGCGGCGCTCACGCATATGGGGCTCGGCATCTATGCATTGTACCAGCGCCGGCAGTTCCGCTGGCGGACGGTCGAGCCGCTGCAGCTCGTGCTGGGCTTGAGCATCCCCGCGCTGGTCATGGGGCATGTGATCGGCGTGCGGCTCGGCCAGACGCTGTACGGACACCAGAAACTCTATCCGCAGGAACTCTATCTGTTCTTTGTCGCATCGCCGGGTCGGATCTGGACGATGACGATCCTGCTTCTCATCGCGTGGGTGCACGGCTGCATCGGCATCTATTTCTGGCTTCGCCTCAAACCGTTCTTCATGCGCGCGGCGCCCTATCTGCTCGCGGCGGCCGTGCTGATTCCGACGCTGTCGCTGCTGGGTGTCTACCAAGGTGGCCGCAGCGTCGAGATCGAGGCCGACGATGGGGAATGGAGGACGCATAATCTCACGCGCCGCCAAGTTGGCACGGCTGCCGAGGCCACGACGCTCGACCGCATCACCGGCGGCCTCACCGCCGGTTATCTCGGATTGCTCGCCCTGGCGCTGGCCGCACGCGGCGTACGGGCCTTGCGCGAACGACGCGGTGGCATGATCGCGCTGTCCTACGGCAACGGCAAGACGGTGCGCGTCCCAAAGGGCCTCTCCGTGCTGGAGGCGAGCCTGCGCCACAATGTGCCGCATGCCAGCGTCTGCGGCGGCCGCGCCCGCTGCTCGACCTGCCGCATCCGCATCATCGGCGATCATGACGTCCTGCCCGAGCCCTCGCAGCGCGAGGCGTTCGTGCTCACCCGTGTCGGCACCAGCGACCCCTCGATCAGGCTCGCCTGCCAGCTGCGGCCGACGTCGGATCTCTCCTTCTTCCAACTCTTCACCGCGCATACCCTGACAGCGAGCGCGCAGGCCTCGACGCCCGCCAGAATCGGCCAGGAGCGCTATCTCGTCAGCCTGTTCGTGGACATGCGCGGCTCGACACAGCTCGCCGAGAAGCGGCTGCCGTTCGACACTGTGTTCATCGTCAATCGCTTCCTCGGCGCCGTCTCGCAGGCCGTGATTGAGAACGGCGGCCAGCCAAACCAATTCGTCGGCGACGGCATGCTGGCGCTGTTCGGACTGAGTGCCGATCCGCAAGAAGCCTGCCGGCAGGCGCTGAAAGCAGCAGCCGGCATCGCCGTGCATATCGACGAGCTCAACGAGCTCCTGAGCCACGATCTGCGCCAGCCGATCCGCTTCGGCATCGGCATCCACGGCGGCGAGGTCATCATCGGCGACATCGGCTATCGCGATCACATCGTCTTCACGGCGCTGGGCGATGCCGTCAACGTCGCGGCCCGGCTCCAGGACATGACCAAGACACTGGCCTGCGAAGCGGTCGTCTCGGAGGAAGTCCGCCGCACTGCCGGCCTTGCCGACGATGCGCTGCCGCAGCAGGAGGTCGCGATCCGCGGCCGCGACGAACCGATGGCCGTGCGCGTCGTCGCGGACGCCAGGGAGCTGTCGGCGTTGGTCGATCATGGCGAACGCGTCGCGGCGTAACACCGGCTTGCTGCAACGCAGCGGCATGGGCCTGCTGCGAAAGCACGAATTGACTTCATCGGGGTCGTTGCGACAGATGAGCGCGAGATTGCGGTGATGACCGCGATCAACGAAAAAGCTCCGGGAGGAGACCACATGTTCGATCGACGCGACCTGCTCAAAGGAGCGGGCCTTGCCGCTGTTGCGACTGCACTGAACCCGACCAAGGCGCTGACACTCGACACCGTCGCCCTTCCCTTTGCCAATGGTGAACGGCCCTTGGTGAAATATCCGCAGAAGCGGCCGATGATCGGCCTGACCAGCCGCCCGCCGCAGCTCGAGACGCCGTTCGCGGTGTTCAACGACGGCCCGATCACGCCGAATAACGCGTTCTTCGTGCGCTATCACCTTTCCGACCTGCCCTACAGTCTCGATCCCGACAAGTTCACGCTCGAGGTCAAGGGCAAGGTCGACAAGCCGCTCAAGCTGTCGCTGAAGGACATAAGGAAGATGAAGGCGACCGAGATCGTCGCCGTCAACCAGTGCTCCGGCAACAGCCGCGGCTTCCTGGATCCGCGCGTGGCCGGCGGCCAGCTCGCCAACGGCGCGATGGGCAATGCGCGCTGGCGCGGCGTACCGCTGAAGGCCGTGCTGGCGATGGCGGGCGTGCAGAGCGGCGCCAAGCAGGTCACCTTCAACGGCATGGACGGTCCGGTCAGCGACAAGACGCCCGATTTCGTCAAGGCACTCGATATCGATCATGCCAGCGACGGCGAGGTGATGCTGGCCTATGGCATGAACGGCGAGGACCTGCCCTTCCTCAACGGCTTTCCGCTGCGCCTGATCGTGCCCGGCTATTTCGGCACCTACTGGGTCAAGCACCTCAACGAGATCACCGTCGTCGACAATGTCTATGACGGTTTCTGGATGAAGTCGGCCTATCGCATTCCCGACACGCCCAACAATGCGGTCGAGCCCGGCACCGCACCGAAGGCGACGATCCCGATCAACCGCTTCACCATCCGTTCCTTCATCACCAGCGTCCCCGACGGCGCCAAGCTGAAAGCAGGCGGCACCACGCTGCGCGGCATCGCCTTCGACGGCGGCAAAGGTATCAAGGAGGTCGCGGTCTCCACCGATGGCGGCAAGAGCTGGACCAGCGCCAAGCTCGGCAAGGATCTTGGCAAATACTCGTTCCGTGAATGGACGCTGCCGGTGAAGCTCGCGGCGGGCTCCCACGAGCTCAAGGTGCGCGCCACCGGCAATGGCGGCGAAACCCAGCCGGATACGCCGCGCTGGAATCCGGCGGGTTATCTACGCAACGTCGTCGAAACCGTCCGCGTCACCGTGGCTTGAGGGGAATGATCATGCAGCGCACCGTTTTCCTCGCCGTCTCGTTCGCCCTCGCCGCCGTGGTGGGTTCGGCACTTGCAGCACCGGTCAATTACAAGACCCCCGATGAGGTCGCGGCGTTCAAGCCCGGGCCCAATCTCGAAGTGGTTCAGGGCAATTGCACGGCCTGCCACTCGTCCGACTACATCAACACGCAGCCGCCAATGAAGGACAAGAAAGGTTTCTGGCAGGCCGAGGTGACCAAGATGATCAAGGTCTATGGCGCCCCCATCGACGATGCCGATGTCGGCAAGATCGTCGATTATCTGGCCGCGACTTATTGACGGATGGCGCGCGGCGCGCGGACCAAGTGACCGCGAAACGGGCAAATCCGGCAAAAACGCCGCGAAGTTGAGCGGAATTCGGCGAAATGCCGATGTGGTTTGAGCTACCAAGCCAGCCACATTCCGCGTATCGTATTAGGACCGAACCGGCCGGTTGGCGGGGACTGGCGGTTCGAGATCTCGGAGGAAGACCCGCGGAGAAGTCGTGATGGCTAAAGGTACGGTCAAGTGGTTCAACCCGACGAAGGGTTATGGATTTATCCAGCCTGCGTCGGGCGGCAAGGATGTGTTCGTGCATATCTCGGCAGTGCAGAAAGCCGGTCTGTCGTCCCTGAACGAAGGACAGACGGTGGAATATGAAGAGATCGCAAACCGAGGCAAAAGCTCCGCAGAGAACCTCAAAGTATAAGCCCGCCGGCTTTTGCTAACTCCCGGATCGATCCGGGAGCCGGGCCAAGAAATTTCAGAAGACGGTCAGTGCACTCGACGACAGGCGTTGCGATTGCACACGGAGAACTATTTGCCCGCGAAGACCGCCCGTTCGACGCCACAGCAATGACAATCGCGACGGCACTTCGTTAGTCCACCGGCAATGGTGCGTCGCGCTTGATCTCTTCCATCACCGCATAGGTTCGCGTTTCGCGCACGCCCGGCATCGACAGCAGGGTCTCGCCGAGGAAACGTCGATACGCGGTCATGTCGGCCAGCCGCGCCTTCACAAGATAGTCGAAGCCGCCAGCAACCATGTGACACTCCAGCACCTCGGGCGCGAGTTTCACCGCGCGCGCAAAACGCTCGAAATTGTCGGGCGTGGTCTTGTCGAGCAGCACCTCGACGAACACCAGGAGCCCGAGGCCGAGCCGGTGCGGGTTGAGCCGCGCGCCATAGCCCTCGATAAAACCCTCTCGCTGCAAACGCTTCAGCCGCTCGCCGATCGAGGTGGGCGACAGCCCGATGCGTTCCGCGAGCTCGACATTGGCGATTCGCCCGTCTTGCTGCAAAATCGAGAGGATTTTCCGGTCGGTTCGATCTAATTCCATAGTTCATAAGGCCAAATAACTCGATAGCTTCATTTTCTAAGCCGAATGAGCTAAATTGTCTATCGAGCTAAGGTCGCGTGGGCATTATCCTGGATTGGAGCCACAGGACACGCCATGCCGAACGTTCCGCCTCCCTTCTCCGCAGCCTACGCGCCCGATGATGCCGACATCGCCGCGCGCCTATTGCCATCTGCACATCTCGGCGCGCCGCAGGAGGCGCGGATCGATCGCACCGCGACCCGGCTGATCGAAGCGATCCGCAAGCGCGACGACCGGCTTGGTGGGGTCGAGGACATGCTGCGGGAGTTCGCGCTCTCGAGCAAGGAAGGGCTCGCCTTGATGGTGCTGGCCGAGGCGCTGCTGCGCGTGCCGGACGCGCGCACCGCCGACCAGTTCATCGAGGACAAGCTCGGCGAGGGCGACTTCATCCACCACGAGACCAAGTCCACCGCCTTCCTGGTCAACGCCTCGGCCTGGGCATTAGGCCTCTCGGCGCGGGTGATCCAGCCCGGCGAGACGCCCGATGGCACCATCGGCCGGCTGGTGAAGCGGCTGGGCGCACCGGCCGTGCGCACCGCCACGCGCCAGGCGATGCGGCTGATGGGCAATCATTTCGTGCTGGGGGAGACCATCGCGCAGGCCCTGGAGCGGGCCCGGCCGCGCTCCGGCGAGAGGCCGCGCTATTCCTTCGACATGCTCGGCGAAGGCGCGCGCACGGCCACTGACGCCAGGCGCTATTTCGACGCCTATGCCAGCGCGATCGAGACCATCGGCAAGGCGGCCGGCAACCATCCCCTGCCCGACCGGCCCGGCATCTCTGTCAAGCTCTCGGCGCTGCATCCGCGCTTTGAGGCGATCAGCCGCGACCGCGTGATGGCTGAGCTGGTGCCGCAACTGCTGGACCTTGCTCAGCGCGCCAAGGCCCATGATCTCAATTTCACCGTCGATGCCGAGGAAGCCGACCGGCTGGAATTGTCCCTCGACGTGATCGCGGCAACGCTCGCCGATCCCTCGCTTGCCGGCTGGGACGGATTTGGCCTCGCGATCCAGGCCTATCAGAAGCGTGCCGGCGCCGTGATCGACTATGTCGATGCGCTCGCCCGCGCGCATGACCGCAAGCTGATGGTGCGGCTGGTCAAGGGTGCCTATTGGGACACCGAGATCAAGCGCGCGCAGGAGCGCGGGCTCGACGGCTATTCCGTGTTCACCCGCAAGGCGATGACGGATCTGAACTACGTCGCCTGCGCCCAAAAGCTGTTGAGCCTGCGGCCACGCATCTTCCCGCAATTCGCCACCCATAACGCGCTGAGCGTCGCGACCGTGCTGGAGCTTGCCGGTGCGAACGGCGGCTTCGAATTCCAGCGCCTGCATGGCATGGGCGAGGCGCTCTACGAGCAGCTCGCCAAGGACCACCCCGACATCGCCTACCGCACCTACGCCCCGGTCGGCAGCCATCGCGACCTGCTCGCCTATCTGGTGCGGCGACTGTTGGAGAACGGGGCCAACTCCTCCTTCGTGGCGCAGGCGTCCGATTACCGCGTGCCTGTTACGGCGCTGTTGCAACGTCCGGCGGATGCCGTTGTCCGGCCGCAGCAGGCGGCCCATCCCAAGATTCCGTTGCCGGGCGATCTGTTCGCGCCGGAGCGGCGCAATTCACGCGGCGTCGAATTCGGCGCGCGAGCCGCGCTCGACCGGTTGCTGACCGACGTCAAGGCCGAGAGGATCGATCTCAAGCCGATCGCCGATGCAACGCCGGATCAGGCCAACGCGGCCGTGACGGCTGCGCGCGCGGGCTTTGCCGCCTGGAGCCGGACACCCGCAGCCACGCGCGCGGCGGCGCTGGAGCAGGCCGCGCATCTTCTGGAGAACCGCGCGCCCCATTTCATCGCGCTGCTGCAACGCGAGGGCGGCAAGACGCTCGACGATGCGCTGTCGGAGCTGCGCGAGGCCGCCGACTTCTGCCGCTATTACGCCGCGCAGGGTCGCAAGCTGTTCGGCAACGATGTGGCGATGCCGGGTCCGACCGGCGAGAGCAATGCGCTGGCCATGCGCGGCCGTGGTGTCTTCGTGGCGATCTCGCCCTGGAATTTTCCACTGGCGATCTTCCTCGGCCAGGTCACGGCCGCGCTGATGGCCGGCAACAGCGTGGTGGCCAAGCCCGCAGAGCAGACCCCGCGCATCGCGGTTGAGACGATACGGCTGCTGCACGAGGCCGGCATCCCCGCGAGCGCGCTGCACCTCGTCGTCGGCGACGGCCGCGTCGGCGCCGCGCTGACCGCGCACCCCGATATCGCCGGAATCGTCTTTACCGGCTCGACCGAGGTCGCGCGCAGCATCAACCGGGCACTGGCGGCCAAGGACGGCCCCATCGTGCCGCTGATCGCCGAGACCGGCGGCATCAACACCATGATCGCGGATGCGACGGCCTTGCCCGAGCAGGTCGCAGACGATGTCGTCACTTCGGCGTTTCGTTCCGCTGGCCAGCGCTGCTCGGCGCTGCGGCTGCTGTTCGTGCAGGAGGACGTCGCCGACCGCATGATCGAGATGATCGCGGGCGCGGCGCGCGAGTTGAAGATCGGCGATCCAAGCGACGTCGCAACCCATATCGGCCCGGTGATCGATATCGAGGCCAAGCAGCACCTCGATGCGCATATCGCACGAATGAAGACCGAGGCGCGGCTGCACTTTGCCGGCAGCGCGCCGGAGGGCTGCTTCGTCGCGCCGCATATTTTCGAGCTTGGCGATGCCGGCCAGCTGACCTCGGAGGTGTTCGGCCCGATCCTCCACGTCGTGCGCTATCGTGCCGAACATGTCGAACGCGTCCTGCAAGCCATCGAGCGCACCGGCTACGGGCTGACGCTCGGCATCCATTCCCGTATCGACGATACGATCGAGGCGATCGTCGACCGCGTCCAGATCGGCAACATCTACGTCAATCGCAACATGATCGGCGCCGTGGTCGGCGTACAGCCGTTCGGCGGCAACGGCCTGTCCGGAACCGGTCCGAAAGCCGGCGGCCCGCACTACCTCGCGCGCTTTGCGACCGAGCAGACCGTAACGATCAACACCGCCGCAGCCGGCGGCAACGCTGCCCTGCTCGCAGGGGATGAGTGAGGCGCGGCGAGGAGCGTTGCATCCCGCCGAAACATCGGTCTAATGCTGCCCGTGACGTGGCCCTCGCCAATTCCAGCGCGCGGGAAACAACACGAGCGAGGGAGCAACGGCGCGATGGAAAAGGGCATTTTTGCAGGGCTCAAGGTGCTGGATTGCGCGAGCTTCATCGCAGCACCAGCCGCCGCGACCGTGCTGTCGGATTTCGGCGCCGATGTCGTCAAGATCGAGCCGCCCGGCGCCGGCGATCCCTACCGCAACCTGCCCAACATTCCGGGCTATCCGACCAGCGAGCACAATTTCGCCTGGCTGCTAGAGGCCCGCAACAAGAAGAGCATCGCGCTCGACCTCGCAAAGCCCGAGGCGCAGGCGGTGCTCTACAAGCTCGTCGAAGAGGCCGACGTCTTCATCACCAACATGCCGCCGCCGGTGCGCGCCAAGCTCGGCATCACCTATGACCACCTCGCCCATCTCAACGACCGGCTGATCTACGCCTCCTTCACCGGCTACGGCGAAAAGGGCGAAGAGGCCAACAAGCCCGGCTTCGACAGCAACGCCTATTGGGCGCGCTCCGGCCTGATGGACCTCGTCCGCGCCGACACCGACACGACGCCGGCCCGCTCGGTCGCCGGCATGGGCGACCATCCCTGCGCCATGGCGTTCTACGGCGCCATCGTCACCGCGCTGTACCAGCGCGAGAAGACCGGCAAGGGTTCGCATGTCGCCTCCAATCTGATGGCGAACGGCGTGTGGGCTGCGAGCGTGCTGGCGCAGGCAAAGCTCTGCGGCGCCAAGTTCGCCGAGCGGCGGCCGCGCGAACGCGCGTTGAACGCGGTCGCCAACCACTATCAATGCAAGGACGGCCGCTGGCTGATCCTGTCGCTGTTGAGCGAGGAGAAGCAGTTTCCGACGCTGGCCAAGTGTCTCGGCCGCGAAGACCTCATCACCGATCCGCGCTTCGCTACCAAACCCGACCGCCACGCCCGCTCCGTCGAGCTGATCAAGATCTTTGACGAAACCTTTGCGACCAAAGATCTCGCCGAATGGCGCAAGATCCTCGACGGCAATGGACTCGTGTTCGGCATCGTCGGCATTTTGGACGACATCCCGAACGACAAGCAGATGCTCGACAACGAGGTTCTGGTGCCGTTCGAGAACGACACCATGCTCACCATCTCCAGCCCGATCTGGATCGACGGCGCCAAGAAAGTGCAGCCGCGCAAGCCGCCCGGCGTCGGCGAGCACAGTGACGAGATTTTGCGTGGCGCGGGATACGACGACGCCGCGATCAAGCAGCTGCGGTCGCAGGGGGCGGTGGGGTAAGGAGCCGACGGCGGTGATACATTCACGCTGTCGTCCCGGCGAAGGCCGGGACCCATATCCCAGAGAGGAAGTTGTCGCCCAAGCCGACAACTCCGAGTCCTCGCCAAACCATATTCGGTGGCTATGGGTCCCGGCCTTCGCCGGGACGACCGTAAGGGGATAGCTTACTTCAACAATCACGGCCATCGCGAGGTCACATGCCCAGCTACCGCCTGCACTACTTCCCCGAATCCGGCAACAGCTACAAGCTGGCGCTGATGCTGACGCTTTGCGGCGAGAGGTTCGAGCCGGTCTGGACCGACTTTGGCGGCGGCGTCACGCGCACGCCGGAATGGCGCAAGAGCGTGAACGAGATGGGCGAGATTCCCGTGCTCGAAGTCGACGGTGTGAAGATGACGCAGACCGCGCCTCTCCTGCTCAAGCTTGCCGAGCAATACGGGCGTTTCGGTGCCGAGACCGAGGAGGAAAAGTTCGAGCTGCTGCGCTGGCTGTTCTGGGACAACCACAAGCTCACCGGCTACATGGCAACCTACCGCTTCATGCGCGCGTTCACGCCAAACAACGACCCGCAGGTGCTGAAACACTTTCGCCGACGGCTCGAGGATTTTCTCGGCATTCTCGACGGCCATCTCCAGCATAATGAATTCGCGATCGGCACCGGGCCGACGGTCGCCGATATCTCGATGATGGCCTATCTGCACTATCCGAGCGACGAGCACGGCTTCGATTTCGCGGAAAGCTATCCCGCCATCCACGCCTGGCTTGGCCGCATGGCCGCACTACCCGGGTGGAAGCCGGCCTACGAGCTGCTGCCCGGCAAGCGGATGACGAACTACGCGAAGTGAGGGCGCTCGCGCCACTTCGTCTCGGCGTCATGGCCGGGCTTGTCCGGCCATCCACGATCTTGAGCGTGGACACCAGAACGTGGATGCCCGGGACAAGCCCGGGCATGACGAAAGAATGCTACTTCAACGCCAGCCAGCCGAGCGTGACCAGGATTCCGCCAATGATGACGACGACCGCGACCGCCCAGGTGCTGACGCGAACGCTGCCGCCGACCTGCTTGGCTTCTTCATTCTGCGCGATCTCGCGATTGCGCTCCTTGTTGGCGTCGCTGGAGTCCGTCATGGGTCATCCAAATCGCTTTGTGGGCTTTATCTTGCGCGTGATCTTTTCGGAAAACCGCTGCACACTTTTCCGGATCACGCGCTAACGCGTCTTGATGAAGCACATGCCGATGCGGCGCGAGGCCGCGGCAGCCTGACAGGTCAGCCCTTTAGCACAGCTCCATGACGTAAAACTCCTGTCGGCCGATCCCGATCCCGCATTTTCCAGGGAACAATGCGCGCCCCAACCATCCTGATATTCGGTCCCGGCCAGCTCAGTGCTGCCGCGGGTCTGCGGCCGGCTGGCAAAACCGCGTGAGAAATCAGGACGTTTGCCCGCGGCGATCGCGGTCAGGATGTCGCGGCGGCGGACCTGGTCGCCAAGAAAATGCGGGGAAGCCGGCACGATGGTGGCATTGGACGGCTTGTCCGCAAGCCAATCGACGCCCGGAAAATGAAAGCCGCCGATGCCGCGGGTCTGGTGGCAGCCGGCGCAACTGACGTCATTGAGGCGGCGCTGGAAGCCCGCGACGGAGCGGACGTTCAGCATGTCCCCGCGCGCAGCAGCTTGCTTCAGCGCACCAACTACGTCGTTCTCGGAGAAGACCGGCTCGCCTTGTCCCTCTCCATTGCCCTCCCCTTGCATCATCCCGAACTCGGGCTGCAACGGAGAAGCATCGAGGCCGGCTGGCGTCGGCACGATTGCAGCCTTGGCCAGGAATTTCTCGGGGATCAGCACCGTGCCGCGATCGAACTCACGAAGATGATCGGGCGCGAGCAGCCAATCCCTGAAGTCGCGCCGGAGATCATTATCGGCAAGAATACGGTTGCGGTCGATCTGGTTCTCCAGCGTCGATTCCGCGAACGTCTTCGAGACAGCGTCGTACTTGAACACCTTGAGCAGATAGTCGGAGCGGAAATCGTGCAGTGCCGATTTCGCTGCAACCGAGATCTGAATGTTGGTCTCGATGCGATCGAGCATCGCATCGTAAGGATGGAAGCTGCTGCCGATCAGCCCCTGCCAGTCGCCATTGCCGAGCCAGCGTCGCGCGACCTCGGCGCAGGTGATCGGCTTGCCGCTCGCATCCGTTTGCCGCGCATCGCGCGCTTTCATCACCAGATTGAGCGTCATCGGCAGCCGCGTTGCGGTCGTGCCGCCGTCCGGTTTGATCTCGAAACGCGCGAGACGATAGATCAGCCTGATCTCGCCGCAGGAATCTTCCGAGACATAGGCCCGGTCCATGCGGTTGACGATGCCGGCCAGCACGAAACGGGTGTCGCGGGATTTCAGATTGGACCGATCGAACAATTGTACGTCGAAGCCCTCGCCGACGCCGATGGTCTCGGTCGGATATGCCGCCTTCTGCCGGGCGACGTAGCGGTCGATCTCCGCGCCGATCGTGGGAGGAATCTCCTTGAGCTGGGACAACCACGAGAACATCAGATCGGTCGTCAGCGGAAAGTTCGCGTTCCCCTCCGGCCACAACAGGCGCGAGATCGTGAGTGCATCGTGCTGGTCGAGCTCGCGCAGAAGATCGGGATCGGTGATCGCCGTGCCGCGCGCCAGTTGCGCGTTCTCCGCGGCCAACGACGACAGGATGCCGCCGAGAAACACGGCGACGGCAACGAGAATTCGCAACGCGCGGCTCATGTCTCAGGTAACACCGCGCAGGGATGGCTATTCAAGCAAAAAGGCGCTTCACATGGTGGTGAAGCGCCTTTTCGGAAATCGGATAGCAGCCGCTCAGCGCGAGACGATCAGCCCCTTGCTGGTGACGACCACCCAGCGGCCGTCCTGACGGCGGATCGCATCGACACGGCCGACGCCGGGGATGGGGTCGCCGGCGTAGACCTCGTAGAGGCCACCGCGGCCCTCGATCAGCGCGCCGCCGTTGGAGACGTCGCGCAGCACCCAGCCTTCGACCGTCGGCAGCCGGCCGACCTCGGGCTTGGGCGCGGCGGGAGCCGGCGCAGCTGCGGCGGTCGCAACCTGGGTCGGCGCGATCGAGCCGGTGGTCTCCCTGGCTGGCACGGCGGCCGCGGCCTGGGCGGGAGCCGCCGGCGGGGTGGCGCGGAGCTTGTCGACGGTCTCCGACAGCTTCGCGATTTTGGCCATCGGCTCGGCCTGCGCCTTCTCGAGCTTGTCGAGGCGGTCGTTGGTGCGGTTGAACTGGCCGAGACCGGTCTTGGAGGTATGTTCTACGTTCGCCTTGAGCGCGACGACATCGGCATCGATCCGGGCGACCGAGGATTCCAGCGCGCTGGTGTCGGCAACCTGTGCCGGCGCGGGGCTTGCGAAGTGCATCATCCCTGCGGTCGCGAGCGCGCCGCTGATGGCGCCGACACTGGCCGCAATCGCCACCACCGCAGCCATCGCCGACAGGCGGCGCTTGCCGCCGGTCTCGCGCGGCTCGTCCGCCTTCACATGCGGGGCAAACTCTTCACGGTCCCAGGACCGCTCCGCGGGTGCCATGACGATGAGCTTGCCGGGCTTCGGCTCGGACTTGGTCTCGGCTTTGGGCTCAAGCTTGGCCTCGAACTTGGGCACCTCGATCCTTGACGCCTCGATTTTTGGCGGCTCGATCTTGACCGGGTCGGGCTTCACTGGATCAGGCTTGGGCGGCGTTTCGTGGTCGGGGGCAATCGAAGGGGCCTCGATCCCCGCAGCCTCGACGGCCTGCGGCGCGGTCGCGGCGGCTTCGACGACGCCAGTATCCTGGACGGCCTGCTCGGCCATTGGTTCGCTCACGGCTCAAATACTCCAGTCTCGGTTGACCTTTTGGTAACTTTCATTGCTTGCGAATTCCTTACCTGCGGACCCGCTTACCAAAATTTTAGGAACTCATCCGGGGCCGAATTGGGCCGGGAACGTGGAACCGGTGTGGCGCTGTGCAACAAATTGTCAGCCGATGCTGCTCTGCGGCAGGCCACGCTCCCGCCGAACGGGCTGTTTGCCCGCCCCTGTTACCCCGCTAACATGACTGTCCTGTCAGCCAGAACGGCTGCAGACGGCCCTTGGGGGTGTCATGACGATCGAGAAGTGCATCAACGAATTTGGCGTCGATGACATCATCTTCGAGGAAGGCTCGACCGGCCGCGAGCTGTACGTTGTCCTCGACGGCGAGGTCGAGATCGCCAAGATCAGCGGCGCCAGCAAGACCAGCATCATCAAACTCGGCAAGGGCGAATTCTTCGGCGAGATGGCCGTGATCGACGGCTCCGCACGTTCGGCGACCGCGATCGCGGCGGCACCGAACACCAAGGTGATGAGGGTCAACCACGCCCGCTTCGTCTATCTCGTCAGCCAGCAGCCGGCGTTTGCACTGATGGTGATGGATGCGCTGTCGAAACGCCTGCGCGCCGCCAACGCGGTCAGCTACCGGGCGGCCCAATCATGAGCGACGGCAAGCCCACGGCCTTTCCGGTCCTGATGAAGAACGACACCTGCTCGCTGATCCAGGCCGCGGACGACGTCTACCAGATCCGCTTCTCCAATCGCGCCGCCAACGTCTATCTCGTGCGCGGCTCGGCGCGGATCATCCTGATCGATACCGGGCTGTCCTCGAACTATGCGGCGATGGTCGAATGCCTGAACTTCGCCGGCTGCCCGCCGGAAAAGATCGACATGGTGGTGCTCAGCCACGAGCATCTCGACCACATCGGCGCGGCCTGGCACTTCAACGAGCGCCGCACCTTCGTCGCCGCCCATCGCCTCGCCGCCAACAAGATCATGCTGCGCGACGACTTCTCGATGCTGCGAAAGATGTTCAACGAGCCGAACGTACCTGTTAATATCGACATCTGGCTCGAGGAAGGCAATCTGATCGACCTCGGCAATTTCCGTCTCAACGTCATGCACACGCCAGGACACACGTCGGCCTGCATCACGCTGTTCGATCAGGACAAGGGGCTGCTGTTTGCCGCCGATACGCTCATGCCAGGCGGCGTGATGGGCGGCGTGTTCGGTTCGGGCAGCATCGCCGACTACATCGAATCGCTGGAGCGGCTCAAGGGATTGAACGCGAAGATCCTGCTATCAGGCCACGGCCGGCTGTCGGACACGCCGCAGGAAGACGTGCGTATCGCCATCGCGCGGTCGCACGGTCTATTGGAGGACACAGCACAATTGTTCGACGCGCTGGATGCGCGCTCGAATTTCGAGCCGATCATGCAGTCGGTGCGGGATTTGAACAAGCTGGATGATTAAATGCGCCGCGGGCGTCCGTCCGCGGGGCGAAGCACCGATGCCCCACAACGTCGTCCTGGCGAAAGCCAGGACCCATACCGCGATATCCATCGGTTGTACGCAGCAGGCGTCCCGAACGATGAATCTTCGCCAGACTTCTCCCTGGGGTAATGGGTCCTGGCTTTCGCCAGGACGACAGCGGGACTCCGTCACCGCCTGCTTGTAGCGGCTACATCACCACCGGTGCATCCGGCAGCTCGTTTGCATGCGGTCCTTGCGGCGGGAAATGCTTTGCCAGCTCCCGGGACACGGCCTCAATCCCGCCGATCACGCCGCGCTCGAACTGCCCCGAGGCGAACTCCGCCTCCATGGCGCGGCAGATGCTCTCCCATCCCTCGGCGCCAACCTTCGCATCGATACCGCGGTCGGCGATGATCTCGACGTCGCGGTCGGCGAGCAGCAGGTAAATCAGAACGCCGTTGTTGTGCGCGGTGTCCCAGATGCGCAGCTGCGAGAAGACGTCGAGCGCGCGCTCGCGCGCCGGCTGGTTGCGAAACAGGGCGCCGCCGTCGAGCGCGCCTTCGACCACGAAGCGAACCTGCCCGGAATGGCTGGCTTCGCCGCGCTTGATCGCCTGCTCGATGCGGTCGAGCACGCCCTTCGGGAACACCTGCTTGGCACGCCAATGGTGCTGGAGCAGATGCCGGGTGATGCGCCTGATGCTCATGACCTACCAGCTCCCCGAAGCACCGCCGCCGCCAAAGCTGCCGCCACCGCCACTGAAGCCGCCGCTCGACGACGACCCGCTGCTCCAGCCGCCGGATGACGAACCGCTCGACCACGAGCCGCGACGCGAGGATCCCGTGCCCGATCCCACCCCAAACAGATCGGCAATAAACGTCAGGACAGCGCCGAGCAAACCGACGCCCAGTCCGATCACCGCAGAGCCGATCACGAACCAGGCGATGACACCAACGATCGCTCCGGTGATCCCTGAACCGAACAGCCGCCCGAACATTGAGCGCAGGACGCCGCCGATGACCAGCGGACCGAACAGCAGGAAGAAAAAAAGCGGCTCGATGTCGTTCCAATCCCCGAAATTCACGCTGCGCGAGGGCGTCGGCAGCGGCTCTCCATCGATGACGCGGATCATGCGATCGACCCCCGCCGTGATGCCGCCAGCGAAATCGCCACTCCTGAATTTCGGCGTGATGGCTTCATCGATGATGCGCCGCGACGTGACGTCGGTGAGCGCGCCCTCGAGGCCGTAACCGACCTCGATGCGCAAATGCCGGTCGTTCTTGGCCACGACGAGGATGGCGCCGTCGTCGACCTTCTTGCGCCCGATCTTCCAGGCCTCAGCAACGCGGATCGCGAACTGCTCGATCGTCTCCGGATCCGTCGTCGGCACGATCAGGACGACGAGCTGGCTGCCCTTGCGGGTCTCGAAGTCCTGCAGCTTTTGCGACAACGCTGCGATGTCTCCGCTGGAGAGCGTGCCGGTCTGATCGACCACGCGGCCGGTGAGCTGGGGTACGGCCACATCGGCTGAGGCGGGAAGCGCAAAGGTGAGGAAGAATGAGAATGCGACGGCGACTATCGCTCGCCACACATGCGCTGTCATCGCCCGGCTCGACCGGGCGATCCAGTATTCCAGAGACGCCGGCGGGATACGGTGAAGCCGCGGCGTACTGGATTCCCCGCTTTCGCGGGGAATGACGGCGGTGGGTGGGGCTAGGCGCATGCGCAAAAAAGCGCGCACTTACTTCGACGGCGCGGGTGCCGGATTGAAATCGACCTTCGGTGCGGTCGAGATTGCCTTCTCGTTCTCGACCGAGAAGTTCGGCTTCTCCTTGTAGCCGAACATCATCGCGGTGACGTTGCTCGGGAACGAACGGATGGTGACGTTGTAGTCCTGTACCGCCTTGATGTAGCGGTTGCGCGCCACCGTGATGCGGTTCTCGGTGCCCTCGAGCTGCGACATCAAATCCTTGAACAGCGCATCCGACTTGAGCTGCGGGTAGTTCTCGGTGACCACCAGCAGCCGCGACAGCGCGCCGGAGAGCTCGCCCTGGGCGGCCTGGAATTTCTGGAATGCGGCGGGATCGTTCAGCACCTCGGGCGTCGCCTGGATGCTGCCGACCTTGGCGCGGGCATTGGTGACGCCGAGCAGCACGTCCTTCTCCTGCTGCGCAAAACCCTTCACCGAGTTGACGAGGTTGGGCACGAGATCGGCGCGGCGCTGATACTGGTTCACGACCTCGGACCAGTTGGCCTTGATCTGCTCGTCCTCGCTCTGGATCGCGTTATAGCCGCAATTGGTGAGGCTCAACGAGGCCAGCGCCGCCAGCACGGTCAGGATCTTGCGCATCAAATTTCTCCCGGTGGAATCGGACGCAAGCTACCAGATTGCATGCGCGAGATGCCAGACATCTTGCGTCCGGGCCGAGGCCGCGAAAAGCAGCCGATGTACGCAAGCCTCTTGCTTAATCCCGGCTGTAATAGTCAACTTGAGGGAACAATAATACCGGGTCGGGAACGCCAGGGGAACGCGATGAGTTCGTTCGAGACCATCCTCGTGGAGAGGCCGGAGCCGGCGATTGCCCGGATCGTGATGAACCGGCCCGACGCGCGCAACGCGCAGAACCTGCAAATGACCTACGATCTCAACGCCGCCTTCGATGAGGCGGTGCAGGACGATACGGTTAAGGTCATCATTCTCGCCGGCAATGGTCCGCACTTTTCCTCGGGCCATGACCTGCGACCCGGCAGCAAGAATGAAGCAGGCGTGGATTTTCCGCCGATCGGAAATTGGGGCGGCTTCGCTGAATCAAACGCCCATGGCCGCTTCGCGCGCGAGCAGGAGATCTATCTCCAGATCACGCGGCGCTGGCGCAACCTCGCCAAGCCCACGATTGCAGAGGTGCACGGCAAATGCATCGCCGGCGGGCTGATGCTGGCCTGGGCCTGCGATCTCATCGTCGCCAGCGACGACGCGCAGTTCTGCGATCCCGTGGTCACCATGGGTGTCTGCGGCGTCGAATGGTTCGTGCATCCCTGGGAGCTCGGCCCGCGCAAGGCCAAGGAATTCCTGTTCACCGCAGACAGCTGGAGCGCGCAGGAGGCGCATCAGCTCGGCATGGTCAACCGGGTCGTGCCGCGCGCGGAGCTTTCATCGCGCGTGCTGGAGCTGGCGCGCAAAATCGCTTCAAAACCGTCCTTTGCGCTGAAGCTGACCAAGGAAGCTGTGAACCGCTCGGTCGATGTCATGGGACAACCGGCCGCAATCGACCAGGCCTTTGCGCTGCATCAGCTCTGTCACGCGCATAATCTTCAGGAGTTCGGCATGGTGGTCGATCCATCCGGCCTGCACCCCTCCGTGCGCAAGCCGCCGGCGGCCGCGGAGTAGACGGGATGGATCTCAATCTCACCGACGAGCAACGGCTGCTGCGCGAAAGCGCGGAGCGCTTCGTGGCCGAAAGCTACGATGCCGATCACCGCCGCAAGATGGCGAACGACCCGCTCGGCTTCAGCCCGGCGGTGTGGACGCAATTCGCCGAACTCGGCTGGCTTGCATTGCCGATCGCGGAGGAGTTTGGCGGGCTCGGCGGCAGCGCGGTCGAGATCGGCATTTTAATGGAAGCATTCGGCCGCGGGCTGGTGTCGGAGCCGTATATCGCGACAGTCGTGCTTGGCGCTGCGTTGATCGAGCGATGCGGCAGCACGGCGCAGAAGCAGGCAATCCTGCCGAAGATCGCGGACGGATCGTTGAAGCTCGCGCTCGCGCATTCCGAGCGCGCGGCGCGGTTCGACCTTGCCAAGGTCGCAACCACCGCCCACAAGACGGCGCAAGGCTGGCGCCTTGCCGGCAACAAGATTGCCGTGCTCGACGGCCACGCCGCCGACGAGATCATCGTCTCCGCCCATATCCATGATCATCAGGGGCCATCGGCGCGGATCGGCCTATTCCTGGTGCCGGCGACGACGCCGAATGTTGCCATCTCCGACTACGAGCGCCTCGGCGGCGGGCGCGCCTGCAACATCGTGCTGTCGGATGCGCAACTGCCGGAGGATGCGTTGCTCGGCAATGGCCGCGACGCGCTACCGGCAATCGAATGGGCTGTTGACCGCGCCATGGCCGCGCTCGGTGCCGAGGCCGTCGGCATCATGCAGGTGTTGCTGGACACCACGCTGGAGTACACCAAAATCCGAAAGCAGTTCGGTCGGCCGCTCTCGGCCAACCAGGTGATCCGCCACCGCCTCGCCGACATGGCGGTGCAGGTCGACGAAGCGCGCTCGATGGCGCTACGCGCCGCGCTGAAGGTCGATGCCGATCCGGTCGAGCGCGCGCGGGCCGCCTCCGGCGCGAAGGCGAAGATCGGCAGATCCGGGCGCTTCGTCGGCGAGCAGGCGATCCAGCTTCACGGCGGCATGGGTGTCACCGAGGAGCTCGAGGTCGGCGCCTATTTCAAGCGGCTGGTCGCGTTCGACACGCTGTTCGGCGGCAGCGCCCACCATTATGGCCGCCACGCCCTGCTTGGCCGCACCACCGTGCCTGCCTGATACAAGGAGCGCATCATGGACCTGTCGTTCAATGCCGAGGAGCGCGCCTTCCAGGACGAGGTGCGCGGCTTCATTGCCAAAAATCTCACCGAAGAGATGAAGCGCGCGACTGCGCTGACGCCGTCGGTGTTCTCCGACCCCGATATCGGCATGGCCTGGCAGCGCACGCTGCACAAGCAGGGCTGGGGCGCGCCGGGCTGGCCGGTCGAGCATGGCGGTCCCGACTGGACGCCGGCGCAGCGCTGGATCTTCGAGACCGAAAGCGCGCGGGCCGGCGTGCCCAATGTCAACGTGATGGGCATGAAGATGGTCGGCCCCGTCATCATCGGCTTCGGCTCGCCGGAGCAGAAAAACTTCTACCTGCCGCGCATTCTCTCCGGCGAGGATTATTGGTGCCAGGGCTATTCCGAGCCGGGCTCCGGCTCCGATCTCTCGTCGCTGAAGACGCGCGCGGTGCGCGACGGCGACGACTACATCATCAACGGCACCAAGATCTGGACCACGCATGCCCACCACGCCAACCGCATGTTCGCGCTGGTGCGCACCAGCGACGGCCCGCGGCAGCAGGATGGCATCAGCTTCATCCTGATCGACATGAAGACACCGGGCATCACCACGCGACCCATCCTCACAATCGGCGGCGACCACGAGGTCAACCAGGTGTTCTTCGACGACGTGCGGGTGCCCGTGGCCAACCGCGTCGGCGAGGAAGGCAAGGGCTGGACCTACGGCAAATATCTGCTCGAGTTCGAGCGCGGCTCCGGCATCGCTTCGGCAAAATTGCGCGAGGGGCTGAAGGCGATCGCGGATCTCGCCGAGTCCGACCTGACGGGGCGCGCGATCGACAGCCTCGATATCGCGACGCGCATCTCCGAGGTCGAGGTCGACATCGACGCGCTGGAGATGACCGAGCTGCGCGTGCTGTCGGCATTGCAGACCGGACAGAATCCCGGTGCGGTGTCGTCGATCCTGAAGCTGCGCAATAGCGAGATCCGGCAGGCCGTGACGCGGCTCGGCGCCGACGTGATCGGCCACGACGCCCTCGCGGTCGAGCCGATGCGCCCGCTTTACAGGCTCAACCATGAGCCGCCGATGCCGGACGAGATGCTGACTGTCGTGCCGGAATATCTCAACGGCCGCGCCTATACGATCTTCGGCGGCACCTCGGAGATCCAGCGCGATATCATCGCGAAGATGATGCTGGGAATTTGAGGGGTACCGGCGCTACATTCTCGCTGTCGTCCCGGCCTGGTGCGCCATTGCGCACGGGGGGCCGGGACCCATACGCCGTGACGAAGTTGTAGCACGAAGCTGGTCACCACCAGCCGTCGCCAAATTGGACTCGGTGGTTATGGGTCCCGGCCTTCGCCGGGACGACAATTGTGATTGTTGCGACGGCGCAGACTACAACTACCCCACCTTCGCGTCCCGGATCGCCTGCCAGATCTTCTGCGGCGTCAGGGGCGTGTTGAGCTGGGTGATGCCGAGTTCGGCGAGCGCATCCATCACGCCGTTGGTGACGCAGGGGGGGCCGCCGATGGCGCCGGATTCGCCGCAGCCCTTGGCGCCGAGCGGATTTGTGCGGCAGGGCGCGGAATCGTCGAGCGTCACCACGATCGGGGGAACGTCGTCGGCGCGCGGGATGCAGTAGTCCTGATAGCTCGCGGTGAGGAGCTGACCGTCGGCATCGTAGGAGACGCCTTCGTACAGCGCCTGGCCGATGCCTTGCGCGACACCGCCATGGATCTGGCCGGTGACCAGCATCGGGTTCACGGCGACACCGACGTCGTCGACCGTGGTGTAGCGCACGACCTTGGAGACGCCGGTCTCCGGATCGATCTCGACCTCGCAGATATGGGTGCCGTTCGGCCAGCTCGGACCGTCCACTTCGCCTTCGGAATCGACGCTGAGTTTCGCGCCGCCTTCTTTCTCGGCAATGTCGAACAGGCTGATACGGCGGTCGGTGCCGACCACGGTGAGCATGCCACCCTGGTATTCGATGTCCTCGATCGAGGTCTCCAGCACGTTCGCCGCCTTCTCGCGCGCCTTCTGGATCAGATCGTTGGAGGAGACCGCGACCGCCGTGCCGCCGACGAACAGCGAACGCGATCCGACGCTGCCGAAGCCCGTCGCCAGATCCGTGTCGCCCTGGACCACGTCGATCTTGTCCATGGCAATGCCGAGCGTGTCGGAGATCATCTGGGTGTAGGTGGTCTGCAATCCCTGCCCCATCGCCATGGTACCGGAATGCAGAATGACGCGGCCTTCCGACGTCGCGTGCAGACTGACCTTTTCGGTGTGGGCGCGGCCGCCGGTCCATTCGATATAGGAGGTGAGGCCGCGGCCGTAGAGCAGGCCCTTCTTCTTCGCCGCCTTCTTGCGCGCGGCAAAGCCGTCCCAGTCGGCGAGCTTCACGGCGCGATCGAGCATGTGCGCGAAGGCGCCGGAATCGTAAACCTGCCCTGCGGCGTTGGTGTAGGGTAGTTGCGCAGGCTTGATGTAGTTGGCTTTCCGGATCGCGCGCGGATCCATGCCGATTTTCCGCGCGGCCGCGTCGAACAGGCGCTCGACGATGAACACGGCCTCCGGCCGGCCCGCCCCGCGATAGGCGCCGACGGGTGCGGTGTGGGTCATCACCGACTTCACCTCGAAATGCACCAGCGGCAGATCGTAGACGCCGGTCTGCACGAATGGCCCCAGCACCAGCGGAATGATGTTGGCCGCGCCCGAGGAATACGCGCCGGTACAGCCGATCGAGCTGACGCGATAGGCCAGCACCTTGCCCTTCTCGTCGAGCGCGAAGGAAGCGGTCGAGGTGAGATCGCGGCCGTGGGTGCCACCGACGAATTCGTCGGTGCGGTCGCCGCGCCAGCGGATCTTCTTGTTCAGCTTGGTTGCCGCATAGGCGACGATGCCGTCCTCGGGATAGAGGTTGGTCTTCTGGCCAAAGCCGCCGCCGATATCGCCGACCAGCACGCGAACGCTGTCCTTCGGACGCTTCAGCACGGCCTCGGCCAGCACGTCACGGGTCGAGGCGGGTGTCTGCGACTGCACATGCAGCAGAAGGCGGCCGGATTTCTTGTCGATCTCGGCAATGGTCGAGCGCGGCTCCATGGCCGACGGCACCAGGCGCTGGCTGACGAGATCGAGCTCGACGGTATGCGCCGCCCTGGCAAAAGCCTCGTCCACCTTGGCGGCATCGCCGTAGCTCATCGCGCCGACGATGTTGTCGGGCGCCTCCGGCCACACCACAGGCGCACCGGGTTTGACCGCCTCGACGGGATCGACCACGGCCGGCTGCACGTCATACTCGACCACGATCGCTTCGGCCGCGGTCTGCGCGTCGGCACGCGAGGAGGCCACCACGGCGGCCACGGCCTCGCCGGCGTAGCGCACGATTTCGTGCGCGAGCAGGCGGCGTGGCGGCACCGTCATCGGCTTGCCGTCGGGGCGCTTGAAGATGCTCAGCGTCGGGATGACGCCGATGTCGTCCTTGACGAGGTCGGCGCCGGTGTAGACCGCGGTCACGCCGGGCATTGCAGTGGCAGCGCCAGTGTCGATCGAGACGATCTTCGCGTGGGCATGGGGCGAGCGCAGCAGGTACAACCACAGCGCGCCATCTTCCGGCTTGTCGTCGATGAACTGCCCCTTCCCGGTGAGCAGTCGCTGGTCTTCCAAACGCTTGACGGGCTGCCCCGCTCCGAAACGCAAATTGCCGGGAAGAATGTTCATTCCGTGGGGTCCTCTAAGCCTCAAAGTGCGGCCGCCTTTTAGCGGATCGAGGCATGCGAGGCCAGCCGCGGTTTTAGGCGGTATATCCACGATTTCGTCATGCCGGGCATAGGCGAGCGCAAGCGAAGCCGTCCTATGGACGGCTAGCCAAGCTCCCGCAAGGCCGCTTCCACCACCTTGCGCGCATCGGCGGTGAGAGCGGCCTGCGGCGGGACGGGATCGCCGACATCGTAACCCTGGATGGCCAATCCGGCCTTGATGCAGGCCGCCAGGTTGAAGCGGGCAAAGGCCTCGTTGATGCGCCACAGCCTGCGCTGGAGCGCCATCGCCTCATCCCAGCGGCCGGCCTTGCAGAGGTCGTAGAGCGCGACGCTCTGGCGCGGGATGATGCAGGCCGGGCCCGCCATCCAGCCGAGCCCGCCGATCAGCATCACCGCGGCTGGAATGTGGGCGGAGGCCGAGAACACCCGCAAGGCATCTCCGCAGCGGTTCATGATCGAGAGCAGCCGGCCGGTGTTGGTCGAGGCGTCCTTGATGTAGCCGATGCGCGGGTGTTCGGCGAGGCGCGCGATGGTGTCGAGGGTGAGATCGGAGCGCTGGAATTGCGGATTGGTGTAGATGACGACAGGGATGTCCACGGCATCCGCAATGGCGCGAAAATAGGATTCGATTTGGGCCTCGGCGAGCGGGAAATACGCTTCCAGAATCGCCAGAATGCCGTCGGCGCCGAGCTTCTGATACGCTTTCGCCTGCGCCACCGCGTCCGCCGTCGAGGTGGAGGCCACGCCCGCGACAACAGGCACACGCCCCTTGGCTGCCTCGATCGTGGTCTGCACCACCGCGGTGCGTTGGGCGGCATTGAGATAGGCGAACTCGCCGGTCGAGCCGAGCGGGGTCAGACCGTGGACACCGGCGCCGATCAGATCGTCGCAGAGTTTTGCGAGCACATTCGTCCGCACCGCGCCGTCGGCGTCGACGGGCGAGACGAGATAGGGGAAGACGCCGCGAAAATCGGACATGTCAGATGTGAATCCCGGAAACTGGCCAGCGCCAGACCGGTATTACCAACGCTCGCGCCGGCGATCAAACCCTGATCAGCCGCACCCGCGTGCCCCAGGGATCGATCGCCTCCACGCCGTCCGCCAGCGCCGTGACTTTCGCGCCGCCCTTGCGCAGGCGCTCGTCCTGCGCAGCAAGCAGGTCCGGCTTCTCCGTCACCAGCGAAAACCAGGCGAGCCCCGTTGCCTGATCGTCGCGTTGGCCGGCACCCTGGCTCTGCCAGACGTTCATGCCGAGGTGATGGTGGTAGCGGCCCGACGACAGGAACGCAGCACCGTTGCGGCTGCGGGTCGGGTCCAGGCCGACGGCGCCGTGATAGAAGCGCTCGGCCTGCGCGAGGTCGCCGACACGCAGATGCATGTGGCCGATGCGCAAACCGTCCGGCGCCTTCGCATAATCAGGCACGCGCGCATTGGTCAGCGACAGCAGGTCGGGAATGTTGAGCTCGTCGGACGCCATCTTCACGCTGCCCTCGCTCCACTGCCATTGCGAGGGATCGCGGTCGGCATAGACCTCGATGCCGTTGCCTTCGGGATCGTCGAGATAGACGGATTCGCTGACGAGATGATCGGCAAAGCCCGACAGCGGCACGCGATGCGAGGCGGCTGCTACCAGCCAGCGCGCGAGGTCCTTGCGTGTCGGCATCAAGAACGCGGTATGGTAGAGGCCGGCGGCATTGCGCGGCTCGATCTCAGCGTTAGGACGGGCCTCCAGCACCAGCAGCGTGATACCGGCTGTGCCGAGCTTGGCGGCGCTCGCAGAGCGCTCCAAGACGGTAAGGCCGATCACGTCGCGATAGTACTCGGCGACCTTGTCGAGGTTTTTCACCCGGAGCGTCACCATGCCGACCCGCATCGGCGTGCGGCTGGCGTAGGTCGGCCCACCGCCCTGTGGTGCGCCCTCGGCGCGCGCCGCGCCGGCCGCCGCCATTGCAAGCGAGGTGGCGCCGGCGAGTTGAAGCAGAGTACGGCGGGTCAGGTCGATGGTCATCGGTCAGGGCTCGCTGGAAGCGTTTAGGGCCGTGCGGCGCATTATCTTGATTGCTACACGTTGCCGTGAGCGGCTCCCAATCACATGTTCGTCGGCCGCGGTCCTACGGAGGTCCGTCCCGGTCCTGGCCATCCGGCCAGTTTCGCAATTGCCCGCGACATCCCAGATTGAGGACAGCTTACAGGAGCCTGCTATGACCGACTCAACTCCCCTGACCTCGCTGTCGTCCGCACTCGCAGATGTGGTGGCGCGCACTGCGCCGTCCGTCGTCGCCGTGCATTCGCATCGCTCCCGCGCCACTGGCTTCGTCTGGAAACCCGGCCTGATCGTCACCGCCGACGAGGCCTTGGCCGACGAGGGCGACGTCGAGATCGGCCTCCCCGACGGCAGCACCGCGGCTGCCACGATCGCGGGTCGCGACCATACGACGGATATCGCACTGTTGCGCGCCGATACTGCGATGACCCCGGTCAAGCTGTCCACAATTGTGCCGCCCCTGGGCGCGTTGTCGGTCGTCGTCGCCACCAACCGCGATGCGCCGAGCGCCACGCTCGGGATGGTATCGGCCTCAGGCAAGAGCTGGCGCTCCTTGCGCGGCGGCGACATCGACGCGCGGATCGAGCTCGACGTCCGCTTGCGCTCCAGCCAGCAGGGCGGCCTCGCGCTCGATGCATCGGGCGACTCCTTCGGCATGGCTGTGCTCGGCCCGAGGCGTGTGCTGGTGATCCCGACGGCGACGATCGAACGGGTCGCGGCACAATTAGAGGCCCGCGGCCACATCGCACGCGGATATCTCGGTCTCGGACTGCAGCCGGTGCGGCTCGACGACGGCGTCGGCGCGATGGTGATGAATGTCGACAAGGCCGGACCTTCGGCCGCGGCCGGCATCCGCCAGGGCGACGTCATCGTCGCGGTCAACGACCAGAAGCTGTCCGGCGTACGTGCGCTGTCGCGGACGCTCGGTCCGGCGAGCGTGGGCGCGGTCGTCGACGTGACCGCGCACCGCGGCGGCGAACCGGTCAGCTTCAAGGTCACGGTCGGCGAGAGGCCCGAGGCGTGAGCGAGGACATCGCGCCCGAGATCGTGCTGTCCCTGGAGATCGACGATCCCGCCCTCGCCGATCGCCTCGCGGCTCTGCTCGGCAATATCGCCGGACTTCGCCTCGCCAACCCCGGCGAGAAGGCCGCCGCGACGATTGTCACTCGCGATCCGCGCATCATGCCCGACGATATCGCGCTGACGCAGCGCGAGCTCGACGTGCTGGCACTGATGGCGGAAGGTGGCTCCAACAAGATGATCGCGCGTCAGCTCAACATTTCCGTGCATACCGTGAAATTCCACGTCGGCTCGCTGCTCGACAAGCTCGATGCCACCGGCCGCACCGATGCGGTGGCACATGCGGCCCGCCGCGGCGTGATCGAACTCTAAGACGGGTGCGGCGGGAAGCTGAGCTGGACCGTCAGGCCCGGCGCGTTGTCGTGCAGGGCAATCTCGGCGCCATGGAGGCCGGCAACTGCCGCGACCAGACTCAGGCCAAGACCGTTACCCGGGGTGTAGCGGCTCTGCTCGAGCCGGTAGAAGCGCTTGAACACGTGATCGCGCTGATCCGCCGGAATGCCCGGACCATCGTCGGCGATCGCGATCACTGCCGCCTCGTTGGCACTGCGGCAGGTGACGGTCACCTGCCCGCCTTGGCAGCCGTGCTTGATCGCGTTGTCGACGAGATTGGCGATGGCGTCGAACAGGAGGTCGCGATCGCCAATAATCGCCACCTCGCGGTCGCCGCCCAGGCTGAGCCGCGTCGCGACCTGTTCGGCGGCGGCATCGTAGAGCTCGACGACCTCGCCGGCGATCTCGGCGAGATTGAGGGTGCGAAACGCGCTGCGGCGGGCGCGGGTCTCGATCTCCGAGATGCGGGTGATGGAGGCAAACATGCCGAGCACGGCGTCGAGATCCGCGATGGTGTCGCCGATCAGCGCTGCGTCGGTTTCGCCATTGCGAGGGGCGTGATAGGCCTTTTCCAGCCGGCCGCGCATGCGCGTCAGCGGCGTACGCAAATCATGAGCGACGTTGTCGCTGACCTGCTTGACCTCGCCCATCAAAGTCTCGATGCGATCGAGCATCTGGTTGAGGTTTTCGGCGACGCGGTCCCACTCGTCGTGACTGCCGCGCAAGGGAATGCGCTGGTCGAGGCCGGACATCATGATGGCGCGGCTGGTGGCGTTGATCTCCTCGATTCGCCCGACCGTGCGGCGCGTCACCAGCACCGCGGCGAGCCCGGCGAGCACCAGCATCAGCACGGCTACCACAGCCATTGCGAGCTCGATCATCGCGGTGAAGCCGCTGTGATCGCCGGCGTCGCCGACCCGGCTCTGCACATAGGCGATCGTGCCGAAATAGACATAGGTCATGATCGCCGCGACGATCAGCCCGAACGTTCCGATCGCGATCAGCGCAAGGCGGAAGGTCGAGGAGCGGAGCGTTTTAGCCAGGAGCACGGAGACAATATCCGATGCCGCGGATGGTGTGGATCAGCGGATAGGCCTGGGCATCATCGACCTTGCGACGGACGCGCCCGACATAGACGTCGATGATGTTCGTGGACGGATCGAAGTGCAAATCCCAGACGTGCTGGAGCAGCATCGCACGCGAAACGACGCGGCCCTCGTTGCGGACCAGATATTCGAGCAGCTGGAATTCCCGCGGCAATAGCGGAATCTTCCTGGCGCGGCGGCTGGCGCTGCGTGCAATCAGGTCGATGGCGAGATCGCCGACCCGCAGGATCGTCTCCTTGGCAACGGTGTCGCTGCGCCGGCCGAGTGCCTCCAGCCGCGCCAGCAATTCGGTGAAGGAGAACGGCTTGACAAGATAATCGTCGCCGCCGGCGCGCAAGCCGCGCACGCGGTCGTCGACTTCGCCCAGCGCCGAGATGATCAGGAATGGCGCGGCGATGCCGTCGTCGCGCAACTGGCGCATCACGGTGATGCCGTCGATGTCGGGCAGCATGCGGTCGATGGTGATCACGGCATAGTCGCGCGCGGCGCCGTGGCTGAGGGCTTCGCGCCCGGTGGCGGCGAGATCGACGTCGTAGCCGGAAATCGTCAGCTCTTCGACGAGCTGGCCTGCGGTTTCCGCATCGTCCTCGACGACCAGAATGCGGCGGTGAGCTCCGGTCATGACAAACTCCGCGCGACGATCGTCACCAGACTATCCCGTTCCGGGGCTGAGCGGAACCGCCCGATGACGATCGCGACAATGGTGCGGTACGGCGATGCTAGTACCAACTGTCTCCGCACACATTGACCCATTGCCACCCATAGGGCGTCAAGCTCCTGCGCCAGCAGCCGTCATTGTAGCCGGCGTAGATGAAAGGTGCTCCGAAGAAGAAGCGATGGTGGTGCCGGAAGAAGGCGTGGCGGCCGATGAACGGCCTGCCGTGCCAGCCGGAGCCAGCGAAGCGCGGCCCGATCGCCGCATGTGCGAAGCGGGCGCCGCCCATGCCGCCAACGTGCATACCACCGAAGCCACCGGCGTGCATGCCGCCGCCACCGAAATGCCCGCCACCGCCAAAGCCGCCACCGCCGTGACCTCCGCCACGGGCGAGCACAGGCGAAGCGAGCGCCATCACCGCGGCGATCGACACCGCCGTAAGGCCTTTGAGAATCCTGTTGTCCATCGAAGCGTCCTCCGTGCTGCGCAGCGATACCTGCCGCGCGAGGAGGCTCAGATGAAAGCAAGGGACCGGCACCTTCAACTTACAAACGCGCCAGATTCTGACGCGGGTGTCAGGGAGGCGGACCCGCGCTCTCTCCTCGTCATTGCGAGGAGCCCTTGCGACGAAGCAATCCAGACTGTCCGGGCGGAGGCAGTCTGGATTGCTTCGCTGCGCTCGCAATGACGACGTGGAGAGAACTCTCCGGTTGTTGAGCAGCTCAACGTACGGAGACGATCCGACCTCTCCCCGCAGAAGAGCGGGGAGGGCTTAAGTACCTACGCCCGCTTGCCGCCGTTCTTCTCGGCCGCGCGGCGCAGCGCTTCGGCGAGGGCGCCGCCGCCACCGGAAGATTCCTGCTGGCGCGGGGCCGACGAAGTCATGCGGGAGGGGTTGCGTGAGCTGTTGTCCCGCTGCATGCCGGGCGCTTCCTTCTTGGCGCCGACTTCGTCGTCGAGGCGCAATGTCAGCGAGATGCGCTTGCGCGCGACCTCGAAGTCCAGCACCTTCACCTTGACGATGTCGCCGGGCTTCACCACCTCGCGCGGATCCTTGATGTAGGTCCTGGACATCGCCGAAATGTGCACCAGGCCGTCCTGGTGCACGCCGATGTCCACGAAGGCGCCGAACGCGGCGACGTTGGTCACGGTGCCCTCGAGGATCATGCCCTTCTTGAGGTGCTTGATCTCCTCGACGCCATCCATGAACACAGCGGCCTTGAACGCCGGACGCGGGTCGCGGCCGGGCTTCTCGAGCTCGCGCAGGATATCGGTGACGGTCGGCAGACCAAACGTCTCGTCCACAAAGTCTTTCGGCTTCAGCGTGCGAACGATGTCGCTGCTGCCGATCAGCGCCTTGATGTCGCTCTTGGTCGCGCTGAGGATCCGGCGCACCACCGGATAGGCTTCCGGATGCACGCCGGAGGCGTCGAGCGGGTCCTCGCCGCCGAGAATGCGCAGGAAGCCGGCGCACTGCTCGAACGCCTTGGGGCCGAGCCGCGGCACGTCCTTCAGCGCCTTGCGCGACTTGAACGGCCCGTTGGCGTCGCGGTGTGCCACGATGCTCGAGGCCAGGCCGGAGCCGACACCCGACACGCGCGCGAGCAGCGGAGCGGACGCGGTGTTGACGTCGACGCCGACGGCATTCACGCAGTCTTCGACCACGGCGTCGAGCGATTTGGCAAGCTTGGCCTGGCCGAGGTCGTGCTGGTACTGGCCGACGCCGATCGCCTTGGGTTCGATCTTGACCAGCTCGGCCAGCGGATCCTGGAGCCGCCGCGCGATCGACACTGCGCCGCGCAGGGTGACGTCGAGGCCCGGCAACTCCTCCGAGGCGAAAGCCGAGGCCGAATAGACCGAAGCGCCGGCTTCCGACACCACGATCTTGGTCATCTTCAAGTCGGGCAGACCCTTGGCGAGATCGGCCGCGAGCTTGTCGGTCTCGCGCGAGGCGGTGCCGTTGCCGATCGCGATCAGCTCGACGCGATGTTTCAGCGCGAGCTTGCCGAGGATCGCCAGCGCCTCGTTCCACTGCCGCTGCGGCTCGTGCGGATAGATCACGGCGGTATCCACCACCTTGCCGGTCGCGTCGGTGACGGCAACCTTGACGCCGGTGCGGAAGCCGGGATCGAGACCCATGGTGACACGGGTGCCGGCTGGCGCCGCGAGCAGCAAGTCGCGCAGGTTCGAGGCAAACACGCGCACGGCCTCGGTCTCGGCCGCATTCCACAGCCGCATGCGCAGGTCGATGTTGAGATGCACCTGGATCTTGGTGCGCCAGGCCCAGCGCACGGTGTCGATCATCCAGCGGTCGCCGGCGCGCTTGAGGTCGGCGATGCCGAACCGCTTCATGATCTTCAGCTCATAGACACTCGGCACGCCCGGCGGCGATGCTTCGGTCTCGGCCTGGATCTGAAGATCGAGGATCTCTTCCTTCTCGCCGCGGAACATCGCGAGGATGCGGTGCGAGGGCAGCTTCGTCAGCGGCTCGGAGAACTCGAAATAATCGGCAAACTTTTCGCCCTCGGTTTTCTTGCCGTCGCGCACCTTGGATGTCATGCGCGCATTGGTCCACACCTCCTCGCGAAGCGCACCGATCAGGTCGGCGTCTTCGTCGAAACGCTCGACCAGGATGGCGCGGGCACCGTCGAGTGCTGCAGCGGCATCGGCAACGCCCTTCTCGGCATTGACGAAGGCTTCGGCAACGACCTTCGGATCGTTGGTGGGCTCGGCCATGAGCTGATTGGCGAGCGGCTCGAGGCCGGCTTCCTTGGCGATCTCGGCCTTGGTGCGGCGCTTCGGCTTGAACGGCAGATAGATGTCTTCGAGGCGTGCCTTGCTGTCGGCGGCGAGAATGGAGGCTTCCAGCGCGGCATCGAGCTTGCCCTGATCGCGGACCGATTCGAGGATGGCCTTGCGGCGGTCTTCGAGCTCGCGCAGGTAACCCAGGCGCTCCTCGAGCGTGCGCAATTGCGCGTCGTCGAGCGCACCGGTCGCTTCCTTGCGGTAGCGGGCGATGAAGGGAACCGTGGCGCCGCCGTCGAGCAGCGCCACTGTCGCCTCGACCTGCTCCGCCCGAACCCCAAGCTCCTGCGCAATTTTCTGGTTGATATTTGCCACGCGAGAACCTCTCTAACCAAGCACGCATCGCGGAGGCGAACCACCGGCTGCGGGACGCCGCTTATGGACCATTCGGGGCTGATTCATCAAGGTGCGGCGGACGACCGTCGACAGGGGATTTTTTGTCGGGCCGATGCGATCTCGCCACAATCGTGGGAGCGTGGGAAGACGACGCACATCCTGCTGTCGTCCTGGCGAAGCCAGGACCCATACCGCGTGATACATCGATTGTGGGCGGTAGGCGTGCCGAACGACGAGCCTTCGCGAAACTCCCCCTGGGGGTAATGGGTCCTGGCGTTCGCCAGGACGACGATGGGAATTGCCTCGACACCTTGACAGGCGCCCCGGTTCAGCGGCTGTTTTGTCCGCCGGGCTCCTGAACCCCATGTGAGGACTATAATGCGGACGACATCGGTCGGCGTCTTCAAGGTCGCCACCCACGGCCCCGGCGACGTCTCCGGATTGATCAGCATGATCGGCTCCGGCGCGATCGATCCGACATCCATCCTGGCCATCCTCGGCAAGACCGAAGGCAATGGCGGCGTCAACGACTTTACCCGGGAATATGCCGTTGCCGCGCTGTGCACGGCGCTGGCGCCGCAGCTCGGGCTCTCGCCGCAGGAGGTCGAGCAGCGCATCGCTTTCGTGATGTCCGGCGGCACCGAGGGCGTGCTGAGCCCGCACATCACCGTGTTCACGCGCCGCGACGTTCTGCAGCGCCCGGCAGGCACCGCCGGCAAGCGCCTGAGCATCGGCATGGCGCACACGCGGGATTTTCTCCCGGAAGAACTCGGCCGCTCCGCTCAGATCATGGAGACAGCCGACGCCGTGAAGGCCGCGACGGAGGATGCCGGCATCGCCGATCCCGCCGACGTCCACTTCGTGCAGATCAAGTGCCCGCTGCTCACCAGTGAGCGCGTTGCGGCAGCGAATGCGCGCGGCAACAAGACGGTGACGACCAGCGCCTACAGTTCGATGGCCTATTCCCGCGGCGCCTCCGCGCTCGGCGTTGCAGTCGCGCTCGGCGAGATCGCAACCGACATTCGCGGCGAGGACGTGCTGCGACGCTACGATCTGTTCTCGAACGTCGCCTCGACATCGTCCGGAATCGAGCTGATGCACAACGTGGTCATCGTGCTCGGCAACGCTATGTCCTCGACGAGCGAATTCGAGATCGGGCATGCCGTAATGAGCGATGCGATCGACGCCGCCGCGGTGCTTGCGGCGCTGGAGAGCGTTGGGCTCGGTGCCGCGCCGCAGACGACGACCGGCCGCGAGCTTGTCAACGTCTTCGCCAAGGCCGAGGCCTCGCCTGATGGCAGCGTGCGCGGCTTCCGACACACCATGCTGGAAGATACCGATATCAGCTCGACACGGCACGCCCGGGCTGCCGTCGGCGGCCTGATTGCCGGCCTCGCCGGCACCGGGGCGGTCTATGTCTCCGGCGGCGCCGAGCACCAGGGCCCCGCCGGCGGCGGCCCGGTCGCGGTGATCGCTAAGCTCTCGAATTGATGCGTACGCATGCAATGCGGGCTTACCTCTCCATCCGGCGCAACCCTGCCCTTCGCGCCGCTCAGTTGATTAAAGTGTTCCCGTGCGAAACTAAGGTGGCGCCGCATGAAGAGGTTTGGATCGCATGACTTTTCCGATGAGCTGGAACGAATGGGCGCAGCACGATGGCGTGGGGCTGGCTGCGCGCGTCCGCAAGGGCGAGCTCACGGCGAAGGAATTGGCGCGCCAGGCCGCCGCGGGCGTCGCCAAGGTCAATCCGGCACTGTCCGGCGTGGTCGAGCTGTTCGACGACGTGATCGCCGATCCCGCCAAGGACGGCGCCAATCTTGCCGGCCCGTTCGCCGGCCTGCCCTTCCTGATGAAGGACCTCGGCCCGACCATGAAGGGCCGGCTCCAGGAGATGGGCTCGCTGCTAATGCGCGGCAATCGCGCCAGCGCCGACACGTTCCTGACCGGCAAATTCCGCCAGGCCGGACTGAACCTGATCGGACGCACCACGACGCCGGAATTCGGCGTATGCAGCTCGGCCGACAATCCGGCCGTCTATGTCACGCGCAATCCCTGGGACACCGATTACACCACCTGCGGCTCGTCGGCGGGAAGCGCCGCGATGGTGGCCGCGGGCGTGGTGCCAATCGCGCATGCGACCGACGGCGGCGGCTCCATCCGCATTCCTGCCGGTGTCAACGGCAATATCGGGCTGAAGGTCTCGCGCGGCGTGTTCTCGCTCGCACCGCACATGTCCGATCTCACCGGCCTTGTCTCGATCCAGGGCTGCCAGTCGCGCTCGGTGCGCGACACCGCCGCCTTCGTCGATCATGCAAGGGGAGCGGCGCCCGGCGAGTTCATGCCGTTCTGGACCACGGCGCAGCCTTATTCAGAGATGATCAAGCGCGATCCGTCAAAACTTCGCATCGCGCTGTCGCACAGCTGGGGGGACTATACCGCGACGCCCGAGATCGCGGCCGAGCTGGCGAAGGCCGGCCGTTTCCTCGAAGGCCTCGGCCATCACGTCGACTACGCCCTGCCCGAGCTCGACTTCCGCGCCGCGTTCGAGGCGCAGACCACCTGCTATATCTCGAATTTTGCCGTGGTGATCTCCAACATGCTCGCCGCGCGCGGGCTGGAACGGCCCCCGGAAGACCTCATCGAGCCCATGAACATCCGGATCTGGGAAGCCGGCCGGCACACGAGCTTCGCCGAGCGGGCGAAGATGCAGGGCGTGTTCAACACGACCTCGCGCGCCTTCGGCGCCTTCTTCGAGCAGTGGGACGTGATCCTGACCCCGATCACCGCGCTGCCGACGCCGAAGGTCGGCACCCGTGAATATCTCACCATCTCAGACAACCCCGACGTGCTCGACTGGTTCGGCAATCTCTGGCGCTTCTTCGCCTTCACGCCGCTCGCCAATCTCTGCGGCATGCCCGCGATCTCGATGCCGATGGCGACGCAGGACCACGGCCTGCCGCTCGGCATCCAGGCGATTGCGAAACAGGCCAATGACGGCCTCCTGCTGCAACTCGCCGCCCAGATCGAGCGCGCGATCGACGGCAAGTGGAACGACGGCAGGAAGCCGAAGGTGCATGTGAGCTGAGCGCGTTGATCGCATTAACTGCGATCCGCTAACGGCCTCAGTTCTTCACCGTCGGAATTTCCTCCGGCCGGGGCTGCTGCTGGCCCTGCTGGTACATTGCCAGCGCCTTTTCGAGCGCTTCGCGCAGCGCCAGCGCGGCGGCCACGCTGCAGCGCAGATGCGCGGTCTGAACGACGTCAACCCTGACGGCGGCGCCGACCGGCATCAGGAGGTTCGCGGCGAGTTCGATCTGAATGGCGCCGTTGTGGTGTCCGAAGCAGGATGCGCCGTCGAAATAGATGATTGGCGCCCGCTCCGAGCTCGAGGTCGAAATGATGACGGGCCCCTGGCTGGTGGCGGGCATTTCGGGATCGGCCATGGGCACTCCTTGCGGCTAGTCGAACGAACGAGGCGCCCACCATCGTTGCTTCGGCCCGCCCTGTCGAGGCCAAACCGCCCCCGGCACGCCTGCCGCGGGACACGCATCCGGGGTTTTGCGCCGCGCCCGCCACTGGTCTAGAACGTCGTCATGTCCAGCTCACCGACCACACTTTCGTTCGAGGACCTCGCCGAAGCGATCAGGGGCCGGCGCTCCGATTACGGCCAGATCAGCGGGCTTCAGCTCGACCGCTTCGCACCGCGCGAGGCCTGGTCCAGCCTGCCCTACCGGCCCGTCTTCGTCGGCGACACCGAGACCGGCGTCCTGCATGGCGGCGTCGTCACCGCGATGCTGGACGAGAGCTGCGGCATGGCGGTGCAACTCGCGCTCGACGGTACAAGCGCGATCGCGACACTCGATCTGCGCATCGACTATCAGAAGCCGGCGACGCCGGGCCTCGACATCAAAGCGCATTCGGTCTGCTACCGCACCACGCGTTCGATCGCCTTCGTGCGCTCCACCGCCTATCAGGAGTCCGAGGACGATCCGGTCGCGACCGCGACCGCCTGCTTCATGATCGGCGCCAACCGCACCAACATGCTTGCGGACCGCAGGACGGATTCGCCCGGCATTCCATCGCTGGAGGCGCCGGACGATCCGGAAGGCCCGTTCGCCAACAGCCCGTTCGCGCGCTGCCTCGGCATTCGCGTCAATGACGACGACACACTGACGATGCCGTTCTCGCCAAAGATCATCGGCAACCCGATCCTGCCCGCGATTCATGGCGGCATGACCGGCGCCTTCCTCGAGACCACCGCGATCTTCGGAGTGGCGCGCGAGCTCGGCGCCGCCGCACTGCCCAAGCCGATCGGATTGACCGTCAACTATCTGCGCTCGGGCCGCGCGCTCGACACCATCGCCAACGTCTCGATTGTGAAACAGGGCCGGCGCATCGTCGCCTTCGAGGCGCGGGCCTGGCAGGACGATGCGAACAAGCCGATCGCCACGGCCTTTGGCCATTTCATGCTGCGGCCGACGCCCGGAAACGACGAGGAATAGGCGCATTTTCCCTTGACGGCCAAGGCCTGGGCCCCAACGATAGCGCGTCTCTCACGAGAGGTATTGGGTTGAGGCATCCGCTCGACATCATCGCCATGTTCGCCGCGCTCTGGCTGCTGGCAGCGATGGTGCTCGACGCGCTGACGCCGAAGGAGCTGACGACGGTGATGATCGGCATCGCCATCGGACCCGCCGTCGTCATCACCGCCGTGTTCTACTATCTGCGCTGCCCGCGCACCGATTTCGCCGTGATGTTCGCAGCACTCTGGCTGATCTCCGACATCGGCATTGCGTTCATCTCGCCGGCGCAGCTGCCGCATTTCCTGATCACGCTCGGCTTCGTGCCGGCGCTGCTGATCGGGATCGTCCTGCACTGGCAACGCTTCCAGCGCCGCCATGAGCGGCTGCCGGTGCCGTCGGTCAAGCGGGGTTAGCGCGGCAGCAGATTGGTCTTGGCGAGATCGACGACCTCGTCGCCGCGGCCGTTCATCACGGCGCGCAAGACCCAGAGGCTGAATCCCTTGATCTGTTCGGGCGTGATGGTCGGCGGCATCGACAGCTCCTGCTTCGCCGTGACCACGTCGAGCAGCGCCGGCCCGTCGTGGGCCAGCATGTCCTTCACCGCTCCCGGGAGCTCGCCGGGATCCTCGACGCGCCTTGCGAAGATGCCCATCGCGCGCGCCATCGCCGCGAAGTCCGGATTCTCCAGATCGACATTGGTGTCGACGAAGCCGGCCGCCTTCATTTCCAGTGCGACGAAGCCGAGCACGCCGTTGTTGAAGATGACCACCTTCACCGGCAGCTTCATCTGCGTCAGCGTGATCAGATCGCCCATCAGCATGGTGAAGCCGCCGTCGCCCGAAAGCGAGATCACCTGCCGGCCGGGCCGCGCGGCCTGCGCGCCGATCGCCTGCGGCATGGCGTTGGCCATCGAGCCGTGCACGAACGAGCCGATCAGCCGGCGGCGACCGTTCATGTCGAGATAGCGCGCGGCCCACACCGTGGGTGTGCCGACGTCGGCGGTGAACGCGGCATCCTCTGAGGCGTGGTCGCTGATGACCTTGGCCAGGTATTGCGGATGGATTGGTTTGGTGCCCGGCGTGCCCTTTGCGAGTGAGTCCAGGCCCTCGCGCGCCTTCTTATAGTGCGCGATCGCATCGTCGAGGTGCCTGCGCTGCGTCTTGGATTTCAGAAGCGGCAGCAGCGCCTCAAGGGTGAGCTTGACGTCGCCGACGAGGCCGAGATCGATCTTGCAGCGGCGCCCGAGATTTTCCGGACGGATGTCGACCTGCGCGATCTTCGCATCGGTCGGGAAGAACTGCTTGTAGGGAAAATCCGTGCCGAGCATCACCAGCGCGTCGCAGGCGTGCATGGCGGCATAGCCGGAGGAGAAGCCGATGAAGCCGGTCATGCCGACGTCGTACGGATTGTCGTATTCGACATGCTCCTTGCCGCCCAGCGCATGCACGATCGGGCTCTTCAAGGTTTCCGCAAGCTGCATCAGCGGCGCATGCGCGCCGGCGCAGCCGCGACCGCAGAACAGGGTAATGCGCTCGGCGCCGTTGAGGAGGTCCGCAAGCGCCTTCAGTTCATCGGCTTGCGGCACGATTTTCGGCGCGGACAGCGCAAGGCCACGCGCCGTCGACAGCGCACGCTTGGGTGGCGAGCGGAACGCGACGTCGCCCGGCATGGCGACGACCGCAACACCGCGCATGCCCACCGCCGCACGGATGGCGTTTTCCAGCACGTAAGGCAGCTGACTCGGATCCGAGACCAGCTCGCAATAATGGCTGCACTCGCGGAACAGGTTTTGCGGATGCGTCTCCTGGAAATAGCCGCTGCCGATCTCGGCGGTCGGGATTTGCGCCGCGATCGCCAGCACGGGCACGCGGCTGCGGTGTGCGTCAAACAGGCCGTTGATCAGATGCAGATTGCCCGGACCACACGAGCCCGCGCACACCGCAAGGCTGCCCGTCATCTCCGCTTCCCCGGCAGCGGCGAAGGCCGCAACCTCCTCGTGCCGGACATGGATCCACTCGATCGTGCCGCGCCGTCGCAGCGCTTCGGTCAATGCATTCAGGCTGTCGCCGACGATGCCGTAGATGCGCTTGACACCGGCCTGTTCGAGCGTTGCCACGAACAGATCGGCCACGTTGTTGATCGCCATGTCGGTCTCCTGATCTCGCTGGTCCAGCAAGATAGGATAACGCGCGGGTGTGACCGCATCACGGCTTGTTTATTGCGGGCTCAGTCTTTCGCAATCGCCCGATCGTAGGCCGCGATCGTCAATTTTGCGCGAGCGGCAACGTCCGTTGCCGTCATGCCAGGCTTGTAGAGGCTGGAGCCGAGCCCGAACACGGTGACGCCGCCCTTGATGTACTCCGCAAAGTTCTGGTCGGAGACGCCGCCGACGGCGGCAATCATCACGCCGGCAGGCAGCACGGCACGGATCGCGGCAATGCCGGACGCACCGAGCACGCTTGCCGGAAAGAATTTCAGGCCCGATGCGCCGGAGCGCGCGGCAAGCAGCGCCTCGGTCGGCGAAAACACGCCCGGCAACGTCACCATGGCGTATTGATGCGCACGCGTGAGCACCTGTGTATCGACATTCGGCGACACCATCAGCTTGCCGCCGACATCGTTGAGACGATCGACATCTGCGGTGGTCAGCACCGTGCCGGCGCCGATCAGCACGTCCGCCGGCGCCTGTTTCACGGCTGTCGCGATGGAGCGGAACGGGTCCGGCGAGTTCAGCGGGATCTCGATTGCGGTCATGCCGGCTTCGATCAGCACGCCGACGATGGCCTGCGTCTCCTCGGGCTTCACGCCGCGCAGGATCGCGACCAGTGGCCGCTTCATCGCCGGAAAGGGAACGCTCATCTCAACAGTCCTCTCATTTCGTCCAGATCGCGGCAGCCGCCATCGACAGACCGCGGCGGACGGCTTCATCGGCATCGACCGGGTTCACAGTGACCGACAGTGTGTCGAAAGCCAGCCGGTACAGCATTGCGAGCCGCCCCGAGGCAATCAGCGTGATTCCTGCTTTCGGCATCGCGCCGGACAGCCCTGCCGCCAGCTCGACGCCGATCAACGTTCCCGACAGCGTTTCGCGCGCCGCGGCCGGTGTGCCCCCGAACAAAAGCTGCCGCGACCGCGCGCCGAACAGAAAATTGGCGGCGAAGGCCGGCGCTTCATACGCGGCTTTCACCGCCGCCTGGAAACTCGCGACATCCTCGGCGTCCTCGGCGCCTGCGACCGCAAGCGACAAAATCGTCTCGCGCGACACGGCGCTGAAGAGCTCGCCGGTCATGAAGGTGGAGAAATGCGCAACCGTGCCGTCCTTCAGGCGCACCCATTTCGAATGCGTGCCGGGCATGCAGACCAGCGCTTCGCCGGCGGCATCGAGCCCGAGGGCGCCGAGCAATTGCGTCTCCTCGCCGCGCATCACGTCGGGCGCTTTTGCATCGCGCTGCGCAATACCCGGCAGGATGCGTATATCGCGCGTCTCGCCCGGCACCCGCGCAGCCTGCTTCAGAACGGCCGCGAGCGGCGCCGGTGTATCGACATATCCGGCTTCGACCCAGCCCGTCTTGGCGCCGGCCATGCCGCAGACCAGAACCGGCAGATGAGCTGGTGCTTCGACGGCGGCAAGATGCGATTGCAGCACGGCCGCGAAGCCGGTCTTTGCCGCCGCCAGCATGCCCTCATCGCTGCGCCGTTCGGCCAGCACCACGCCGGTACGATCGATCAACCAGAGCCGGAAGCTGCTGGTGCCCCAGTCCACCGCGACGTAAGCGGGTTCGGTCATCTCGGTTCTCGTCCTCGTCTCACCGGCAAGACGCCGTCTCGCGACAATGAGACAACGCCCCGCAAATCTGCCCCGGGATATCGGCTATTGCTGCCGCAAACCAGCCATTTCTCGCAGGTCTGAGGCGCCGCTCGCGCAGGCACACCGCTCTCGAAGAGGTGGCACACCGCTTGCTAAAGTGTTCCCGCTCACGTCCGTGAACCGCGCAACAAGACGCGTCAACATCAGATGAGGAAACCCATGGAGATCGGTTATTTCACGATGCCTTCGCACCCGCCGGAGTGCGGCCTGAAGGAAGGGAACGACTGGGACCTGCAAGTCATGCGCTGGCTCGACGAGCTCGGCTATCAGGAGGCCTGGGTCGGCGAGCACCATACCGCGCCCTGGGAACCCAATCCCACGCCGGATCTGCTGATCGCACAGGCCCTGATGCAGACCAAGAACATCCGCATCGGGCCGGGCGGCTTCCTGCTGCCCTATCACCACCCCGCCGAGCTCGCCAATCGCGTCGCGATGCTCGATCATCTCTCCGGAGGGCGGCTCAATTTCGGCGTCGCGGCCAGCGGCCTGCCGAGCGACTGGGCCATGTTCAACGTCGATGGGATGAGCGGACAGAACCGCGACATGACGCGCGAGGCGCTGGAGATCATTCTGAAGATGTGGAGCGATCCCGCGCCCTGGACCTACAAGGGCAAGTTCTGGACGGTGACCAAGCCGGACACGATGTTCGACTTCCTCAAGCCCCACATCAAGCCGTTGCAAACGCCGCATCCGCCAATCGGCGTCGCCGGTCTCTCGAAGAACTCGGACACGCTGAAGCTCGCCGGCGAGCGCGGCTTCATCCCGATGAGCCTCAACCTGAACCCGGCCTATGTCGGCAGTCACTGGGATTCGGTCGTAGCAGGTGCCGCCAAGACCGGGCGCAAGCCGGACCGCGCGGATTGGCGGCTGGTGCGCGAGGTGTTCGTCGCCGATACCGACGAGGAAGCGTGGAGGCTCTCGACCGGCGACATGATGGGCCGGATGATGGGCGAGTACTTCCTGCCGCTGCTCGGCCATTTCGGCTTCAAGGACTATTTGAAGCACGCGCCCGACGTGCCCGATAGCGACGTCACCGTCGAATATTGCGCCAAGCGGAACTGGATCGTCGGCTCGCCCGCGACCGTCGCCGAGAAGATCGAGAAGATCTACGAGGAGGTCGGCGGCTTCGGCGTGCTGCTGGTGTTCGGCTTCGACTACAAGCACAAGGCTGAAGCCTGGCATCACTCGCTGTCGCTGCTCAGGAACGAGGTGATGCCGCGCCTGAAGCATCTCGGCTCCGCGAAGAAGGCGGCTTGACCCGACGCGGGTGCGGCGCGATCGTGCCGCACCCGTTCTTTCTGGAGACCATCGCGTGAGCGTGGACGCAAAGGATTTCAAGCAGGCGATGCGCCAGTGTGCCGGCGCCGTCGCGCTGGTCACTGTGGGGGCCGAGCACGGCAAGCGCACGGGGTTGACGGTGACCTCGGCCTGCTCACTGTCGGACTCACCGCCATCCCTGATCGTCTGCGTCAACCGCAACGCCAGCGCGCACGCGCGTATCCGCGAAGAAGGCGCGTTCGCGATCAACTTCCTGCACGAGGACCACGCGGCGCTGGCGCTGACCTTCAGCGGCCAGAAGGGCGTCAATGGCGACGACCGTTTTGCGTTCGGGGAGTGGACGCGCGGGGTGACCGGCGCGCCGGTGCTGAGCGATGCGGTCGCGGCGTTCGATTGCGTGCTGGCCCAGGAATTCGAGACGACGACGCATTCGATCTTCATCGGCGAGGTGCGCGGCGCATCGCATTCCGACGGCGCGGCGCCGCTCGTGTATCTGCGCAGCAGCTTCCACGCCCCTCGCGAAATCCGCGGCACCGTGACGGTCGGCGACCTCGACTCGCGGCATCTGAGCTGGAGTGATTTTTCGTAGAGAGCGACGCCGAGCGAGCTGCCGTTCCCTTCTCCCCTTGCGGGAGAAGGTGGCGCGAAGCGCCTGATGAGGGGTATCTCTCCGCATACACAAATGGCTGAGGTGAATGCGGAGACAGACCCCTCACCCGTCTCGCCACTACGCTGCGAGCCACCCTCTCCCGCAAGGGGAGAGGGGAAGAACGCTCGCCGCATGCAGCTGAGTCCTACTGCGCCGTCTCGATCTTCAACTGCTTGAGCTTGCGATACAGTGTGGCGCGGCTCAGCTTCAACGCGCGCGCCGCTTCAGTCACACGACCACCGTGCTTGCGTAGTGCCTCCACGATCGTGGCGCGCTCCGCCGCCGCGAGGTCCGCTTCCACCGCCCTTCCACCAAACGGCGGCAGATCGAGATCGGCATCGGTAATCACGCCGTCCTCCGCCGTGCAGCCGGCGAGCCGCAGCACATGCCGGAGCTGGCGCATGTTGCCGGGATAGGGATAGGCCGCGAGCTGCACCCAAGCCTCGTCCGAGAGCGAGCAGTTCGGCGCTTCCTCGCGCGCGATCTGGCGGATGACGTCGTCGCGGTCGGCGCGCTCGCGCAAGGCCGGCAGCCGCACCTCCATGCCGCGCAGACGGAAATACAGGTCGGTGCGGAAGGCGCCCTCCTCGGCCATGCGGCCGAGATCGCGATGGGTGGCGCTGATCAGGCGAATGTCGACCGGCACGGGCTTCAGCGCGCCGAGCGGCCAGACTTCGCGGTTCTCCAGCACACGCAGCAGTCGCGTCTGCAGCGCGATCGGCATGTCGCCAATCTCGTCGAGGAACAGCGTCCCGCCGTCTGCTTGCACGATCAGGCCCTTCGAGCCGTCGCGGCGCGCGCCGGTGAAAGCGCCGGCCTCGTAACCGAACAGCTCGGCATCGATCAGGCTTTCCGGCATCGCCGCGCAGTTCAGCGCGACATAGTTGTGACGCGCGCGATTGCCGGCTGCGTGAATGGCACGAGCGAACACATCCTTGCCGACGCCGGTCTCGCCATGCAGCAGCACCGGCAGATTGTGATCGCCGATGCTTCTAAGTCGCTTCACGCTCCTGATCAGACCAGGGTCGCGGCCGGCGAGCCGCTGCAGCGCGTCGAAGCGATCGACCGGGGCATCGCGGCGCGGCGCGAGCGGACGGGTCGAGGCCCTCGCCCGCAGCGGCGGCGCGACATGGCCATGCCCCAACGGAGTGCCATCGGCCCGGCGCAGCTCGACGAGATCGTCTGCGTCGCGCGCGGCGGGATGGTCGAACTTGACGTACCGCGACAGATCGATGCCTGATGCGATCAGACCGTCGGTGAGACCCAGCAGTGCGCGCGCCGAACGGCAGGCGGCGACGATGCGGCGATCGTCGTCATAGGCGAGCAGGCCGCTGCCGCCGTCGCCTGGTACGGTCGCGATCCAGGCGTTGCGGAAATGCCCGCGGAAGATCGCACCCTCCATGCGCCGCGTCGCCTCGATCGTCACCGCGAGCGCGAGCTGATGCGCGGTGCGTTCGAGGTCCTCGCGGCACGAGGTGATGTTCACGGCGCCTGCAAGCCTTCCGGCCTCGTCGAACAGCGGGGTCACGGCGCAGGAGAACATGTGCCACTGCGCGCGAAAATGCTCGTCGCGATGCACCAGGATCGGCTTTTGCTCGGCAAGTGCCGTGCCGAGCCCATTGGTGCCTTCGAAGGACTCGGAAAAATTTGAGCCGGTGTAGATCTTCCAGTCCATGAATAGTCTTGCGTCGGCTTCGCCGGGCAGGCGGCTGAACAGCATGGTTGCGTTCACGTCCGCCAGATTGACGCAATAGCCGGCATCGCGCAGCACACGGGCAAGATCGTCGAGCTCCGGAGTTACGAGCCGGATCGTCTCCTCCATAGGTTCGGCGACGTGACGGATCTCGGCTTCGGTGAGCGTCTGCGGCGGTCCCTGACGGGCGGGATCGAGCTTGTGGCTGACCAGGCAGCGCCGCCAGGAATTGGCAATGCGCGAAGAGGCATCGACGTCGGCCACGTGATTGGCAACGGACAAGACACGGGCGACATGGTTCGAGGCCGAAAGGCTGGCCATCGCGGACGTCTCCACCCTGTATTATTGTGCAAAGTCTGGCACCGCAGGCGGGGATGTCAATCGGGAACCGGGAACGCGGCGAAGCGCAATCGGAATTGCTGCACCGCCCTCACCAGGTATCGATGCACGGCCGCTTCTTCGCGGTCCGCGCCGGCGGCTTCGGCACCGAGCGCAGGCCTGCCATGATCCACTGCCGCGTCTCAGCGGGGTCGATGACGTTGTCGATCTCGAACACGGAGGCGATCGAGACCGCCTTGCCGTTGCCGTAGAGCTCGGCGACCTTGTTGCGATAATAAGTCTCGCGCTCGACAGGGTCGGCGATCGCCTCCATTTCCTTGCGGAAGCCGAGGCGGACGTATCCCTCTAGGCCCATGCCGCCGAACTCGCCGGTCGGCCAGGCCGCGGTAAAGAACGAGGCGTGGAAGCCGCCGCCAATCATCGACTGCGCTCCGAGCCCATAGCCCTTGCGCAGGACGATGCCGAACAGCGGCACAGTCAGGCTCGCGCCTGTCACGAACATGCGCGAGACGTGACGCACGATCGCCGTCTTCTCGGCTTCCGGGCCGACCATGAAGCCGGGCGTGTCGCACAGTGAGACGATCGGCAGATCGAAGGCGTCGCAGAGCTGGAGGAAGCGCGCGGCCTTGTCGCCGGCATCGGCGTCGATCGCGCCGCCGAGATGGCGGGGATTGTTGGCGATCAGACCGAACGGCCTGCCCTCGATGCGGATCAATGCGGTGATCATGCCGACACCGTAGTCGCGGCGCAGCTCCAGCACGGAATTCTTGTCTGCGACGAGGTCGATCACGCTGCGGATATCGTAGACGCGCAGGCGATTCTCGGGGATCGCGCGGCGCAGCAGGCGCTGGTCGGCGGCCTGCCAGTCCGTCACCGCGCCCTGAAAATAAGACAGATATTTTTGCGCAACGGATGTCGCCTCCTCCTCGTCCTCGACGAGGATGTCGATGACGCCGTTCGGTGACTGGAACGTGACAGGCCCGACCTCGGCCGGGTGATAGACGCCGAGCCCGCCGCCCTCGATCATCGCGGGGCCGCCCATGCCGATCGAGGCGTTTTTGGTCGCGATGATGACATCGCAGCAGCCGAGCATCGCGGCATTGCCGGCGAAGCAATAGCCGGAGACTACGCCGATAACCGGCACGAGACCCGAGAGCCTTGCGAATTGCACGAAGGATGGACCATCGAGCCCGGTCATGCCGAGCCGGTCGGTATCGCCGGGCCGGCCGCCGCCACCTTCGGCATAGAACACCAGGGGCACGCGCCAGTCTTCCGCGAGCGTCAGCATGCGGTCGATCTTCTTGTGGTTCATGTGACCCTGCGTGCCCGCGAGCACGGTGTAGTCGTAGGCCACGACGATGCAGCGCCCGCCCTCGGGACCGAACTTCTCGGCGTTGACGGTCGCGACGCCCATGACGAGGCCGTCGGCCGGCGTGTTCTTGACGAGATCGTCGAGCTTGCGCCGGCGCCGCTGCGCCGCGATCGCAAGGCTGCCGTACTCCATGAACGAGCCGTCGTCGACGAGCTGCGCGACGTTCTCGCGCGCGGTGCGCTGATTGGTGTTGCGGCGGCGCTCGACCGAGGCCGGGCGATTTTCATCGAGCGTGTTGGCCTGGCGCGCGATCAGTTCGGCGAGATCGGGACGGATGTGGTCGAGATCGATATCGGTCTCCATTGCCGACGCATCGGCCGCAACGTCGAGCGGCTCCAGATACATAATCGGCTCGCCATGCATCAGCGTGACACCGTCGCCGGCGAGTAGCTTCATGACGCGGCCGCCCTGCTCGGCCATGACGAGATGCTCCATTTTCATGGATTCGATCACGGCGAGCTGCTGGCCCGGGCGCACGACCTCGCCTTCCTTCACCTGAATAGTGACAATGGTCCCCTGCAAGGGTGCTGCGACCATCACCGTGCCTTCGGGCACGATCTGTGCCCTATGCGCCTCCGTGCCGGCGCCGCCGCTTCGCTCCGTCGCTGCAAAATAGAGTGGTTTTGCGGCGCCATCCGCGGCTTCGACGAGCTTGCCGATGTTGCGATCGATGAAGTCCGTCGCGATGCGGTTGGCCCTGAAGTCGGGATGCGCCAGCACGGCCTGGAGGAAGGCGATGTTGGTGACGACGCCGTCGATCCGAAACTCGCGCAGGGCGCGCGAGGCTTTGGCGACGACGTCGTGCCAGGCTTCACCGGGCGTATGCACGATGACCTTTGCAAGCAGCGAGTCGAAGGCGGCGCTGGTCTTGTAGCCGGCATAACCGAAACTATCGACGCGGACACCGGGGCCTGACGGCGGCTCGAACACGGCGAGCACGCCGCCGGTCGGGTGCGTCGCCCCCAGCTCGTCCAGCGTCTCCATGTTGACGCGGAGCTGCATGGCATAGCCGCGCGGTTTCGGGATCGAGCCTTGCGCCAGGCCGAGCGAGGCAAGTGAGGCGCCGGCGGCGACCGCGAGCTGGGCGCGGACGAGATCGATACCGAGCACCTCTTCCGTCACGGTGTGCTCGACCTGAAGCCGCGGGTTGGCCTCGATGAAGGCAAAACTGTCTTCGGCCGCGCCGTCGACCAGGAACTCGAACGTGCCGAGATTGTCGTAGGACGCCGCAGCCGCAAGCTGCTTCGCCGCCGCGATGATACGGCTACGCAAGCCGTCGCTGAGCGACGGGCTCGGCGCCACCTCGATCAGCTTCTGGTGCCGGCGCTGAATGGTGCATTCGCGTTCCCAGAGGTGGGAGATCGCACCGTGACGGTCACCTATGATCTGCACCTCGATATGGCGCGCCTGCCGGATCAACCGCTCGGCATAGACGCCGTCGAAGCCGAACGCGGCCTTGGCTTCGGACTGGCAGCGCGCGTAGGCCTCCGCGAGATCGGCAGCGCGCTCGACCACGCGCATTCCGCGCCCGCCGCCGCCGGCCATCGCCTTGATCACGATCGCCGCGTTGCTGCCGAGCGAGATGAAGAACGCCGTGATATCCTCCAGCGAGGACGGCCCGCTGGTGCCGACGATGATCGGCACGCCGCAGCGCTTTGCCAGCTGCCGTGCCGCAACCTTGTCGCCGAACAGTTCGAGCGCCGCGGCCTTCGGCCCGACGAAGGCGATGCCTGCATCGGCACAGGCCGTGGCGAACGCAGCGTTCTCGCTGAGGAAGCCATAGGCGGGATGCACCGCGTCGCAGCCGGACGCCGTTGCCGCCTGCACGACAGTCTCGATGTCGAGATAGGCCCGCGCGCCGCGGCCGGGGATTTCGACTGCCTCATCGGCAACCCGCACATGCAGCGACAGCGCATCCTCCGGGGGGTGGATCGCGACCGTCGCGATGCCGGCATCGGCTGCCGCACGCGCGATGCGGATGGCGATCTCGCCACGATTGGCGATCAGGAGCTTTTTGAACGACATGCAGCGTCTCCATGCCCGCGTGCCCAAGCGCGGGTCGGCAGGTCCGATGGTTCTGCTTCGTCACTTTAACCGAGGCCGTCAAGGGCAAGAACGCCGGTCGCGATGACCGTTCCCGCGGGCCGGAATTTCAGTCGGTCGCGCGCGCCGTGACGAGGCGAATAATCCGCGCCACGGCAGACGGGATCGGCGCGATGATTGGCACGGTGAACATCGGCTGAAGCTCGCGCGCGGCTTCGCCCAGCGGCCCGCCACCGATGATGACCGCTTCCGCGCCATCCTGCGCGATACAGGCCTCGACCGCGCCTGCGAGCGCCGCGCGCAATCGCGCCGGATCGGCCATCAGGTCTTGCGGATCGCCCTTGGTGAAGCGGGCGCCGGTGTAACGCGATCGCAACCCCAGCGCTTCCGGCAAGGCGTCGATCTTCGCCTCCAACAGCGGCGTCGTGGTCGCCACGCCGAAGCGGCGGCCGTTCTCGGCGGCTGCCCGCATCGAGGACTCGCCGATGCCGACCGCGGGCAATTTCATCGCGGCCTTGATCCCGGCCAATCCGGGATCGCCGAACGCCGCGACGATGATACCGTCGCATGCATGCCGGTTCGACTGCGCGATCTCGAGAACTTCGGTGGAAGCTGCATCCAGCGCGTCCGGCGTCACGATCATTTGCGGCGCGCGCGTTGCGGTCGCGCCGTCGACGTCGAAGCCGTCCATTGCGGCCGACTTCGCGATGGCGACCATCATCGCTGTGGTCGCCACAGAACTGTTCGGATTGATCAGGAGAACGCGCGCGCGACGATCGGAATTTTGGCCCATCCCTTGCTATACTAGGCCGCCCGCACCCCCGCAACGAAAGCGCTGACCTCGTTTTCCAGCGATTGCAGCTTCTGCGACAGCCGGCCGCTCGATTGCAGCACGAGGCCGGCGGCCTGGCCGGTCTCCGCCGTGGCATCAGTGACACCCGAGATGTTCTGCGAGACCTGGTCGGTGCCGGAGGCAGCCTCCCTTACGCTGTGGGCGATCGCCGCGGTCGCGGCGCCCTGCTCCTCGACGGCTGCGGCGATCGACGAGGAAATCTCGTTGACCTCCATGATGGTCTTGCGGATGCTGTCGATGTTGCCGACCACCTGGTTGGTCTCGGCCTGGATCGCGGTGATCTGCGCGCCGATCTCGTCGGTCGCCTTCGCGGTCTGGCTCGCCAACGACTTCACTTCGCTTGCCACCACCGCAAACCCCTTGCCGGCCTCGCCGGCGCGCGCCGCCTCGATGGTGGCGTTGAGCGCGAGCAGATTGGTCTGCGAGGCGATCTGGTTGATGAGGTCGATGACCTCGCCGATCTTGTGGGCGGCCGCCGCCAGCCCCTGCACGGTCTCGTTGGTGCGCTGGCCGTCGGCGGCGGCCTTGTCGGCCACGCTTGCAGCCTGTGCCACGCGCTGGCTGATCTCGGCGATCGAGGACGACAGCTGCCCGGCGGCGGAGGCCACCGTCTGCACGTTGCTCGAAGCCTGCTGGCAGGCGGTGGCGACGAAGCTCGCACGGTCGGTCGCCTTGTTCGCGGTCTCGGACATGCCCTGCGCGGCCTGCTGCATCGCGCGCGCCTCGTTGAAGACGTCGCGGACGACGGCCTGAACGTTGGCCTCGAACTTGCCGGCGAGGTCGGTCATCGTCTTGCGCTTCTCCTCGTCGGCCTTCTGCTTCGTCTCCTGCTGTTCGGCGTGCATCCGGCCGACCGCCGACGCATTGTCCTTGAACACGGCGAGCGCCTTAGCGAGCCCGCCGATCTCGTCGCGACGGTCGGTATGGGGCACATCGAACGCGCTGTCGCCGGCGGCGAGGCGCTCGGTCAGCGCAGTGATCTTCGCCAGCGGCCGGGTCACGCTGCGGCCGATCACGAAGGAGGCGCCGAGCACGAGCACGAACACGACCAGGCACACCAGGGCGAAGGTCATCGCATTCTGGCGGAAGACGGCGTCAACATCGTCGAGATAGATCCCGGTTCCGATGATCCAGCCCCAGGGCGCAAAGCCCTTCACATAGGAGATTTTCCCGACCGGCTGGTCGAAGCCGGGCTTCGGCCAGAGGTAGCTGTAGAAGCCGGCGCCCTGCTTCTTGACGACGTCAACGAAGCCGACGAACAGCGCGTTGCCGGATGGATCCTTCATCCCGGCGAGATCCTTGCCGTCGAGTTCGGGCTTGATCGGATGCATGACCATCTTGGGGGTCATGTCGTTGAGCCAGAAATACTCGACCTTGTCGTAGCGCAGGCTCTTGATTTCCGCGATCGCGCCGGCCTGGGCCTGCTCGCGCGGCAGCTTTCCTTCGCTCTCGAGCTTCTGGTAGTGCGCCAGGATGCCGTAGCCGACGTCGACCATGTGCTGCGTCTTGGCCTCACGGTCTGCGATCATCTGCGCGCGCAGGGTCGAAAGCGCGATCGGCGCCAGCGCGATCATGCCAAGGAGGCTGATGCCGACAATCAGGACCAGCTTGAAACTGATGCGGGAGAAAAACATCGGTGCTCGCAAGATTTGGAAGGGCTGATATGCCAGTTTATCCCGCGCCCCTTAGCAAAGCTTTAAGCATTCGGGCTCCCGCAAAACTCCGTAGAATCCTACCGGCACGCCGCAGACGGCCTTGCAGGCTCACGAGGCCGGCTGCATCCGAGATGCGATCTCTTCAAAACTAGAAGACCTCGATATCGCTCCTCCGAGCGTTGACTTGCAGGGGGCTCTGACGGAACGATCGACGCAGATCATCGGCGCCAGCCGGGGCGTGGGCGCAGCCGGAGGCCAGAGGCTCAATGCATCAATCGACATCGACAGGATCCCTCGACCTACCGTCGTTGAACGCGGCGGAGCGGCTCTTCATTTGGGGATTTCGGGCCAAGGCACGCAGCGGAAGCGCCGTTCCGACCGCGGCCGACATCCAGCAAGTGTACGACCATTTTCACGTGGGCGATGCCGTGCCTTCGCTCGAGTCCATTATCGAGATCTTTGCCTGCACGGCGCATACGGCCATCGCGGTGCACTGCCCGACCTGCCCGCGCATGTCCGACAGCGAGCACGGCATGTTGCGGGCGATCGCCGCCGCGCAGAAAGAGCGCGACGATATCGCGCGCGAACAGTTCGAATGCTGGCTGCCGCCTGTCGGCGCCGATTGGGCTCTCGCACCCGTGCGGGGGCTTGCAACGATCTTCCGCATGGCCGGTCTCATCCTGCCCGACCGACAGGTTCCGTCGTTCGAGCATGACCGGACGATGGCGATGAAGAACTGGCTGGTCGGCAGCCCGACGTTGCACTGACAGGATCGCGCGTGATGCAGGATAGTTGCGGCTCTGTGTCTGTCACGGAAGCCGGCCAGGCGCGGCTCTGTCCGCTCCAGGCCGCGCTTGCGACGCGGCCTGACGTCGAGAGCTACGATGATTTTGGCCGCGTCACGCTCTCGCTGTTCCGGTTCATCGCTGCCGCGTATGCGACCGGCGCGTCCGATTGCTGGGAGGCGGCCTATCGCCTTGCCGACGAGGCGCCTGGCATCGCCGACAGCCCGCTGCTGGTCGCACGCGTTGCCGCGCTCGTCAGAATCCTGCGCAGCGGCCGGCCGTGCCAATTGTGCTTCATGCCGCCGTCGTGCCGGCGTCTGTCGAAGGACGAGGCGGAATTGATGCGGCTGCTGGCGGTCGCACGCGGCAACGAGCCGGGTGAGCTCGAATCCGCCGTCTGCCAGTTCGTCGGCAACGAGAACGGGATCGCGACAACCAGGGCAGTCAACGCGCTCGCGTTCTGCTGACAGCTAGCGGTCCTTCCAGATCACCGTGTTCGCCTCGCGCAATTCGCTTGAGGCGGCAGCTTCACCGATCGGCAACGCACGTTTCCATGATCGCATCGAGCTCCGCCTTCGAGAGCAACCCGAGTTCGGCGATGAAGACGATCCGCGCACGCGGCACGCCCGGCGTCGACACATCGCCTGGGGCGAGCGTGGCGCGGCCGGCGGCGAATTGAAAAACCATCTGGCGCCCGGGCTGCTCGACGGTCTCGAACAGGCCTTTTGCCCGCGCGAGTTTTGGCGCAAGCCGACCGATCGCCTGCTGCAGGCGGGGCAGCGAGATCGGCTGGTCCGAGGTCCAGTTCAGCGTTTCGAAGCGTTGCTCTGCCGGACGTTTCGGTCCGGGCTCGCGTCGCGCGGGGGCGCGATCGACGGTCGCGGGAAACAGCAGCGCGGACGGAATCTCGCCATGCTGCGCATCGACCACCACCGCAGGAACGCGTTGCGCGCGGATGGCCTCCCTCATCCGCCCGCCCGCGCCCTCCTCCGCCAGATCCAGCTTGCTCAGCGCCACAATGTCGGCGACGCGCAGCTGCGAACGATGCAGCGCGTCGTCGAGAGCGGCGGGGGGTGTTGCCGCGTCCATCACACAGAGCACCGTTTCCAGGGGTGCCTCGCGCAGAATCACGGGATCCATCAAGTTGCGGACGATGTCGGCGGGATCGGCGACGCCGCTGGTCTCGATGACGATGTACTCGGGCTTCGGATCACGCCGCAGCAACGTCGAAAGCGTGCGCAGCAGGTCGCCTTCGAGCGAGCAGCAGATGCAGCCATTGGCGAGGCTGACCACGCCGTCGCTGGCACCCGCGATCAGCTCGGCATCGATGTTGATCACACCGAAATCGTTGACCACAGCGGCGATCCGCCGTCCCTCCGCATGCGCCAGCAGATGGTTCACGACCGTGGTCTTGCCGGCCCCCAGAAAGCCCGTCACCAGGAGAATGGGGACCGGCATGGGATCAGCTCCCGACGACGGGGCGGCGCACGGGACGGCCGGGCCGCGCCGCCACGTCCAGCACGCCATCTGTGATCAGCACCTCGCCGCTGACCACGAGATGCCGCACGCCTTCGGAGGGGCGGTTCATCGCCGTGAAGGTCGCGCGGTCCGAGAGCTTCTCGTAGTCGAACACGACGATGTCGGCGTCGGCGTCCTTCGCGAGCCGGCCCTTGGCGCGCATCGCGGGCGTGCTCTGCGACAGGATCTCCGCCGGGATCAGCGCGCATTTGCGCACGCCTTCGAGCAGCGACACGGTCTTGCGCTCGCGCACCCATTCGCGGATGAATTTCGTGAAGCAGCCCGCCGAGCGCGGATGCGAGGTGGCGTCGTCCGGCAGCGGCCAGGCATCGCCGGTGTAGGTCTTGCCGTCCGACGTCGTCCACGGCATCGCGTCGGAGGCGATGGCGCCGCCGGGATAAAGCACCGACATGTCGAGCAGGTCGCGGTGATGCGCATTGTTCTCGGTGTCGAGGATGTGCCACAGCACCAGCGAAGACGGCTCTTCAGCCTGCGCCTTCAGGAGCTCCTCGCGATCGCTGAAGCGATGGCCGTCGGTGACCCGCTGCACGGAATCGTAACCGGTGCCGTTGCGCTCGACGAATTCGGGGTCGCTGAAGAAGGCCGCCGCCAGCACGGTCGAGCCGGTGCCGTAAGGATAGGCCTCGACCGTGATCGGCAGGCCCTGCGCCTGCGCTTTCGCGATCAGCACACCGCAGCGCTCGACATCGGTCTTGCTCGACGAGTTGAAATGGCAGATGTGCATGTGCGCGCCGGTGGCGCCGGCATAGCCGATCAGGCGGATATAGGCCTCCGCCGCGCTCTCGGGGTCGACGCGCGACATGTAGGCGACATGGGTGAAGGTCGGCACGTCCTGCGCGGCCGCGAGCTGGCAGACCGCGGTCAGCTCCTGCACGCCGGCGCCCGGCGCATAGGCATTCAAGATGCCGATGCCGATGCCGCCCTCGTTCAGGCCGCGCGCGAGGCGCTCGAGAATGCCGGCGACTTCCGCATCGCTGGCCACGTTGTCCATCCAGCGGCGATCGCGCATGGCGTTGCCGAACGCCTCCAGCGAGCTCTCCGCATTGGAGCCCGTCATCGCGCCGATACGCGCAAACGCCCAGTTGGTGGCGGCGCCATAGTTCAGCACGCGCCCCTTCCGCGCCTGGCGCTCATACCACGACCCGACCGGCAGCACGCCGGCTTCGAGATCGAGCGTCGTCGTGACGCCGTCGAACGCCTGCATGCGATCGGCGGGAAGCGACTGGCCATGCGCGTGCAGGTCGATGAAGCCGGGCGCGACCACGAGGCCGGTGGCGTCGATCACCCGCTCGGCACCGCCGAGCGAGGCGCCAACCGCGGCGATCTTGCCGTCCACCACCGCCACATCGCCAACCGCGTCCATTCCGCTGGCGGGATCCACCACCCGGCCGCCAGAGATCACCAAGCCGCTCATATCGTCACTCCCTCACGCTGAATTCGCATCAAGGCAGATTCCCGGAGGGACGACCACCTCCACCGATGCCGACGCATCATGCTCGCAAGGGAGGCTCGAAGGCAGGCTCGAAAGGGAGGCTCGAAGGAGAGGTCAATTCACATGCGGGTCGCGGACACGCGCTCGCAGTCTCGCGGCAGGTTTGCCCGAGCTATGCTTCTCGCTTCACGCCCTCGAAGAAAGGGTGCAGGGAAGACCGGGCGCCGGCTGGCACCCATAAAAACCCCCATGCGAACTGATTGCACACGTAATGCACAGGGGAGACACAGGGCAGCCGAGACCAAGCCTTCCCTGCGCGATGGTTTGACGGCCTATGCCGCGCTCTCCCCGGAGACGAATTCCTTCTTGCCTCCGTCACCTCCGCGAAATGCACGGCACCGCGCCGGTTGACGCGCTGACGCCTTCGCAAAGGCTTGACCGTAGCAACGACGGCCAGGACCACACGGTTTCGCCGTACGCGAGCTTCCTGCTTCGGCAAAAGACTTCGCAGGCATTGGGCGCCGTCCGTCGATGCGGTTCGTGCCATGCTCACGAGGTTCATCTCGCCCTGCACGCACAATCCCGCCTTTAACGCCGCCCGCGTCCACCGCAACTCCCAACCCGCGTTCGTGACGACGTACGACCGCCCCTCTTGTGGGCTGGGATGGTCGACACATACGACATTTCCGAATTTCGGCAAAGTGGAATATTTTTGTGGGCGGGGGTTGACTTGCGTTTGCGGCTGTTTCGCGCGACCGCCGGAGACGACCGACGCCACGACCATGCAAGGGACCCGCGAAGCTGCTCCGCCGTCTTCTCGCCCCCATTGTCATTCAGGAAGTTAGATGGGGCGCTACGGTGGACAAAGTTCCCAAAGGTTTCGTGTGATCGCTCGACCTCTTCTGCAACGCGACCCTCACCATTCTATTTCGCGCCGCGCTCTCCTCGGTGGATTTATGTCGGCAGGGACCGCCATTGCGCTCGGCGGATGCGCCGGCTTGGGTGCGACCGGGGCGCGTTTCGACGCGTCATCGCTCTCCCTTGATCCCACATTGCTCGTCGCCAGCACGCGCAAGCCCGTCAACGGTGGTCGCACGAAACCCTGGTTCGGGCCGGAGCGTGCAACCAACATGACGGTCGCGAGGGCGAAGCTGGTGGCGCCGGACGAGAGCCGACTTTCTCTCGCCTCGGTCGGATTTGGCGATTGGCGCCTTGATCGGCTCGAACCGGTATCGGCAGACGTTGGCGATCTGGTCGCGCAGGCCGGCGGAGGAGACGTGCTTATCTATGTGCACGGCTTCAAACAGACATTCGAGACGGCGATGCTGGATGCTGCTCATCTCTCGGATGGGATCAAGTTCCGCGGCCGAACCGTGGCGTTCTCCTGGCCTTCCAAGGCGGGGCTGTTCGACTATGCCTATGACCGCGACAGCGCGATGTGGTCCCGCGACGATTTCGAACGCGTGCTCTCTGCCCTCGTGTCCGCTCCGGGCGGCGGCCGCGTACACATCGTTGCGCACAGCATGGGAACCATGCTGACGCTCGAAAGCCTGCGTCAGCTCTATGCCCGATACGGCGACACAGTGACGAGCAAAATCGGCGCGGTTGTGTTTGCTGCGCCAGATATCGACATGGACGTGTTCACGTCGGCGGTCCACCGCATCGGTCCGCTTGCCGGAAAAATCACCGTGATCGCCGCGACGAACGATCGCGCACTGGCGCTGTCGGGACAAATCGCAGGTGGAATGACCCGGGTCGGCGCCGCCGAGAAGGCCGTCATCGCGCGGCTCGGTGTGCGCGTGGTCGATGCCTCGCAGGAAGGCTGGGGCATCATCAACCACGATCTGTTTCTGTCGAATGCAGAAGTGCAGCGGGTGATCCGCCGCTCGATCGACGGCACGATCGCGTAAGAGAGCGCCTGCGCCGAGCCGTGGAAAGCTCGCTCCTGCGCTTGCTCGTTGCGGCTTCAGGCGGGAACGGCCGGGGTTTGAAGTGCCCAGTCTCGTACGCGAATGGCGCTCCCTAGGGGAGAGCGTCATCTAAAGAAAATCAACGAGTTAGCGCACGATTTGGGGCAGCAGCCCGGCATTGATGTTCAAAGCGTTTCCAGCTCCGTCCCCAAACCGGAATTTGAACCTCTCGATCATGCCGTTTACTACGGCCGCCAGCGTTTGGGGCGTTACACGCGAATCGCACAAACGTGGTATGCGGCCTATGACACCCAGGATCGTCCGCTGGGCAAGTTCTCTCGTCGACGAGACGCTTACACGGCTGTAGCCGCTCTGGCCGATGAGAGCGCGCAATGAAAGCGCGCCTGAGCGTTTCAGCCGAGTTGGCGGCAAGTGTCCAGCGAATGAAGTCTCGCACCTGGCGCGACGCTGATGCGCAGGCGTTCGAGCAAGGCGCAGCCCCGACACTTGCAGCTCGGGGCGTAGACGCCTTACCAGCGACTTCGGCCCCGCTGACCCTCAAGCGCTTCCTTCCGCGTCAACGACCCCGATCGCCAGACCGTAAAGCCTCGCGCGATCGGCGCCGGCGCCTCGGCGGTTCGAGCGCCCTGCCCGACACGATGAGGCACCACTACACTGAAGGCCAGCGCGCCGTCCTCTGCATCATTGCGGGCGAGATAAAACATCACGGCGCGTGCGACTTGCCGATCGATAAGATCGCAGCGCTCGCCGGAGTCTGCCGCACAACAGTACAAACTACACTGCATGAGGCACGCAGATTCGGTCACATCAAGATCACCGAGCGACCAGTGCCGGGCCGCAAGCATCTGTCGAACCTCATCGCGATCATCTCGCCGGAATGGCGGGTGTGGCTCAAGCGCGCGCCGACAGCGCACCGCCCGATAGGGTCCAGATCAGTGAAAATGGTGAGCACCACGAAGATCACAGATCAATACAACAAGAGGTTTGCGCAAGGGGAAAGGCCGAAAGAGGCTCTCCGACGGGAGCTCTTGGCGACTGCCGAGCCGCCTGGCTCAGATCGCCGGGGCAGCCGGCGATGATTCTCAGCGATCCGCATCGCCTATGTGTGGCTCGGTGCGCTTTGGCGTGGTTCAAGCGCGTCCCCGCTCCTCTGCCCGTCGGAACAGCGGGGCGATCGGCCATCGGGGGGTGGGCAAAGTCTACCGCCGGGTTTGCCGGGACCGGTGGTGGCCATTCACACGCAAAGTTTCGGATTTAAATACAGAAAGCCACCCGCCGCGTCGCACGGGAGAACCAACACCGGCGAGACATTGGTGACTGGCGTCCGCTCGGCCCTGATGCGCTTCTCGACAAGCGAAGCTGGCGCCGCTGTATTCGCTGTTCCACAACACCACCGCCAGTGCCCGGCGATCGGGAAGCTGCTTCACGTGAAATTAGCCCTATGCGGCAGAAAGGGCTAACTTCGGAAGCTGATCCGCTGGCCGAGATCGCACGGTGTTCCCGACGTAGTGCGGCGCGGCCGCCGGCCCACAATGCTGCTACTCGTCCGGTGACCGATCGAGAAAAGCCTCGGTCGCCAGATCACGCGGCAGAGCGCTAGGCTTTGGCAGATCTGTGGCGTGGTCGGGAGTGGCCAAAAGTCTGGCGACCCTCTTCTGGACCGGCATTTTAGTGACGAATTTTTTGCCGCAAACTTCTTGGAATCATTTTTTGGTTCGCCCAGGGCATCGCAGCTGCGGTCGCCACATACACTCCGATGGGCCCACATGCCAGATACGCCGGCTGCCACACGGCGATTTCGATATTTCGGGGACCTCGCCCTCGATGGAGCGGTAGTCAATACTCAGGGAATTGATACCTCGGAACCGGTCTCCCTGGACCCACGCAAAGTCGTGGTCAAATACAAAACGGCCACCGCTCATCGGAGTTGTAACTGCTACCCCGATAGGGGTGGGGGGTGGTCAATTCCTCAGCGCCTCTCATCGCGCGGACCGGCCCCACTCTCATCCAGGGATTTTTTTCCGGTTGGGCATGAATTTCGAGCACCCTTAATGGTACCGATTGGCTTAGCCTCGAGATAAATTCAGTGTATTTAGGCACTTAGCGACTTGGCTGGTCGACAAGGCGCAATCGAGCGCGGATTTATTTCCTGAGTGTTGGGCGGCCCGCAGGAATGGAGCTGCCCCCCTGTATCCCCCGAGCTCGGAACTACAAGGCATGGCGACGCTTAATCAAGCGAACGTCACTAATCGCAAGAACGGTCTCATTCTATTCCGAGAATGCCAATCCGTTCGTGTGGAGCGGCCGTGACGACAGCTGGCAACTTAACGAGTTTGCGGAGAAGCGCGATGAACGGCTTAATTTACTTGGTAGGATTGGTTGTGGTCGTTGGGATTATTCTGTCGTTCTTTGGCTTACGATAGTGCCGCGCACCCAAAGTTTCCTCGCGTGCTTGAGGAAGTTGACTGCGAGGTAAAATGGACGATCCGCACCAGGTGAATTCCATCATTGCGACCGCGATTTCCGAATTCTTCAAAGGACATCCTGACCTGCAGTGTGGAATTGAAGAAGCGAAGCTCCTTGCGAAGCAGATCGTTCAAGCTCTGAACGAGGCGGGTCTTCGTGTTGGCCCGCCCGATTTGGTGCCGCCGCCTCGCTAGCTATCCTTCGCTTGGATAGCTGCTCGCTGAATCGACTCATTGCTCGCGCTTTGGGTGCGACGATCGAATGCAGCAGCCGCTAGAGCTGAGGTTGTGTGACGAGCGAGACTTAAGGCGGAAGATCGGGGGCAGGCTACTGCCTTCGTCAAAGATAAGGCTCTGAAGCGCCGTCGGCACGTCGGTCGGACAGTTGCTCTCGCGAGATGCAATCTTTGGAAGACTGCCTGTCCGTTGGGAATGCACCAATTAGAGCCTTGTTGGAAGCAACAGACCAGCAACGCAGTGAGACCGAGCATGTTTGGCTGGATGCAAACGGACCCCCGACGGAAGATAGTCCGAGAGGATCGGAGATACGTTGTTGGCCGGGCGCAGCGTTTTCTACAAAGTTATCTATCATCGGAGTCGGCTGACAAGCCGCGATTCTATGAAGCCCTTGAAGGCGCGTCCGTCGCTTGCCGGTCGGCCATTGACTCGTTTGCGGAGGACGCGCAGATCGCGAGAGCTACTGCACAGACTGCCTTCAGCGTTGTGAAGCGGCGCAGCCATAAGGGCGATGACGGCAAAGATCATTTGGCGATATTCATCACAGATGCATACGCCACGGTGACGATGGCTTATCGGCGTGCCGCAGGCGAATACAAGCTCGATCGTGATATGCAGCAGCTTGGTACCGCGGCAGTCCATCTTCTGACAATTACGACATCATACATGACAGCTCACCCGCCAGTCGAAACACGCGGTTGAGGTAAGCTCCAATGTTGGCGGTGAAATCAGAGGGCCGAGTTGGGGGGGAAACCCAATGTGCGACGCTGGTCAACTCAGGGCTATTTTGAACGCGTTGATAGCCGCTTCAAACGAGCGCGGGTCGTGCGGCAACGGCGCTCGTCCATCGACCCAATTCTTCCATAACAACTCATTTGCGAACTTTAGAGGCCGCGCCGGCTGTCGGCAGCTGCCCAGGCAATATTTGCTAGCTAGGTCTACTATCCGGACAGCAGTTTGAGCGCATCGCGGCACGCATTTGCTACTCTCCGGCGTACGCTCTCGTCACTAAAGGGGATACTTGATCGGCCGTCGATAATGTTAAGCAGGCGCTGAACAAATGCCCGGTTTTGATTTCGCTCGTCTAAGCTGCGGAATTTGCGCAGGATAGATACGCATTCGACGGCTGGCTTCTCCATGAGGTCGAACGAATGTGCCTTATTGCGAGCTTGGTTTGTAAGCTGCCGGAATATCGCGTCAATTAGATCTGGCTTGCTTGCGCTCAGGGATCGGCCCGCACAGATGAACATATAGCGAAAGACCTCCTGGAGGGCTTCTCTTGTTCTCGAAAACCGCTCCTGATCAGGTGTTGCTCGAGCGTACAATCCATACGATTCGTGCAGTGCAGCTAGCGCCTCGCCTTGGAAGACTATTGATTTCTCCGGATCCAGATGGAAGCTCTGGGTAGCAAGGTTACGATATACTATCCCTTTCTTGGTTAGAAACTCTGCCTTGGCTTCGTTCGGTATGCCTTTTTGAGCGACGACGATATTGCAGACGTCGATTGCTCTAGTGTCGTTGAAGCCAGAATCCTTCTCCATATAATACCAATCCCTGAAGCCTTGGACGTCAGTGGTTCCATGGCTTGCCGCAAAAGAATGTCAATCGGCTTGCAAATTTGGCTCTGACTCACTTTTGATGAAGTTCAAGCGCCGGCTCGTGTTGGTTTCACAAAGGAATCAATATGATGCAGCG
>NZ_JBVVPR010000034.1:0-87998 GCF_055811835.1 Bradyrhizobium sp. WSM4874
CGGCGTCAACGTGCCCGGGGACGTCCGGACCTATCGGCCGATGTGACTTGTCGTCCCGGCGAAGGCCGGGACCCATACGGCGTGATCCATCAATGGTGCGCGGTGTTCGTACCGCGCCCCTTAACTCTGGGTCTTCGCCAAACTGCTTCCTGTGGTTATGGGTCCCGGCCTTCGCCGGGACGACAATAATTCACGCCTTCTCCAGCGCCGCGGTCAGATCCTCGATCAGATCGTCCGCGTGCTCCAGCCCCGCCGAGAAGCGGATGAAACCCTCGCTGATGCCGAGCGCGGCGCGATCCTCCGGCTTCAGGCGCTGATGCGTCGTCGTTGCCGGATGCGTGACGAGGCTCTTGGCGTCGCCGAGATTGTTCGAGATCTTGGCAAGCTTGAGCTCGTTGAGCACGCGGAACGCCGCCTGCTTGCCGCCCTTGACCTCGAGGCCGACCAGCGTCGAGCCGCCGCGCATCTGCTTCTTCACCAATGCGGCCTGCGGATGATCGGCGCGGCCGGGAAACACCAGCCGCGAAATCTTCGGATGGCTCGCCAGCACGTCCGCGATGCGCGCCGCCGTCTCGGTCTGCGCGCGCACGCGCACGGCGAGCGTCTCCAGGCCCTTGAGCAGGACCCAGGCGTTGAACGGAGAGATCGACGGGCCGGTCTGGCGCATGAAATTGTGGATGTGCTCGGCGATGAACGCTTCCGAGGACAGGATGATGCCGCCGAGACAGCGGCCCTGGCCGTCGATGTGCTTGGTCGCGGAATAGACCACGACGTCGGCGCCGAGCGCGAGCGGGCTCTGCCAGATCGGGGTGGCGAACACGTTGTCGACGACGAGCCGCGCGCCGCCGCTGTGCGCGATCTCGGCAATGCCGGGAATGTCGAGCACGTCGAGTGTCGGATTGGTCGGGCTCTCCAGGAAGAACGTCTTGGTGTTCGGCTTCATGGCGCGCTGCCACTGGTCGAGATCGAGGCCGTCCACCAGCGTGGTCTCGATGCCGTAGCGCGGCAGCAAATCCTGCACGACGTAGAGACACGAGCCGAACAGTGCGCGCGAGGCCACGACGTGATCGCCGGCCTTGAGCGGTGCCAGGATCGCGGTCGTTACCGCGGCCATGCCGGTCGCGGCCGAGCGGGCCGCTTCGGCGCCTTCGAGCTCGATCATGCGGCGCTCGAACATCGCGATGGTCGGATTGGAGTAACGTGAATAGATGAAGCCGGGGTCCTCGCCCTTGAACCGCGCCTCGCACTCCTCGGCGCTGTTGTAGACGTAGCCCTGGGTCAGGAACAGCGACTCCGAGGTCTCGCCATATTGCGAGCGCAGGGTGCCGGAATGGACCAGGCGGGTTTCGGGACGGTAGGACGCAGTGGGCGCCGGGGACTTCGACATAGGACCTCCTGAAGTGACCATCGAAATGGTCACAAAAAAACCGGCCTGGAATATTTCCACGGGCCGGGATCACAGAGGTCCCCGGCCTGTTTAGCGACTTATTTAACGTGGCTGCAAGCCGGCCGGCTCAAATCACCACGGGATAAGTCATGCTCATATTCCGCAATGCCCTTTCCGTCAAGACGTCCATCGGATAGCCGTAAAACGCTCATATTTCCCGCATGTCGGGATGTGTTTGATCCCTGATGAGGACTCCGGGTTGACGTTCACGGTTGCCGCCGACGCCAATGGTATCCTGCCCGACCGCATGATCGCGGCGATGGCGGAGGGCGGTCTCATCCTGCCCGCTTACGACTTCGTCGAGAGCCAGATCCAGCCGGCGAGCCTCGACCTTCGCCTCGGCGATATCGCCTATCGCGTTCGCGCCAGCTTCCTGCCCGGTCCCGGCGCCACCGTCGCCGAGCGCATCGACGGGTTGAAGCTGCACGAGTTCAGCCTCGCCGACGGCGCAGTGCTGGAGACCAACTGCGTCTACATCGTGCCGCTGCTCGAAAGCCTCGCGCTGCCGCCTGAGATCGTTGCGGCCGCCAACCCGAAGAGCTCGACTGGCCGGCTCGACGTCTTCACCCGCGTGATCGCCGACGGCACCCGCCGCTTCGACATGATCGGTGCCGGCTATCACGGCCCGCTCTATGCCGAGATCAGCCCGAAGACGTTCCCGGTGCTGGTCAGCGAAGGCTCGCGCCTGTCGCAGGTGCGCTTCCGCACCGGCGACGCCATCCTCAACATCGACGACCTCGAGGCGCTGCACGCGACCGAGCGTCTCGTCGATATCGACGATGCCGATCTCACCGGCGGCGTCGCCGTCTCTGTTGACCTTTCCGGCGAGAAGAGCGGGGGCTTCGTCGGCTACCGCGCCAAGCGCCACACCGGCGTCATCGACGTCGATCGTCGCGCCGGCTATTCCGTCGACGAGTTCTGGGAGCCGATCTCGGCCCGTCCCGACGGCAGCCTGATCCTCGATCCCGGCGAGTTCTATATCCTGGCGTCGAAAGAGGCGGTGCAGGTGCCGCCCGATTACGCCGCGGAGATGGTGCCGTTCGATCCGCTGGTCGGCGAGTTCCGCGTGCATTATGCCGGATTCTTCGATCCCGGCTTCGGCTATGCCGGTGCCGGCGGGCTGGGCTCGCGCGCCGTGCTCGAAGTCCGCTCGCGCGAAGTGCCGTTCATCCTCGAGCACGGCCAGATCGTCGGCCGCCTCGTCTACGAGAAGATGCTGGCCCGTCCCGACGCCATGTACGGCCAGCGCATCGGCTCAAACTACCAGGCCCAGGGTCTGAAGCTGAGCAAGCATTTCCGGGTGTAGGGATAGCCTCACCCTCCGCTGTCATGCCCCGGCTTGACCGGGGGCATCCAGTACGCCGCAGCCTATCGGCTCGAAACATTTGCCTCTGGAATACTGGATCGCCCGATCAAGTCGGGCGATGACACCGAATCTGTGTCAGGATAAGAAACGAAATGCGGGCTATGTCCGAGGTGGCGAGATGATTGCTCAATCCGAACTCGACGCAAAAATCCTCGACGACGTCGCAGACGCGCTGATCTATTCGGATCGCTCCGGCACGATCATGCGCTGGAATCGCGCATCGTCCGCACTGTTCGGCTTCTCCGCGGACGAAGCGCTGGGCCAGAATCTCGACCTGATCATTCCCGAACATCTGCGCGCCGCGCACTGGAAAGGCTTCGAGGCCGCGCTTGCCAGCGGCACGATGAAGCTTGCGGGCAAGCCGACACTGACCCGCGCGCTGCACAAGGACGGACGCAAGCTCTACATCGAGATGACCTTCGCGCTGGTGCGGGACGCCGCTGGAGTGGTGCAGGGATCGGTGGCGATGGCCCGTGACGTGACCGAGCGCGTCGAGCGCGAGCGTGCCGCCAAAGCCACGCAAATTTAAGCCTGTGCAAAATTCGTGATGCGGAATTGGCGAGCCGGTGTGCAGGGCGCCCTGCGTGCGGCTCAGCTTGTCCATCACCGGATGCAGTGACACACTCGATCAAAACAACGATCGGGAGCGAACATGGCCGCCGCATCAGACCCCGCGCAGGAAGCTCAATGGAAACGCTGGCGAGCCGTTGCCGATCTCTATCACGCCTATTTCACCGGTCTGATCCTCACCGTGGTGACGCGTCGCGGCACGGCGGATGCCGCCGAGTTCGTCTTTCGCGTGTTTCGCCGCCAGCAGCAGGAGCGCTTCCTGCCGGGGCTGGAGAAGCTCGGGCTGAGCCATCTGCCGCCCGCCGTGGCGGCCGCGCAATATCACTACCTCTCGAACTGGATCGGCGGCGTGCACGTCGAATACATGCATGAGAGCGACCGCAAAGCCTGGATCCGCTATCCACCGCCGCGCTGGATCTGGAAGGGCACCGCCATCTGCGGCGTGCCGGGCGAAGTCTCGCGCGCGATGCTCCGCGGCTGGCACGCCAACAACGGTGTGGCGCTCGGCGATATCAGATTGGGGTTCGTCTGCACCAAGCAGAGCGTCGACGGCCAGGACGGGCTCGAAGGCTACTATCACCAATACGACCAGCCGCTCGAACTCGACCAGCGCCTCGTGTTCGCGCGGCATCTCGAAGCGCCGCTGTTCAATGCCGCCGCGGCTCCGGCGTTGCCGGTCGCAAGCTGGCCGAGACCGCGACTGGAAAAAGCCTATCGCAACTACGCCATGGAATATGTGCGCACCGCCGCGCCCGTGATGGTGCAGCTGTTCGGTCCGGAGGATGCGGGCTATCTCCTGCACCTCACCGGAAAGCTGATCGGGATGCAATATTTCGATGAGGTCGCTGCGGCGCTGTCGACGGGCCGCGGCGGTGCGAGCGAATTCGCGACGTTCCTCAACGCGCTGTTGGTCGCGCAGGACGATGCGGCTGAGACGACGCAATCCGAAGGCACGTTTGAAATCCGTCAGCAGAGTTGGAAGTTGATGGACGGCGTCGCCGATCACCACCCAGCTTGCGCCAAGGTGCTGGCGGGGTTGTTCGAGGGGCTTGCGGCCGGCTGCGGGCGGCACATCGGCGTGCACCTGTCCCCGACACCGGGCGGCCGTCCGCCATTGCTCTGGCGCATCGGTTAATTCCTCCACGAAATGCGCTGCCGCAGGGCACGCCTGCACCTGGCGCAGGAGAAATCGCTGCGCGTCGTGCTAACAAGCCTCTCGTTGCGCCCTGCGCGCGAACCATTTCATTGGCACACCTAAGCATTGCTGCGCCGCAAATGGCGCTTCGCCCGGAGAGGACATGTCAGACATCGCCGAAATCCCGGTCGATGAACAAGAGCGTCCGCTGCCGCCGCCCCCGCGCCCCCTGAGGAGCGCGCTGACGGACGGGCCGATCCTGCGCACGTTGCTCGGACTGGCGTGGCCCAACGTTGTCGCGCTCTCCGCCGGTACCTGCACAGTGATTGCGGAGACCTCTTATATCGGACGTCTTGGTGTGGAAGCGCTGGCCGCGATGGCGCTGGTGTTTCCGACAGTGATCCTGACCATGACCATGTCGGGCGGTGCGATGGGCGGCGCGGTGGCCTCCGCGATCGCGCGCGCGCTCGGCGCCGGCGATCGCGAGCGTGCCGGGACGCTCGCCGCGCACGCGCTGCTGATCGGCATCAGCTTCGGCCTCGTCTTCATGCTGGGCATGCTGATCTTCGGACCCAAGGTGCTTGAGATGCTCGGCGGCCGCGGCGAGGTGCTGACGCATGCGATTGCCTACACCCAGGTGTTTTTCGGCGGCGCCGTGCTGCCCTGGCTGCTCAACACCATGGCCGGCGTCCTGCGCGGCACCGGCAACATGAAGCTGCCGTCGCTGTTGATCCTCAATTCTGCGGCCTGGCAGATCGTGCTCGGCGGCACACTCGGTCTCGGGCTCGGTCCGGTGCCGCAATTCGGCATGCGCGGCGTCGCCGCCGGCGCGCTGATTGCCTATTGCATGAATATCGGCGTGATGGGCTGGTACCTGTTCTCCGGCCGCGCCCGCGTGACGCCGAAGCTGCGCGGACTTCGCATCCAATGGGCGATGTTTTTCGACATCCTCAAAGTGGGCGCCATCGCCTGCTTCTCGCCGCTGCAATCGGTGCTGACGATCTCTATCTTCACCCACATGCTTGCGAAATTCGGCACCGCGATCCTCGCCGGCTACGGCATCGGTGCGCGGCTGGAATTCCTGCTGACCTCGATCGCGTTCTCGTTCGGCATCGCCTCGGTGCCGATGATCGGCATGGCGGTCGGCGCCGGCCGCATCGCCCGCGCCCGGCGCATCGCCTGGATCGCGGCGGCAAGCGCCTTCGTCGCCGTCGGTGCACCGGCGTGCCTGGTTGCGATCTTCCCCGATCTCTGGGTCAACATCTTCACCGACAGCGCGACCGTGCGCGCGACCAGCCATCAATATCTGTCGACGGTGGCGCCGTTCTACGCCTTCATCGGCCTCGCCTCGACGATGTATTTCTCGTCGCAGGGTGCTGCGAAGGTGATCGGGCCGGTGCTGGCGCAGACCGCGCGGCTGATCTACATCGCGGCGGTCGGCTGGTGGCTGTCGACGCATGATGCCACCGCGCAAAACTTTTTCTGGCTGGCGGCGAGCTCGATGGTCGTGCTCGGCCTGCTCTCGTCCTCCAGCGTGGTGTTGACACGCTGGGGACCGCGCCAAACCAAACCTGCGATCAGGCCGGCTCTGTCGGCCGCTGCTGACTAGCGGTGCCCGTGGCGGCGATGGCCGCCACCGACGTTGGTGAGCCGCATCAATTGCGGAATCATCGCCATCATGTCGCCGCCGCCGGCGCCACCAAGCATGCCCATGATGTCGCCGCCGCCCATGCCGCCGATTCCGGTCGGCATGGTGCCGCCTGCGCCCATCGGCGCGTAGCCGCCGTAATTGGGCGCGCCGAAACCGCCGCCGAGATTGGCGCCGCCGAGGCCGCCAATTCCGCCGCCCATCATGCCACCAATTCCGCCGCCGCCATTCTCCATCATGCGGCTCATCATCGGGCCCATGGTCTGCATCATCATGCCGAAGCGGCGCTTGCCCATCTTGGCCTTCATCATCTCCAGCATCGGGGCCATCTGGGTCATCATGTCCTCGCCGCCGGCACCTCCGCCGCCAAGAAACTGCGCCTTTGCCGGCGCGCTCGAAATCGAAAACATCAGCAGCACGGCGGCTGCCTGGCAGATCACCTTGTCCGCACCTCTCATGGCCTGCTCCTCGCGTGCGTGGCGCCGCCGGGAGAGCGGAGCCAACCGGGCGCACGCCGCCATGGTTATTGCGGACGAGGGCTGGGCTCTGTGAGAAAGATCACGCAGCAGCTGCCGGGAACGCTCGGTGCATCGCGGCGACGGCGTCCTTGGTCTGTCCCTGCACATAGGGCGCGAGCTCATTCGGCAGCATGTCGATGATCCAGACCAGGCGGCATCTCGCCTCACCCTCGGAGATCACCTGCACCGAGGCGCTGTAATGCTTCAGCCGCTCGTTGTTGATCGCGTAGACCAGCCGCTGCCGCGCATCGTCGCAATCGACCAGCACCTCGCGCGCCACCGATCCGTTGGCGAAGGTGACGATGCGCGCGTCGCCGTCGAGCGTGCAGGCCGTGACGAAGCCCGGCGTCAGCCGCTGATGCAGCGCGCCGAAATCACGCACCGCATCCCAGACGTCGCGCGCCGGGGCGTTCAGGGGAATGTCGTTGTGGATGGAGGCCATTGTTGAATCCTGGTTGAGTCCATTGATGTAGAGAAGCGAGCGATAGCGCCGTCATCTCAGCTGTCATCGCCCGACTTGATCGGGCGATCCAGTATTCCAGTGGCCGCTGTGATGAAATCGAGAAGCTGCGGCGTACTGGATGCCCCGGTCAAGCCGGGGCATGACAATGTGTGTGGTGAGGGCTGCCGTACTCACGTGCAGACCGCCTCGACATTGTTGCCGTCGGGATCGATCAAAAACGCCGCATAGTAAGTCGGGCTGTAATCCTTGCGCGGGCCGGCGCCGCCATTGTCGCGGCCGCCGCTCTTCAAGCCCTCGCTGTGGAATGCCTTGACCGAACCATGATCCCCGGCGCGAAAGGCGATATGGGCGCCATCGGCCTTGCGTCCCTTGTTCAGGTGCAGCCATAGCCCGGGTTCGCCCTTCGGCCCGAAGCCGGCATAACCGTCACCGCTCGAGCACAGGACATAACCGAGCGGCGCAAGCACCGCGGTGTAGAAGCGCGTGGCGGCGTCGAGGTCGGCTACGCGCAATCCGATATGGTCGTACATGGTCGTCTCCATTGCCAAAGCGCGCCGCAATCGGCGCGCGCCGGAGACGAACCTAGTCAGTTGAGGGCAAGCTGTTCTTGGAGAATCTTGCGCTCGCCCTTCGACGCCTGACGGAACTTGGTCGGCGACACGCCGGCGGCGCGGTGGAAGGTGCGGACGAAGTTGGAGAGATCGCCGAACCCGACGTCATAGGCGATGTCGGTGACTGCAATGCCATCGTCGGTAAGCAGCCGCGCCGCGTGCCGCAGCCGCGAGCGCACCAGATATTGATGCGGGGTGACGCCGAGCACGGCGGAGAACAGCCGCAGGAAGTGGAAGGGGCTGAGGCCTGCCTGCCGCGCGGCCTGTTCGAGGTCGACCTCGGCATGCGAATTGGCGTCGATCCATAGCGCGGCTTCCACGGCGCGGCGGCGGTCGCGCGCGGTCGGCCTCGTCGGCTTGCGCGCCTTGCCCGAGACGACATCGACGAAACGGCTGGCGAGGATCTGCCCGACCTCGTCGAGACCGAGGTCGCTGTTGCCATCTGCCGCCGTCTGGGCGAGTTCGCCCAGCACCATCAGCTCGGGCAGCGGCGGCGTCGCGCCGACCTGCCAGACGTCGCGCCGGCCGCCGAGCGCGTCGACCAGATCGTCGCTGAGAAAAAAGGACAAGCAGACGTCGCCGGCGACATGCTCATGCGTGCAGGTGTATTCCTCGCCTGGCGCGCCGACCAGCATCGAGCCCGCCACCAGATCGAAGAACCCGGCGCGGCAATGACAGCCAAAGCTGCCCGCGCGGACATAGGCGATGGAATGGCCGGTGCGGCATTCCGCAAACGGGCTGTCGTCCGGTCCCGCGTCGCAGCGAAACTCGGAGACGGTCATCGAGGGGGTGGTCAGCAGCGTTGTTGCATCCATGCCACCTATCTAGGTGGAGGGTCTCGGTGGGGCAACGGGCAGCAGCACGTCGAACAGCGTCTTGCTGGCGATCGGATGGGCGCCCTCCAGCGACAGCAGCCGCCGCTTGGAGATCACCCCGCCATAGGGCGAAAGCCGGTCGGTGTAATTGCCGGCCTCCAGCACCCGGTGGCAGGGCACGATCAGCATGTAGGGATTTTTCGCGATCGCCTGGGCCACCGAATGCGCGGCGCCGGAGGCGCCCAGCGTCTTGGCGATCTCGTGATAAGTGCGCGTCTCCCCGCGCGGGATGGCGCAGGCCGCTTCATAGACCCGCCGGTTGAAGCCGGGCACCCCGCTTGCGTCCAGGCTGACCTCGGAAAAATCAGCATCGCTGCCTTGCAGCAAGCCCACGATGCCCTCGATCGCAAACGCGGCATTCGCGGACGGCCGCTGTTCGCGCGCCTCGGGATGGACCTGGAAAATCCGGCGGCGGGTATCAATCTCCCGCGCCTCCGGCAATTGCACGGCGACGATGCCGGTGCTGCTCCAGATGATGCCGCAACGCCCTATGGTCGTGTCGAATATCGCGTAGCCACGCCCCACCATGCACACGCCCCACTCAGTGCACGTCTCCCCAGACAGGCGATCATAACACCGCCACAATCCGGCGCGCACCCAAAATCTTACCGGAAACTTAAGAAGGGTCGGGCGGGCTGCGCCAAAGCGCTTGGCGAGATGCGCCGTCTCGGCTAATCAGAGCGGGCGCAGGCTGCGCATCCGCGGGCGTAGTTCAATGGTAGAACGGCAGCTTCCCAAGCTGCATACGAGGGTTCGATTCCCTTCGCCCGCTCCATCCTTTAGTTCGGCAGGCTCCGCAGAAATTCCACGATCGCCGCGTTCACCTCCGCCGGCCGTTCCTGCTGCGTCCAGTGTCCGCACCCAGGCAGCATCTTGATCTCGCGCAGTTGCGGCACCCATTGCTTCATGTTGGCAACGTGCTCGGCGGCGCCAGGGAAGGCCATGACCATGTCGTGGTCGCCGGCGATGAAGAGCGAGGGCACGACCACCTTCACGCCCTCGAAGGCGCCCATCAGCTCCCAGTTGCGATCGATGTTGCGATAGTAGTTGAGCGGTCCGCGAAACCCGCTACGGGCAAATTCGGCACCGTAATAGTCGAGATCCGCGCTGCTCAGCCACGGCGGCAGCGGCACCTGCATTTTCGGTAGCAAGCCGTCCTTGCGAGAGACCATGCCGACACCGGCGGTCCGCCCTTGACGCCCGGCATTGGCGCGGATCACCGCCGCGCCCTCGCCGGAACCGCCATAGAGCATCGCGCCGAGCGTTGCGCGCGGATCCCTTTCGAATTCTGCTTCGGCGACACCCGGCTCCTGGAAATACAGTTGATAGAACTGCGCATCCGCCGTCTGCGGCATCACACTCGTCGGCGGCACCGGACCGCGCGGTCGATAGGGCACGCTGAGAATGGCGGCGGCGCGGAAGCGATCGGGCCGCAGGCGCGCCGTGTGCCAGGCGATCGTCGCGCCCCAGTCGTGCCCGACGATGACGGCGTCCTTCGCCCCGAAAGCGTCGAGCACGCCGACGAGGTCGCCGACCATGTGGAGGATCGTGTACTGGTCGATCGCTTCGGGCCGATCGCTCTTGCCGTAGCCGCGCATGTCAGGGGCGACAGCGTGGAAACCGGCCGCCGCCAGCGCCTCGAGTTGGTGACGCCAGGAGTACCAACCTTCCGGAAAGCCGTGGCAGAGCAGCACCATCGGCCCCTTGCCCTGCTCGGCGACGTTGAGGCTGATGCCGTTGGCCTTGATCGTCCGCTGCGTCGGTTCGCCCATGTCGCCGCCTCCCGGTCATCGTCGTTGGGTCTATCCTAGTCGGCCCTAAAGGCTCCGCAAAATTTCTAATATATTAGCCCTTCGCTTCCGGCACACACGCATCGCCCAGCTTAAGCTTCTCGCGGCCCTGATGGGGTGCGGTCCTCGTGTCGGGCAATGTTCGGATCAGAGACCAGGATCTGCAAAGAAAATGGACCAGCAAAAGCTCGATCGCGCGATCGGTCGTCGCTTGAAGACGCTGCGGACGCAGGCCGGCATGACGCTGAATGAGCTTGCCACGCGGTCCGGCGTCAGCCGGGCCATGATCGGGCGAGTGGAGCGGGCGCAGAGCAGTGCGACGGCTGCGCTGCTGGGAAAACTTTGCGCCGCGCTCGACGTGTCGCTCAGCGATGTCGTCGCGCTGGCCGAAAAGCCGCCGGAGCGGCTGGTGCGGCTCGCCGACCAGCCGCACTGGCGCGATCCCGACAGCGGCTATCGCCGCCGCCACGCCTCGCCGACGGACGCGGCGAGCGGCATCGAGATCATCGTCGTCGACCTGCCGGCCGGCGCGCGGGTGCCGTACAGCCCCTGGGGGCGCAACGCCTTCACCCAGCAACTGCTGATGCTGGAGGGCGCGATCGCTGTGCATATCGACGCCAAGGCGGTTCGCCTGCGCGAGGGCGACTGTCTCGATTTCGACGTGATGCGCGCGGTGATCTTCGAGAATGAGACCAGACAGGACGCGCGCTACGTCATCATCACGCGCCGCGGCGCGTCCTACGGCAAGATGTGAGACCGTGACGATGCAGATCCGCACCGGCGACTCCTTTGATCCGCGCGTCATCGCGCTGCTCGACCATCACGTTGCGGCGGCGCGAGCACAGACCGCGCCGGGCAGCGCCCATGCGCTCGATCTCTCCGGGCTGCGCGCGCCCGACGTGGCGTTCTGGACCGGGTGGGACGGCGAGACGTTGGTCGCCGTCGGTGCGCTGAAGACGCTGTCAGCCGAGCATGGCGAGGTGAAGTCGATGCACACGCTCCAGACCAAGCGGCGGCGCGGCTTTGGCGGTGAGATGCTCCACCACATCATCACGGTAGCCCGCGCGCGCGGCATGGCGCGGCTCAGCCTCGAAACCGGCTCGTGGGACTATTTCAAGCCGGCGCACGCGCTCTACCAGGCGCATGGCTTTGTCCTGTGCGGCCCGTTCCAGGGCTATGTTGAGGATCCCAACAGCCTGTTCCTGACCCTGGATCTGTCGGCGAGCCGTTAGCTCAGGAGCGCGTCTCCTCGATCCTGTCGAGCACGCGCTCGGGGGCAATGTCGCGGCTTGCCTCCTCCAGATCGCGCTTCGAGTCGGGCTGGACGTCGAGCCGCTCGGCAATTTGCGTGAGGAGGCGGGCGACCTTGGTCAATTCGTGCTCGGCGAGAAGGCTGATCTGGAGATCGAGATCGGCGCGCTTGTCCGCTGCTGCACTCATGCGGTTCTGCGAGATCAGCACGAATGTCGACAGGAAGATCGCCTCGACCGAAGCAATCATCGCCAGCACCACGAAGCTCTCGTCCCAGGCCGGGATTCCCGGCAGCCAATGCAGATTGGCGATGATCCAGAAGCCGAACACCGCGACATGCAGGTAGACGAACGCCATGCTGCCGGTGAACGCCGTGATCGCATCGGCAACCTTTTCCTGACCCCTGGACGCGCGCCGCTCGCGGCGGCGGCGCTCGACCAGGGCCTGGATGTTGCGCTCGAGCGTCGGGCTCAATCCTTCGCCGGGATCATGGGTGATATCGTTATGCACGCGGCAGCAACGGCGGACGGAAGAGGCTGTTCCTAGGCACAGCGGCGGGAAAATGCTTGCCGCCCCTCAAAATGAGTTGCGTACCTCAAAACACCTCTGCTAGCCTTCAGCTATGGCCGATACGCTCACCACGACCGCGCTGACGCTGAAGGACATCGCCCGCCAGGCCGGCGTCAGCCTCGCGACGGTGGACCGCGTCCTGCACAATCGTCCGGGCGTGCGGCCGGATACGGTCCGGCGCGTCAAAGAGGCGATCGAGCGCAATTCGTTCCAGCCGCATGTGGCCGCCGCCGAGCTCGCCCGCGGCCGCGCCCGCCGTTTCGCTTTCGTGATGCCGTCGGGGCCGAACCCGTTCATGCAGCAGATCCAGGATTATCTCGGCGAGATGTCGGGCTGGCTGTCGTCCCGCCGCCTCGGCGTCGAGACCGTCGCAACCGACGTGTTCGATCCGTCCGTGCTCGCGGCTTCCCTGGAAGGGCTCTCTGACGATTACGACGGCATCGCCGTGGTGGCGCTGGATCATCCCGGCGTCCGCGCCGCGATCGACGATCTCGTCGATGCCGGCGCCAAGGTCGTGACGCTGGTCTCGGACGTGCCGTCGTCGCGCCGGCACCATTATGTCGGCATCGACAACATTGCCGCGGGGCGCACCGCCGGCGCGCTAGTCGGACGGCTGGTCGGACAAAAGTCCGGTAAGGTCGCGATCGTCGCGGGCTCGCAGGGCCTGCGCGATCATGCCGAGCGCATTTTTGGCTTCAACCAGGTGATGGCGTCGGAATTCCCTGGCCTCAGCGTGCTGCCGGTGCTCGAAGGACGGGACGAGGACGCGCGTTCGGAACAATTGTTGGCGCGGCTGCTGGGCAGGCATGCCGACATTGTGGGTCTCTATAATGTCGGCGCCGGCACGCAAGGCGTCGCCAACGCGTTGAACGGGAAGGCGTTGAGCGATGACGGCCGCGACAGGCAGGTGGTGTTCGTCGGACACGACGTCACCGCGCTGACGCGCCGGCTGCTGCTGCAGGGCGTGATGCATGCCGCGATCTCGCAGAACCCCGGACATGAAGCGCGCGCCGCCGTGCGCGTGCTGCTCGCGCTCGCCCGTGGCGAGCCGATCTTGCGCGAACAGGAGAAGATCAGGATCGACATCGTGATGCGGGACAATCTGCCTTAGCGGCAGGTGGAATTCAAAACGACCCGTTGCGGATAAGGCGACTTTGCGTTCGCGCACCGCAACAGGCGAAAGGGAGGATGGCGTGTATCTCGGAATCGACATCGGCACATCAGGTGTGAAAGCGGTGCTCGTGAGCGAAGCCGGCGCGGTTGTCGCGACGGCGGCGCGCGAGCTTGCGCTGTCGCATCCCGCGCCGCTGTGGTCCGAGCAGGATCCCGATGGCTGGGTCGATGCGGCGGTCGGCGCGGTTGACGATCTTGCCGCCCGCCATCCGCGCGAGGTCGCGCGGGTGCGCGGCATCGGGCTGTCGGGCCAGATGCACGGCGCGACGCTGCTGGACGAGGGCGGACGGCCGCTGCGTCCCGCGATTCTCTGGAACGACGGTCGCTCGCATGCCGAATGCGTCGCGCTGGAGCGGCGCTGCCCGTCGCTGCACACGATCGCCGGCAATCTGGCCATGCCCGGTTTCACCGCGCCGAAGCTGCTCTGGGTCGCCAGGCACGAACCAAAAATCTTCGCGCGCGTCGCAAAGGTGCTGCTGCCGAAGGCCTATGTCCGCTATCGCCTGACCGGCGAGATGATCGAGGACATGTCGGACGCGGCCGGCACGCTGTGGCTCGATGTCGGTCTGCGCCGCTGGTCGGCCCTGCTGCTGCATGCCACCGGGCTCGATCTCCATCATATGCCGCGCCTTGTCGAAGGCAGCGAGGTCAGCGCGACGCTCGCGCCGGACTACGCGCAACGTTGGGGCATGGCTAGGGATGTCGTGGTCGCCGGCGGCGCCGGCGATAACGCCGCGAGCGCGATCGGGCTCGGCGCCATCGCGCCGGGCGATGCGTTCCTGTCGCTGGGAACCTCAGGTGTGGTGTTCCGCGTCACGGATCGGTTTGCACCGGCGCCGGCCTCGGCAGTCCATGCGTTCTGTCACGCACTGCCCGGCCGTTGGCACCAGATGGGCGTGATGCTGTCGGCGGCGGCGTCGCTGGCCTGGCTCGCGGGCGTGATGGAGGTTCCGGCCGCAGCGCTGCTGGCGCCGCTCGGCGAGCGCGTCGATGGACCGAGCCCGGTCAAGTTCCTGCCTTATCTCGACGGCGAGCGCACGCCGCACAACGATGCCGCTGCCAGCGGTGCCTTCGTCGGCCTGGGCGGTGCGACCGGGCGCTCCCAGATCGTTCAGGCCGTGCTCGAAGGCGTCGCATTCGCCGCGCGCGACAATCTGGCGGCGCTGAGCGCGGCCAGCGGACCGCTTGCCGAGGTCGATCTCGTCGGCGGCGGCTCGCGCTCGCCGCTGTGGGCGCAGATCTGCGCCGATGTGCTCGGCATTCCCGTCCACCGCGTCGAGGAGGGCGAGGTCGGGGCGGCACTCGGCGCCGCCAGGCTCGGCCGGCTCGCCGCCACCGGCGAAGACGCGGCTGCGGTTTGCACCCGTCCCCGGCGGCTCGCGAGCTTTACGCCTCGCGCATCGGTCAGCGCGGCCTATGACGAGGCCTATCGCCGCTGGCGCGAGCTTTATCCTGCGTTGAAGGAGTGTGCCTAAGTGAATGCGTCAGCGAAATTCTTCGATACAAGCGTACCTGTCGCCTTCGCCGGCAAGGATGCGGGCAACGCGCCCGCCTTCCGCTGGTACGATAAGGACCGCCTCGTTCATGGCCGCAGGATGGAGGACCATCTGCGCTTTGCGGTCTGCTATTGGCATTCGTTGTGCTGGCCCGGCGGCGATCCCTTTGGCGGCGAGACGTTCCTGCGGCCCTGGCATCACGGCACCGATGCGATGGCGCAGGCGCGCGCCAAGGCCGACGTCGCCTTCGAGCTGTTTCGCTTGCTCGACGTGCCCTTCTTCACCTTCCACGACGTCGATGCGGCGCCGGAAGGCAACTCGCTTGGCGAATCCGTCGCCAACCTCAATGCCATCGCCGATCTGTTCGAAGCGAAGATGGCCTCGAGCAAAGTGCGCCTGCTCTGGGGCACCGCCAATCTGTTCACGCATCGCCGTTACATGGCGGGCGCGGCCACCAATCCGGACCCCGAGATATTCACCTATGCCGCCGGCCAGGTCCGCGCCGCGCTGGAGGTGACGCACCGTCTGGGCGGCCAGAACTACGTGCTGTGGGGCGGGCGCGAGGGCTACGAGACGCTGCTCAATACCGATCTCAAGCGCGAGCTCGACCAGCTCGGCCGCTTCGTCTCGCTGGTCGTCGAGCACAAGCACAAGATCGGCTTCAAGGGACCGATCCTGATCGAGCCGAAGCCGAAGGAGCCGACCAAGCACCAATATGATTTCGACGTCGCCACCTGCTACGGCTTCCTCGCGCGTTACGACCTGCTGAAGGACGTCAAGCTCAACATCGAGCAGAACCATGCCATCCTCGCCGGCCACTCCTTCCATCACGAGGTTGCGCTCGCGGAGGCGTTGGGCGTGTTCGGCTCGCTCGACATCAACCGCGGCGATGATCTGCTTGGCTGGGACACCGACCAGTTCGCGATGAACGTGCCCGAGCTTGCCCTGGTGTTCCACGAGCTCCTGAGCCGCGGCGGCTTCACCTCCGGAGGGCTGAATTTCGACGCCAAAATCCGCCGCCAGTCGATCGATCCCGACGATCTGATCCACGCCCATGTCGGCTCGATGGATGCCTGCGCGCGCGCGTTGCTTGCCGCCGCAGACATGCTCGATTCCGGCGCGCTCACTGTGCCGCTTGCGAAACGCTACGAGGGATGGGCGGGGCCCGAGGGCAGCGCCATTCTCGGCGGCCAGCGCTCGCTCGCCGAACTTGCCGACCGCGCGCATGGCCCGGGCTTTGACCCGCAGCCGCGCTCGGGCCGGCAAGAATATCTGGAATCCCTCGTCAACCGCTACGTCTGAGGAAGGCCGCTGATGACAAATGCACAAGCGACACCGGTCCTCGAGCTGACCGGCATCGGCAAGGAGTTCGGCGCGATCCGCGCGCTGCATGATGTCGACATGCAGGTCCTCCCCGGCGAGGTCGTCGGCCTGATGGGCGACAACGGCGCGGGCAAGTCGACGCTGGTCAAGATCATCGCCGGCAATTTCCGCCCCAGCCACGGCGAAATCCGCTTCGCCGGCAGCGCGGTTCATTTCAACCGGCCCGTCGATGCCCGCGGCGTCGGCATCGAGGTGGTCTATCAGGACCTTGCGCTGGCCGACAATCTCACCGCAGCGGCCAACGTCTTTCTCGGCCGCGAGCTGAAGCGCAGGATCGGGCCGTTCGCGTTGCTCGACCACAAGGCGATGGCCGCGCGTGCACTGGAGCTGTTCGGCGAGCTGCGCTCGGAGACGCGCCCCGACGATCTCGTCAAGCAGATGTCGGGCGGCCAGCGCCAGGCGGTTGCGATCGCGCGGACGCGGCTCTCCAACGCGAAGCTGGTCATGATGGACGAACCCACGGCCGCGATCTCGGTCCGCCAGGTCGAGCAGGTGCTCGGCCTGATCCACCGGCTGAAGGAGCAGGGCGTTGCCGTGATGCTGATCTCGCACCGCATGCCCGACGTGTTCGCGGTGTGCGATCGCGTGATCGTCATGCGCCGCGGCGAAAAGCGGGCCGACAAGCCCATCCACCAAACCTCTCCCGAGGAAGTCACCGCCCTGATCACCGGCGCGAAGGAGGCGGCGTGATGGCCATGCCCATGGAATCCCCGATCAGCTTCACCAATGTCGGCCGGATCAGATGGTGGCAGCGCGGCATCTTCGCGTCCCAGACCGGCTATGTCCTGCTCGCACTCGCCGTGCTGCTGGTGGTCATGCATTTCGCCAGCCCGTACTTCTTCACCGAAGGCAACATGCAGAATGTGGCGAAGAATTTCTCCTTCATCGCCATTGCCACCCTCGGCGTCACTTTCGTGATCATCACCGGCGGCATCGATCTGTCCGTAGGCTCCATGATGTGCTTCTCCGCCATGGTCACCTCGATGGTGATGACCGAGCTGTCGGCGCCCGGCTCGCCCGCGGGCTCCCTGTTCGTGCACATGGCGGCCGACGGCAAGACCGTGCTCGCCAATGTCCCCGGCCTGATCCTGCTGGTCTCGCTGCTCGCCGGCCTCGGCGTCGCGCTGCTCGCCGGCCTCGTCAACGGCTTCTGTATCGCGGTGCTCGGCCTGTCGCCGTTCGTCACCACGCTCGGCATGCTCTCGATCGTGCGCGGGCTCGGCTATGTCGTCTCCAACGGACGCGGCAGCTTTCCGGGCGGGCCGGATGCCGGTTATTTTTACGCGCTTACCTCGGGCGACGTGCTCGGCGTGCCCGTGCCGTTCATTTATCTGATCGTCCTCGCGCTGGCGATGGCCGTGGTGCTGCATCACAGCTCGTTCGGCCGTCACGTGTTCGCGCTCGGCGGCAACGAGAAGGCGGCCGAACTCACCGGCATCCCGGTCGTGCGGGTGAAGATCGAGGTCTATGTGATCTGCGCGCTCGCCGCAGGCCTCCAGGGCATCATCATCTCCGGCTGGCTCGGGTCGGCGCCGGCCAACATGGCGACGTCCTACGAGCTCAACGTGATCGCTGCGGCCGTCATCGGCGGTGCCAATCTCGCCGGCGGCATCGGCGGTCCGCTCGGCGCCATCGTCGGCTGCGTGCTGCTCGAGGTGATCCGCAACGGTCTCGTGCTCGCCCAGGTCAGCTCCTACTGGCAGCAGACGCTGGTGGGCGTGATCATCATCCTGGCCGTATTGGTCGACCGCATCCGTTCGCGGATGATCTGAAACGACGTCGTTCCGGGACGGCAACGAAAATGCCGCCTGTCCGCTTCCCGGACGATCTCAAGAGGACAGGCGCCAAAGAAGGGTGGAGGAGACGATGAGGAAATTTGTTCTTGCCGGAATCGCCGTCGCGATGATGGCTACGCCGGCGTTTGCCGCAAACTACCGGTTCGTGATCGTGCCCAAGGCGATGAACAATCCGTTCTTCGACTTCGCGCGAGACGGCTGCCTGAAGCGTGCTAAGGAACTCGGCAATATCGAGTGCATCTACAAGGGGCCGGTCGAGCACGAGCCGGCGACGCAGGCCCAGATCATCCAGGACTTCGTCACCCAGAAGGTCGACGGCCTCGCCATTTCGGTTGCCGACGTCGCGGCGATGACCAAGTCGATCGACGCGGCGACCGCGGCCGGCATCCCTGTCATCACCTTCGACGCCGATGCGCCCGGCGCCAAGCGCATCGCCTATATCGGCACCAACAACAAGGAGTTCGGCGTCGCCCTCGGCAAGCAGCTCCTGAAGCTGCGGCCCGATGGCGGCAAATACGCCATGGTCTCGGGTGGTCCCGGCGCCAAGAACCTCGCCGAACGCGTCGACGGCGTTCGCGAGGCGCTGAAGGGCTCGAAATGGACCGAGGTCGCGGGCTCTCCGACGTTCTGCAACGACGATCCCGCGCTGGCGGTTCAGCAGATGACTGACATGCGCACCGCGACGCCAGATCTCGCCGCGATCGTTCCCATCGGCGGCTGGCCGATGTTCGCCCCCGAAGGCTTCAAGGCCTTCGCGTCCAGGTACAAGAAGGATATCGATTCCGGCAAGTTCACGCTTGTCGTCGCCGATACGCTGAAAATGCAGCTCGAGCTGTTGCGCGACGGCTACGCCAATGCGCTGGTCGGCCAGCGTCCGTTCGAGATGGGCGAGAAGGCGATGGACACGCTGCTCGCCATCAAGAAAGGCGAGAAGGTGCCGGAGATCGTTTATACCGGCCTCGATCTCGTGACCAAGGACAACGTTGCGCAGATGTTGAAGTAGGAGCGTCGCCAGCCCCGCGCTCCTCGCGTGCCTCTCCCGCTTGCGCTTTTCGCAAGCGGGAGAGATGATTTTGGCTGTTGGGGAAGACTGTTGAGGCAATGGGAATGAAAAGATCGCGGCTCGGCTCCCTCGACGTCACCTCACTCGGCCTCGGTTCCGCCCCGCTCGGCGGCTTGTTCACCCCGGTGAGCGATGCCGATGCGGAAGCGACCATCGCCCGCGCCTGGTCGCTCGGAATCCGCTTCTTCGATACCGCGCCGCTCTACGGCTTTGGTCTCGCGGAGCGACGCCTTGGCGCATTCCTGCGGCGACAGCCCCGTGACTCCTATGCCATCTCGACCAAGGTCGGCCGTCTGCTGCGCGCGCCCGATGGCACTGCCGTGGAGGACGAGCATTACAAGGGTACGTCGCGCGAGCGGCCGGTGTTCGATTTCAGTTATGACGGCGTGATGCGATCGGTGGAGGAAAGTCTGGTGCGGCTTGGGCTCGACCGCGTCGATGTCCTGCTCGTGCATGATCCCGACGATCATTACGACGACGCCGTCGCCGACGCCTTCCGCGCGCTCCAGCGCCTGCGCGCTGACGGCACCGTCAAGGCGATCGGTGCCGGCATGAACCAGTCGGAAATGCTGGTCCGGTTTGCAGAGGCCGTTCCGGTCGACTGCTTCCTGCTCGCCGGCCGCTACACGCTGCTCGACCAGGGCGCGCTGGATGCGCTGTTCCCGGTCTGCGCCTCCAAGAACATCGGCATCCTGCTCGGCGGCATCTACAACAGTGGCATCCTGGCCAATCCGCACACGGGCGCGAAGTTCAACTATCAGGACGCCGATGCGGCACTCGTCGCCCGCGCGCTCGCGCTCGACGAACTCTGCCGCAAGCACGGCACCGAGCTGAAAGCCGCCGCGCTGCAGTTCTGCATGGCCCATCCGGCAGTCACGATCGCGGTGATGGGCGCGCGCAACGCCGCGGAAGTTGCCGATAACATCGCGATGTCGGAGACGGCGGTGCCCGCGGCGTTCTGGCAGGAGCTGCGTGCGCGAAAATTCGTCGACGCCCGCGCGCCATTACCGGGCGGAGCGTAAGGCATGATCGTCGACGCTCATCAGCATTTCTGGGATCCTGCGCGCGCCGACTATCCCTGGATGGACGCGCCCGAGCTCACGCCGATCCGGCGTGCCTTCGGTCCGGCCGATCTCGCGCCGCTTTTGAGCGCGAACGACATCGACGCGAGCATCCTGGTGCAGTGCCGCTCGGAGCTCGCGGAGACCGAGGAATTCTTGCGGATCGCGCATGCGACGCCCTCGGTGATCGGCGTCGTCGGCTGGGTCGATCTGACTGATGCTGCACTTGGCGAAACGCTGGAGCAGTTGCGTGCTTCGCCCGGCGGCGACAAGCTGGTCGGCATCCGCCACCAGGTCCATGACGAGGCCGACCCGGAGTGGTTGTTGCGCGAGGACGTCCAGCGCGGCCTCACGGCCGTGTTCGCGCACGATCTCGCCTACGATTTCCTGGTCCGCGCCCGCGAGCTGCCGGCCGCGATCGCAACAGCACAAGCCTTCCCGCAGGCGCGCTTCGTGCTTGACCACGCCGCCAAGCCGCCGATCGCCGACGGTGGAAGCGACGAATGGTCCGAGCGCATCGCGGCTCTCGCGGCGTGCGGCAATGTCTGGTGCAAGGTCTCGGGGCTGGCGACGGAAGCGGTGTGGAGCGACTGGGATGCGGAACTGCTGTTTCCGTTCGTCGCGCACGCCGCGACATGCTTTGGCGAGGATCGCCTGATCTTCGGCTCGGATTGGCCGGTATGTTTGCTCGCGGGGAGCTATGGGGAGATCAAGAATGCGCTTGAGGCCTGCCTGATGAAGCTCGGGCCGCAGGTGCGGGAGAAGGCGTTCGGCGTGAATGCGAAGGCTGCGTATCGGTTGGCGGTTGGTTGAAGCCGCCAGCGCGCGTGTCACTCAGTGTTTGTCGCCAAACACCCGATCCAGCGCCGCATCGTACGTCGTCTGCACCAGTTCCGGATGCAGCTTCGCCAGCGTCTCCATCATCACGCCGGAATTGATCTCGAGCACGCGCCAGACGCCGTCGACGTGCACGAGGTCGATCGAGGCGAAGGTGATGCCGACGGCATTGGCGGCGTCGATGGCGAGCTTTGCGCAGGCTGTGTGAAGATCGCGGTCCTGTATCAGCACGGGCTTTGCACCCGCATCGAGATTGTGCCGCCAATCCGAGCCACGCTGCTTGCTGTAGACGACGAGTGGCACATCATCGAGCAGCACCACGCGAACTTCGTCTTCGATCACGACATAGGGCGAGATCACGAGTCCGGCGCTCATCGAAAAGGCTTCGCCAACCGCACGATCGAGCTCTGTTTCCGTCGTGACCCTGAAGACGGATCGTCCCGATGTCCCCTCGTTCGGCTTCACCACCACGCCTTGCGGATTGTCGTGAAGCAGCGCCAGCATTGCCTCTCGCCAGGCGACGCCGACAACCTTCTCGCCCAACTTGGGATTGAGGAACAGGCGATGGGGAATGCAGGGCACGCCCTCGAGGGCGAGCACCTCGGCGGTGGCCGATTTGTCGCTGGCCAGGCGGTGCGCGATGGCGCTGTTGAGGCCGATGTCGTAGCCGAACGCGAAGAGGCGCTGCTCGCCCCGGCGCATCGCGAGCAGCCAGCCATCGGCGCGGACCTGGAGCGCGATGCCGTGGGTCGCGCAATAGCGCTTGATCGCCTGGACGAAGATCCGCTCGCCGCTCGCCATGTGTCTCTGTCGCCAGTCGCAGTCGCAAGTTCCAGTCGATCTTGGCGCCAAAAGCCACAAAAATGCGGGAAACGGGGGCCAGACCGGCGGGAAATCAGAGCTATTCTTAATGAAATTCTCGCGAGCGCCACGGAAATTAAGTGCTGTATTCGAGCCCCCGAGGGAAAAGAAATTGCCCTCCGCACGCGCCGGACAGCAGATCCATTAATGATGTGACCATTTCCGCCGCAAATGCCGGTTTGACCGGCATCAATTGCATCCGGAACGAGGTTGATTATTGATCTCGATGGCGTAGATCACACACGCGAAATCCTCCGCCATGGCAATGGTGTCCGCTCCGCTTTCAGGGGCCGGGCAACGCTTTTGCCCCAAAACCGCAATTATTCGGAATATCGAAAATCATGAGCGCGTTTTACCGAGAGAAGGTTCTTTCCGTCCAGCACTGGACCGACACCCTGTTCAGCTTTCGCGCCACCCGCGATTCCGGCTTCCGCTTTCAGAACGGCCAGTTCGCGATGATCGGCCTCGAGGTTGAGGGCCGCCCGCTGCTCCGCGCCTACAGCATGGCGAGCGCCAATCACGAGGAAGAGCTCGAGTTCTTCTCGATCAAGGTTCAGGACGGCCCGCTGACGTCGCGTCTCCAGAAGATCAAGGAAGGCGACACCATCCTGGTCGGCCGCAAGGCGACCGGCACGCTGATCACCGACAATCTCATTCCCGGCAAGCGGCTGATGCTGCTCTCGACCGGCACGGGCCTGGCGCCCTTCGCCAGCCTGATCAAGGACCCCGAGGTCTACGACCAGTTCGACAGCATCGTGCTGGTGCATGGCTGCCGTCAGGTCTCCGAGCTCGCCTATGGCGAGAAGCTCGTCGCCGGCCTTCGCGAGGACGAACTGTTCGGGGAGTTGCTCGCGGACAAGCTCATCTACTACCCGACCGTGACCCGCGAGCCGTTCAAGAACCGCGGCCGCATCACCGACCTCATCAGCTCCGAGCAGATCTTCAACGACATCGGCCAGGGTCCACTCGACATCGCGACCGACCGCATCATGATGTGCGGCAGCCCGGGGATGCTCGAAGAGCTGAAACTGATGTTCGAAGGCCGCGACTTCGTCGAGGGCTCCGGCAACAAGCCCGGCCATTTCGTGATTGAAAAGGCGTTCGTCGAGCGGTAATCGCCGCGTTCTCTGGTCGTTCCGGCCTAGAGCGCAATTGCGCACGGGGGCCGGGATGACCGCGGTGAGTGTGGTCGTCGGCCCAGCCTCTGCTGCACCGCAAAAGCCCGCCCATCGGGCTGATTGATTTATCTCCGCCGAATTCGCTAGCGTGAAACAACCGCCGCGTCATATCCGTATGACAGGCGCGGGCGTATCGTACCGCCTCATGCTGGCGAGAGGATGGGAATCGTGGCCGACGAGCATAAGACGCAGGAATCGCCCAACGTATCGCCCAAACGACTGCCGCTGGCGGAAGAGGGGATCGTGGAAACCCTGCTGCTGCCATTCTCCCCGCGCTTCATCGTCCTGACGATCTGCGCGGTGGTCACCGCGCTGCTGATCGGCATCGGCATCGCCGACCGCAAGATCTTCGACATCCTGCTGATCCCGATCCTGATCTTCGGCGCGTTGACGCTGCTGGGCGTCCGCGACCTCATGCAGAAGGGCCACGCCGTTCTGCGCAACTACCCGATCTCGGCGCATATCCGTTTTTTGCTCGAAGAGATTCGCCCGGAGATGCGGCAGTACTTCTTCGAGAGCGAGAAGGACGGCATGCCGTTCTCGCGCGACATCCGTGCGGTGGTCTATCAACGCGCCAAGATGCAGCTCGACAAGCGTCCGTTCGGCACCCAGGAAGACGTCTACCGCCAGGGTTATGAGTGGATGCATCACTCGGTCTCGCCGAAGACGCATGCCGAGGAGAAATTCCGCGTCACCATCGGCGGCCCCGATTGCGCCAAGCCGTATTCGGCTTCGGTGTTCAACATTTCCGCGATGAGTTTCGGCGCGCTCAGTCCGAACGCCGTGCGCGCGCTGAATGCCGGCGCCAAGAAGGGCGGCTTCGCGCACGACACCGGCGAGGGCGGCTTCAGCCCCTATCACGCTGAGATGGGCGGCGACATCATCTGGGAGATCGGCTCGGGCTATTTCGGCTGCCGTCATCTCGACGGCACCTTCGATCCCGAAGCCTTCGCGCGCGTCGCGCGCCAGGACCAGATCAAGATGGTCGAGCTCAAGATCAGCCAGGGCGCCAAGCCCGGTCACGGCGGCGTGCTGCCGGCGGCGAAAGTCTCGGAGGAGATTTCCAAGATCCGCGGGGTCGCCATGGGCGAGGATTGCATCTCGCCGGCCTCGCATCGCGCCTTCTCGACGCCTGTTGGCATGATGCAGTTCATCGGCGAGATGCGAAGGCTCTCAGGCGGCAAGCCGACCGGCTTCAAGCTGTGCATCGGCCATCCCTGGGAGTTTTTGGCGATCTGCAAGGCGATGATCGAGACCGGCATCTATCCCGACTTCATCGTCGTCGACGGCAATGAGGGCGGGACCGGCGCCGCGCCGTTGGAGTTCATGGACCATCTGGGCATGCCGATGCGGGAGGGCGTCAGTTTCGTCCACAACGCGCTGATCGGCATCAATGTGCGCGACCGCATCAAGATCGGCGCCTCCGGCAAGATCGCGACCGCGTTCGACATGGCACGCGCCATGTCGATCGGCGCAGACTACTGCAATTCGGCACGCGGCTTCATGTTTTCGCTCGGTTGTATCCAGTCGCTGAGCTGCCACACCGACCGCTGCCCGACCGGCGTCGCGACCCAGGATCCGACGCGGGCGCGCGCGCTCTACGTACCGCTCAAGATCGACCGCGTGCACAATTATCACCTTGCCACGCTGCACTCGCTGACCGAGCTCATCGCCGCGGCCGGTCTCGAGCATCCGCAGCAGCTGCGCCCGATCCACTTCTCCCAACGCACCTCGACGACGGACGTGAAATCTTTCGCGCAGCTCTATCCGTCGCTGCGTCCGGGCGAGCTGCTCGAAGGCACCGAAGACCCGCGCTTCCGTGATGCCTGGCGGATGGCGCGGACTGAGACGTTCCAGCCGGCGCTGTAGGCGCCGGTCCACTTGCAAGGCCGCAGGTCTGCGCGGAAAGGCATCGCGACGTGGGCTGCGTTTAACGCTTGGTTCAACTTTGGGTGTAGATTGTCCCCATGGACGAGCGGCGCGACAAGGCAAGGCATCGCGTGCTGAAGGCCGGAACGATCGAGTTCGGCGGCGGCGGCGCGATCGACTGCACCATCCGCAACCTGTCCGATACCGGCGCCGCGCTCGACGTCAGCAGTCCCGTCGGCATTCCCGACCATTTCAGCCTGTTCGTCCAGGCCGACGGAAAGCATCTCGCCTGCACTGTGATCTGGCGCAAGGAAAAGCGGATCGGGGTGAGGTTCGGGTGAGGGCTGGGTCGGCAATCTCAACTGTCGTCCCGGTGCGCAATTGCGCACGCGGGCCGGGACCCATAACCACAGCGAGCGGTTCGGCGAAGATTGGTCGTTCTGTACTTCTACCTTCAGCAATCGATAAATCACGCGGTATGGGTCCCGGCCCCCGTGCGCAATTGCGCACTAGGCCGGGACGACACGTGGAGATTTCAGCACCACCTCACGTCGCCGCTCGCTCACCCCGTCTCTACTTCGCTCCGCCGGCTCGCGAGAATCTTGTCGATCCTCCGCCCGTCGAGATCGACCACCTCGATGTGCCAGCCGCCGAAGTCGAAGGCGTCGCCGACACCGGGCAGCACGTTGAACTGTTGCAGCACGAGGCCGGCGACCGTGTTGTAGCGGTGCGGCGGCAGTTGGATGCCGAGCAACTCGCCGAATTCGTCGACCGGCATCCAGCCTGAGACCAGCAGCGAATCGTCCGCGCGCTTGACGTAGGCCGGTTCCGGCGGGCCTTCCTCGGAATGGAAGGCGCCGACGATCGATTCCAGGATGTCGGCCGTGGTCACGATGCCTTCGAAGGCGCCGTATTCGTCGTAGACGAGGCCGACATGCACTGGCGCAGCCTTCAGGATCGCCAGCACGTCGCGGGCATCGGCCGACGCGGGAATGCCGGGCGCCTCGCGAACCAGCACGCGCAAATCCGGCGTGCGCTCGTTCATGAAGGCGACCAGCAGGTCCTTGGCCTGGAGCACGCCAATCGGCTTGTCGCGGTCGCCGTCGGACACCGGAAAGCGCGAATGCGGACTCTTGGCGATGGTTGCTTGAATGCTCTCCGGCGTATCGTTCAGGTCGATCTCGTTGACCTCCGTGCGCGGCGTCATGATCGCGCCGACCGGCCGGTCGCCGAGCCGCATCACGCCCGCGATCATCTCCTTCTCACCTGACTCGAGCACGCCCGCGCTTTCGGCCTCGCTGACGAGATGATGGATCTCGTCTTCCGACACCTTCTCTTCGGACTTGCCGCCATGGCCGAGCAGCGTGAGGATCAGCTTGCCGGAGAGATCGAGCAGGAAGACCAGCGGCAGCGAGACCTTCGCAAGCACGTGCATCGCGGGTGCAACCCTGACCGCGATGCTCTCGGGGTCGCGCAGCGCCACCTGCTTGGGCACCAACTCGCCGACGATCAGGGTGGCGTAGGTGATGAGTGTGACAACCAGGCCCACGCCGACGATGTCGGCAATTCCTGCGGACAGGCCGAGTTCGAGCAGCCATTGCGTCAGCCGCTGTCCGAGCGTCGCGCCCGAGAACGCGCCGGAGAGGACGCCGACCAGCGTGATCCCGATCTGCACCGTCGAGAGGAATTTGCCGGGATCGGCCGCGAGCGTCAGCGCCCGCTCGGCGCCGCGGACGCCCTTGGCGGCGAGCATCGACAGCCGCGCCGGACGTGACGAGACCACGGCCAGCTCGGACATGGACAGCAAGCCGTTGATGACGATCAGGACGACGACGATGGCGAGTTCGGCCGAGAGCATTGATGTTCCGAGGTAAGGGAGTGTGGCGCGGATGGCGACACACGCATTGATATAGGTATTCGAGGAAGAAATGCCGATGATTCTGTCGCATCCGGCACCGCGAGGGAACCTTGGCGACGCCGGCCCGGAAGGAAGGTGCTCGAAGCCCAATACCCGCGGAACTACGGGCATGCGGTTGCTTAACGGGCTCTTAGCGGCAACCAGCTAGGTTTTCGGCATTTGCAGGAATGTATTCGGGGGATCAGATGCGGATCGGGAAGCTCTTTGCGCTGTCGATGCTGACGGTGACGGTTTTTGCAGTCATCCTTGGCGCCGAGGTGCTCATACCCCAGGCGCGCATCTTCGCGAACCGCTCCGATGCGATCAAGACGGTCGACGCCTTTGGTGCGACCCTGATGGTCAGTCAGCAGATTGCTAGCCTTCGTGCCCCCTACATCTCCCCGATTTTCCAGGAGAACCCTGCGACGCAGGCCCAGATCGAAGGCGCCGCGAAGGCCGCGAAAGCGGCCGATGCCGCATTCGAGGGGGCAAGGCGCGCCATCATGGTGCTGGATGATTCCGGAGCGATGATCGAAAACCTGGACCGTACCGCGCGGCGGCTCAGGGATATCACCACGGCGGCAGATCGCGCGATGAGCGTTCCGCTGGCAACACGCGACAGCGCTGCGATCAAGGGCTTCCTTCCGGGCGTTGCCGAGGTCATCGGCAATATCGAGCCGATCATGAACCGGCTCGAAGCGAAGGTCATCAATGCCGATTCCTCGCTTGCGGCGCTGTTGGGCCTGGCGCGAACGGCGCAGGATCTGCGCGTCTCGGCCGGCAGCCGCGCCGCCACGCTGTCGCCGGCGCTGAGCGCACGCCGTCCGCTCACGGCGACCGAATTCTCGCTGATGGATCGTATGCAGGGGCGCGTCGAGGCCGACCGCGAGCGCATCGAGGCCGGCATCGACCAGCTCGGAAGCCCGCCCCGCATCGCCAGCGCGCTGAAGGCGGCGACGGATTCCTATTTCGGAAAGGCAGCGCTCGTCGTGGACAAGGAAATGCCTGCGGCACGTGGCGACGGCAAGTACGGCATCAACGCCGAAGAGCTGGCCAGCGTCATCGTACCCGCCATCCAGATGTTCTACGGCGTGCGCGATGCCGCGCTGGCCGAAGCGGCCGAGCGTGCCTCGGCCGCGCGCGACGGCGCGCTGGCGATGTTCGCGCTCGCGGGCGTGGCGGTGCTGGCGTTGCTGGGGACGCTCGGTGGTGTGACCATGATGCTGCGCCGGCGCGTGGTGACGCCGCTGAGCCGGCTCGCGGACGTGATCGCAACGCTTGCCGCCGGACGGCACGAGGTCGAGATCCCCGTGACGGGCCGCAATGACGAGATCAGCCAGGTGGCGGGCTCGCTCCAGCACTTCAAGGACTCGCTCTCTGCCAAGAAGGCCGCCGACGAGGCCGCCGCGGTCGAAGCCGAGGCGAAACTCCGGCGCAGCCAGCGCATGGATCAGATCGCGCGCGATTTCGAAGCGTTGATCGGCGACGTCATCAACACCGTGTCGTCGGCATCGTCGGAGCTGGAAGTGTCGGCGGGAACGCTGACGAGCACCGCCGATCAATCGGAAAAGGTCACCGCGACCGTCGCGGCCGCCTCCGAGCAGGCCTCCAGCAACGTGCAGACCGTTGCCGCGGCCGCGGAGGAAATGGCGTCCTCGGTCGACGAGATCGGCCGGCAGGTCCAGGACTCCGCGCGCGTGGCTAGCGAAGCGGTGCAGCAGGCAGCGCGGACCAACGACTATGTCGGCGAGCTCGCCAAGGCTGCTGGCCGGATCGGCGACGTGGTCGAGCTCATTAGCCAGATCGCGGGTCAAACCAATCTTCTGGCGCTCAATGCAACGATCGAGGCGGCGCGCGCCGGCGAGGCCGGGCGCGGCTTCGCCGTGGTCGCCTCCGAGGTCAAGGCGCTGGCCGAGCAGACCGCCAAGGCCACCGGCGAGATCAGCCAGCAGATCACGGGTATCCAGAGTGCGACGGAGGATTCGGTCGGCGCCATCAAGTCGATCGGCGACACCATCACCCGCATGTCGGAGATCGCATCGGCGATCGCGTCTGCGGTCGAGGAGCAGGGCGCGGCGACGCGGGAGATTTCCCGCAACGTGCAGCAGGCGGCACGCGGCACCCAGCAGGTCTCCGCCAGCATCGTCGACGTGCAGCGCGGCGCGAGCCAGACCGGATCGGCCTCCTCCACCGTGCTCGCGTCAGCGAAGTCGCTGTCCGGCGAGAGCAGCCGTCTCAAGGTCGAGGTCGGAAAGTTCCTGGACGCGATCCGGGCCGCGTAACAAGGTCATTGTGGAGGGAAGCGGCTTCACCTAGGCTCGCGCCACCGGGGATGTCGCAGCCTCCCCGTGAAGTGGTGATCCCACGCAAGCGCTGCTCGCTGATGTTTGGAGCGAGCAATGGACGGGATCACGATCGAGCTACCGCTTTTCCTGTTGGCCACCTTCGCCGGCGCATTCGTCGCCGGCCTCTCCGGCTTTGCCTTCGGCCTCGTCGCGGCATCGCTGTGGCTTTACGTGCTGACGCCGCTTCAAAGCGCCAGCCTGATCGTCGGCTTCGGCCTCCTGGTGCAGGGCTACTCGGTCTGGAAGCTGCGCAGCGCGCTCGACTGGCGCCGGCTGTGGCCCTTCATGATCGGTGCCCTCCTGGGCGTGCCGTTCGGCGTGTCACTGCTGACCTCGGCCGATCCAAAGAGCGTCCGCATCGCGGTTGGGGCGATCCTGATTGTCTACAGCCTCTACGCGTTCTTCAGGCCGCAGCTCAAGGTCGCGACCATCGTGCCGCCGGCCGCCGACATGACGATCGGTTTCGTCAACGGCCTGCTCGGCGGCCTGACCGGCCTCGCCGGCATCATCATCACCATCTGGTGCAATCTGCGCGGCCTGCCCAAGGATGTTCAGCGCGCCACGTTCCAACCGGTCGCGGTCGTGGTGTTTGCCATTGCGGCGCTGCTGCTGGGCGCCAAAGGTTCGTTCACGCTGGAGACCGCAAAGCTGTTCGCGCTCGGCCTGCCGTTTCTCCTTGCGGGAACGTGGCTCGGGCTGAAACTGTTCGGCCGCATCGACGAGGCCACGTTCCGCAAGATCGTGCTCGCGCTGCTGTTCGTCTCCGGCGTCGCGCTGTTGTTCTGAACCGCGCTCAGAACTCGCCGTGCAGCCGGCCGGAGAATACCGACACCGGGCCGCGGTCGGCGTTGTAGGCGGGGTTGACGATGAGCTGGTAGTCGGCGGTGAGGGTGAGACTCTTATTCAGCGCGTAGGCGTAATAGGTTTCGAGGATGCGCTCGCGGCGGTAGTTGAGCGCGCCATCGCCGATGAGAACGCCAAGGCCACCGGCAGCCAGGAAGTCGCGATAATCCTGCGAGATGGCGTTGACGGCGCCACCGACGCCGATCACGTCATCGGGCCGGCCCCATTTCGTGCCCTTGATCGACAATCCCGCGGAAAGGCTGCGGTGAATGTCGGTGAAGGCTAGCGTCTCGGTCTTGCCGTCGTTCCAGCTCCAACGGCTGAACAGACCGACATCCTCGGTGATCGCCTGCTCGAGATTGACGACATAGCCGACCTTGATGCGGCCGCGCCGGGTCTGCGCGATGTCGAGGTTGAGCGCAGGATTGTCCAGCGTCTCGCGGAAGCTGCCCATGTTGGCGCTGTCGAGCCAGCCTATGGTCCTGAGCTTGCCGGGTTGGCCGAGCAGCGAGAAGCGCGTTTCGAGCTCGAGCACGTACTGGCCGCGCTCGCCGACCCTGGTGTCGAAATGATTCGAATTGGACTCGGCGACCATCAGGAAGTAGCCGCCGCGCAACGCCCACTGCTTCTGGTTCAGCTCGGCGGTGACGCCGTAGGTGAGGCCGACCTTGTCGGCGGAATAGTCGAAGGCGCCTGGCGCCCACAGCGACCAGTTCATGAAGTCCTTGCGGGTGTCCTTGGCGTAGGCGTTGCCGTCGAACACGTCGACCACCGGGAATTTGCCGGCCTGCACCGTGAGCCTGGATACGTCGACCTTCTGTCCGAGCTGCAACTGGCCGCTCGCAAGCTCTTCCTGCTCGCCGCCAAAGCCGAATGTCTGGCGCACGAACAGGCGCGATGTGTTGTAGTGCGGATAGGGGAAGTTCGACTTCTGCGCTTCGCCGTTGGGGAAACCGGCCGCGCCGACCGTGTCGTTCAATCCAAATCCCTGCAGCAGTTCGGGATTGTAATAGACCTCGCCGCCGTCCCAGAGCCGCGCGTTCAGGAACAGGCTGTTGCTCCAGGTCGCCTTGGCCTGTCTTGATGGCGAGAGCGAATTCGGCCCGGTGTAGAGGGCGGGGAACGACGGGTAGCCTTGCGGTAGATACGTGCTCTGGCCGTGGATCTCCCAGCGATCCGATTCCGTGTCGATCAGGGAGCTCTTCGGGTTATAGCTCGGCATGCCCGGCCAATCGACCTTGCGGTTGAGGCCGAGCCGGATCGACTGCAAGTCGAGAGACGACGAATTGTATTGGGCGCCTGTGGAGAAGGCGACATTGGCGCCGTCGAAGCGGCTGTAGAGATATTCGACCCGTGCACTCCAATGCGGCGCGAAACCGTATTCGATGCCGCCACCCGCGATCCAGCCGGGCCTCGTGTTCAGGATTTTCGGGACTTCGCCTGCGGCCGGCGTATCGAAATAGCGCTCGCCCATCCAAGCAAAGCCGCCAGTGGCGTAGACCAGCCAGGGACCGCTGGTGTAGCCGACGCGGCCGCGCAGGCTCGCGGTGTAGTCCCATTGCTGCGTGACGGTGTTGGCGGGTGTCGCGAGAAAGGAAACGATCGAGTTCGAGGTGATGTAGTTCGGAAACGAAAAATCGCCTTCGACGCCGACAAGCCAACCGGAATTGAGCCGGTAATTGTAGCCGGCCTGCACGCCGCCGATCATGCCGCTGAAGACGCCGCTGTTGTTGATTCCCGTGCCGTCGTTCAGCGCAAAGCGCGACGAACCGAGGCTGTAGCCGGCATGCGCACCGATATAGAGGCCGGTCCAGTCATAGACCGCCTTCATGGCCGGTGCCTTCAGCGGAAGATCGGCCGCGCGGCCGGCGACGGGAAAAGCCAATACGCCCGAGGCAATCGCCGCGGCCGTTCGCAAATACCTGTAACGGTGACCCCTCAACGTCAAAACGCACGCCCCCAAACGCGAATGTGTCCACTCGCCGCACTATCCCTGCCGATTCGCGGCGACCCTGTCATCAGGCTTAGGTGCTCCGCGATCGGGCGAGATGATCTCGATCCGGCGCGACTTTTTCCCAAGCCCCTGAGCCTCTTGTGAACCTTATTGCTATTAATTCGCAATAGCAACTGATGCGGATTGCCGCAGAGGATGGTTCCCACCTCGGTGTGACGGGACTGCAACAAATTCCCTAGGGGCTAAAACGGTTGACCCCGCCCGGGGGGACATCCGGGCGGGGTCGGGGGCACGACACGGGGTGGATGAGGCGCCCGTGTCGGACGCAGGATCCACGTGAGATCGGCCTCAGGGACTCAAATCAGAAGCAGGTACGAACGCGGCCAACGTACTGGCCAAAGGCGTTGTACTGGGCGGTCCAGCCGCAGCGGTGATAGCCGTTGTAATAGGGGTCGTTGCTGGCGGCGATCGCGGAGCCGACGACGGCAGCGGTGGCAATGCCCAGGCCGACGCCGACGCCCCAGCCGAGCGGCTTGGCTTGCGCCTGCGAGGTGGTGGCGACGACGCTGCCGGTCAGGGTGAGCGCGGTGAGGGCAACTGCAAAAATCTTGGTCTTGATCGACATCTGAAACTCCATCCGGGTTGAGGCGGTCCGTTGTGGCCCGCGTACCGAGTTGGACGGAGGCTCCGCGCGTCCGGTTCGAAACCGGCGAAAGCGGAGGTCGAGTCTGGATCTTTCCCGAATGATTCCAGGAGGATAGACGCTAGCCGAGCGGGCCTTTGGCGAGCCTGTTCACGGCGAAGTTATCAACTTCGGCAAGCAGCTCGCAAAAGGCGCGGGCGCCCTGGTCGATCAGCTGCTCGCCTTTCGCGGCGACGGCCAGCGTCGCATTGCCCACAGCACCGCTTGGGTTGAGATCCTGCGCCTGCCAGGCGAACGGTGCGGGACGCTGTGTCGACAGCCAGCGATATTGCTGCTCCATCGCAACGCTGCTCGCGGGAAAATCCGCGATCGCATCAACGCGCACCTGCTCGGGATAGCGCGCCAGCATGATCGAGGTCTCGACCGCGCCGCCATGAATGCCGTGGCGCACTTCGTCGGCTGGGAACAGGCTGTCCGCCCCCGACAGCCGCGACCACGACGTCGTCACCACGAACAGCTTCTGATATGCGCGAAGATCCTGCGCGATCAGCATCATCGCCGCGCTGTTGCCGCCATGGCTGGTGATGATGACGAGCTTCTTCAATCCGCGACGCGCGACGTCTTCGCCAATCGCGGTCCAATTTTTCAACGCGATTTCAGTCGGCAGCGTCTGCGTGCCCGGATAGTCGATATGCTCGGTGGAAATCCCGATCGGTTCAACGGGCAGGAAAGTGGCCGGAGCGCTCTCGGGCAGGAGCTCGCGGACCCGCGCCAGATAGGCGTCTGCGATCAGCACGTCAGTCTCGAGCGGCAGATGCGGGCCGTGCTGCTCGGTCGCCGCCAGCGGCAGCACTGCGATCCAGCGCGACACCTCGGCGGGGCTGGCATCGGCCCAGCGGATCTCGGTCCAGTCGCGGGAAGGCGTCATCAAGGTTTCTTTGCCCGAATTTGTCGCGTAATTTGGGTTATCAGGGGACGCGGGCCAGGCCGGCTCGCGTCCCCGAATGTCTTGCGGTTCTATCGCGTTGATTAGACATCGGCCAGCAGCGATCGACGGAGTCCCATCATGAGCCCTTCTCATCTGCGGCGAGCCTTAACGGCGGGCCTGATGGCCGCTTTGGTCTCGGTCGCCCCCGCGCGCGCCGAAACCCTGGACAAGGTCATGTTCGGCACCAATTGGGTCGCCGAGGCCGAGCATGGCGGCTTCTTCCAGGCCGTCGCCGACGGCACCTACAAAAAATATGGGCTGGACGTCACCATCGTCCCCGGCGGGCCCAACGAGAACAACCGGATGCTGCTGATCGCCGGCAAGATCGATTTCTTCATGGCCGCGAACACGCTGATGTCGTTCGACGCGGTCGCCAACAACGTCCCGGTCGTCACCATCGCCGCGGTGTTCCAGAAGGATCCGCAGGTGATGCTGACGCAGCCGGATGCCAAGGTCACCAAGATCGAGGACCTCAAGCCGCTGACGCTGTTCGTCTCCAAGGAGGGCATGACCAGCTATTTCCAGTGGCTGAAATCCGAATACGGTTTCAGCGAGAAGAACGTTCGCCCCTATAATTTCAATCCGCAGCCCTTCATCGCCAATCCCAAGAGCGCGATGCAGGGTTACGTCACTTCGGAGCCCTTCGCGGTCGAGAAGGCCGCCGGCTTCAAGCCCAACGTGTTGCTGCTCGCCGATTACGGCTTCAACACCTATTCGACCCTGATCGAGAGCCGCCGCGACGTGGTCGAGAAGAAGCCCGACCTGGTGCAGCGCTTCGTCGATGCCTCCATGGTCGGCTGGTATAATTACATCTACCGCGACAATTCCGCGGGCAACGCCATGATCAAGAAGCTCAATCCGGAGATGACCGACGAGCTGCTCGCCTATTCCGTCGCTAAGATGAAGGAATACGGCATCGTCGATTCCGGCGATTCGCTGAAGAACGGCATCGGCGCGATGAGCGACGAGCGCTACACCTCCTTCTTCAACAAGATGGTGAAGGCCGGCGTCGTGAAGGCAGACCTCGATTTCCGCAAATCCTATACGCTGCGCTTCGTCAACAAGGGCGTCGGCGCCGAGCTGCGCCCGAGCAAGCCGTAGCGCAAGGGCGATGTCATCAGTCAAAACGTTGACGGGGGTCGAGACCGGCCTGACGGCCCTGGCTGTCAGCCTGCGCGGCGTGACGAAGACCTATGACAACGGCGTGGTGGCGCTCGGCCCGCTCGACCTTGCGGTGCGCAGAGGCGAGTTCATTTCGTTGCTGGGGCCGTCAGGTTGCGGCAAATCCACCGCGCTGCGGCTGATCGCCGAGCTCAGCGCGCCGTCGTCAGGAATCGTAAGGCTGGCGCGTCGCGAGGGCACACCGCGCCCAGGTCACGGCATCGGCTTCGTATTTCAGGAACCGACCCTGATGCCCTGGACCAGCGTGCGCGAGAACGTGCGATTGCCGCTGAAGCTGGCGGGCGTTCCGAAGGCGGAATCGCGCGGGCGAGCCGACGAGGCGCTGGCAAGCGTCGGGCTTGCCGATTTCGCCGAGGCTTTCCCGCGCGAGCTCTCCGGCGGCATGAAGATGCGGGTGTCGCTGGCGCGCGCGCTCGTCACCGACCCTGATATCCTCCTGATGGATGAGCCATTCGCGGCACTCGACGAAATCACGCGCTTCCGCCTCAACAACGATTTGCTCGCGTTGTGGCGCAGGCTCGGCAAGACCGTCATCTTCGTCACGCATTCGGTGTTCGAATCCGTCTATCTGTCGCAGCGTGTGGTGGTCATGACGGCGCGGCCGGGCCGCATCCAGGCCGACATCCGCATCGAGACGGTCGAGCCGCGCGGCGAGGAGTTTCGTACCTCCGCCGCCTATTCGGATTACTGCCGGAGCGTGTCGGCCGCGCTGGCGCCGTCCTATTCAGGGCAGTCGACGCTATGAATGCGCAAGCTACCGTCATAGCGAAGCGGTCCGGCGTGCAACGCGCGTTGCGCTTCGTGCTGCCCGTCATCGTGTTCGCGGCGGGCCTGCTCGCCTGGGAGCTCGTGGTCCGCATCAAGGACATCCCGCCTTACGTGCTGCCAGCGCCCTCCGTCATTTTCCTGACGCTGATCAAGGACTGGGCGGTGCTGTCGCAATCGCTCGCCGCGACGCTGCTGACCACGCTTGAAGGTTTTGTCGCGGCCAGCATCGGCGGCATCGCGCTGGCGCTGCTGTTCAACCAGTCCAAATGGGTGGAAGCATCGCTATTCCCCTATGCCGTGGTGCTTCAGGTCACGCCTGTCATCGCGATCGCGCCGCTGCTGCTGATCTATCTGGAGCAGCAGACCGCGGTCGTGGTCTGTGCCTTCATCGTGGCCTTTTTCCCGGTGCTGTCGAACACCACGCTCGGGCTCAATTCGGTCGATCGCAACCTCGCAGGCCTGTTCCAGCTCTATGGCGCCTCGCCGCAGCAGACCCTGCGGTTTCTCAAGCTGCCGGCGGCGCTGCCTTACATTCTCGGCGGCCTGCGCATTGCCGGCGGTCTGTCGCTGATCGGCGCGGTTGTGGCCGAGATCGCGGCGGGAACGGCCGGCGCCGGGTCCGGGCTCGCCTACAGGATCGCAGAATCAGGCTACCGCTTGAACATACCCCGCATGTTCGCAGCGCTGCTGCTGTTGTCGCTGGCCGGGATTGTCATCTATGGGGTGCTGGCGCTAGTTTCCCACCTCGTTTTACGGCGCTGGCACGAGAGCGCGCTTGGAAAGGACAACTGATGACCACCGGTTCGATTTCGTCCGAAAAGATCGACCTTCTGATTTATGGGCCGGTCCGGCCGATCCTCGAGAACGGGTTTTCCGATCATTTCGTCGTGCACAAGGCGGAGACGCGGGGCGATCTCGAGCGGCTGACGCCGGCGGTTCGCGAAAAGATCCGCGGCGTGGCGGTGACCTATCACACCGTGCGTGCCGACAAGCAGTCGCTGTCGCAATTGCCCAAGATCGAGATGGTGGCGAGCTTCGGCGTCGGCTATGACCACGTCGACGCCAAATACGCCGCCGAGCACAACATCATCGTCACCAATACGCCCGACGTGCTGACCGAAGAGGTCGCCGACGTCGCGATGGGGCTTCTGATTTCCACGGTGCGTGAGTTCATCAAGGCCGACCGTTATGTGCGCTCCGGTCTCTGGCAGACCCAGAACTATCCGCTCAGCGTCGGCTCGCTGCGCGATCGCAAAGTCGGCATCGTCGGCATGGGCCGGATCGGCCAGGCGATCGCGCGCCGGCTTGATGCCTCGCTGGTGCCGGTGGTCTATCACACCCGCAATCCGTCCAAGGACGTCTCCTACAAGCACTACCCCGACCTGATCGAGATGGCGAAGGCGGTCGACACGCTGATGGTGATCGTGCCCGGTGGCGCCAGCACGAACAAGATGATCAATGCCGAGGTGCTGAAGGCGCTCGGCCCGCGCGGTGTGCTGGTCAACGTCGCGCGCGGCTCGGTGATCGACGAGCCGGCGCTGGTCCAGGCGCTGAAATCAGGCACCATCCTTGCCGCAGGTCTCGACGTGTTCGCGGCCGAGCCGAACGTGCCGGACGAGCTCAAGACCATGCAGAACGTCGTGCTGCTGCCGCATATCGGCTCGGCCTCGGTGGTGACGCGCAACGCGATGGATCAGCTCGTGGTCGACAATCTCAAGTCCTGGTTCGCCGGCAAGGCGCCATTGACGCCGGTTGCGGAAACACCGTTCAAGGGACGCTGATGGGAGCTCTTCGTGTCGTCGCATTCGCCGTCGCGGCCTACTTGGCCGCGATCGGCCTCGCGTTGGCGCAGGATACGACGACCCTGAAGAAGGAAATGCCCGGGCAGTGGGAACTCTCGACCACCGAGCGCAGCAAGACCTGCGTCGTCACGCTCAAGGCCGACACTGCTGCTCAAGGCTTCAAGCTCGAGCTGGAGCCGGCCTGCAAGGCCGCGCTGCCCTTCACCAAGGACATCGTCGCCTGGAGCGTCAGGGGTCTCGACATCGTCCGCTTGCAGGATGCGAGCGGTGAAGCCGTGATCGATTTCACCGAGGTCGAGGCCGGCATCTTCGAGGGCCTGCGGCAAGGCGAGGGCGTCTACATTCTGCAGGACCTCGCCGCCGCTCGTTCGATGGCGAAGTCGATGGACCAGATGATCGGCGACTGGTCGATCGTGCGGGGCAACGGCCAGCCTGTCTGCGGGCTGACGCTGACCAACACGGAAGCCGGGCCGGACAATTTCCAGGTCTTCCTCAAGCCGAAATGCGATGCGGCCATCGCGCAGTTCAACCCGACGCAATGGCGGCTCGAGCGCGGCCAGATCATCCTGCTGTCGAAGGCCGGCGAGGCCTGGCAGTTCGAGGCCGACGACAACGCGCAATGGCGGCGCGTCCCCGATACCGCCGATCCCCTGATCATGCTGCGTCAGTAGGCGCCGCGAAACGCGACCTCATCCTGAGGGCCCGCCATAGGCGGGCGTCTCGAAGATGGCCGCAGACTACGTCGTCGGCCTGGGCGGCGGCGCGGTGCCTTGGGCCCACTTCTCCATCTTGCCGAGCACGCCCCAGGCTGTGAGCGCCAGGGAGATCGGCATCGCGAACTGGCCGAGGCCCGGCACGGCCGACACGAGCGTCCCGAGCAGTCCGGCAATACCGCCCGCGTTGGGGCTCGCCGTCACCGAAGTCAGCAACGCCGTGATCAGTGAGCCGCCGATGCCGAGGGCAGTCTTCTTGCCGTCGAGCATCTTGCCGATGGTATCGCCGAGCGCGCCATTGACCTGGCCGAGGACGGGTTTGCCGTCCCTGTTGAGCAAGGTGCCGAGCAGATCGACGACCTGCTTCAACTGATCGACGGGGGCGGAACTGGTCGGGGTGAGGGGTCCTGGCATGGGGGCTGTCTTGTTGACGAGGGAAAAGAGCCGCTCGAACAGGCTGATCGGATCCGTGGTGGCGGGCAGCGTGTTGCCCGATGTCGTCGTAGCCGGCGTCGCAGCGCCGACCGGTGGCCGCAGCAATTGCGCGACGTCCTCCAGCCGCTTCATGATTCGGGACATATCGCCGGTCGATCCCGTGGGGCCCGACTGCGCCGCGCGCGTGAGGGTGGCGACCGTGGCGCCGTCGAGAAGTCCGGTGTCTCTCAGGCCGTTCTGCTGCTGAAACTGCGAGACCGCAGCCCTGGTCTTCGGTCCGCTGATGCCGTCCTCGGCGAGCGGCGGATTGGCGCCGTGCTTGTTGAGCGCCTGCTGCATGAGAACGATCGTCGATGCCGCGTCGTCCTCCGGCTCCGCGCGGCTGGCGAATTGCGGGCTGCCGTCGAGGGTGATCGAGGAATCCAGCGACATCATTGCATGCAGGATCACCGCGGTGCCGAGCTGGGAATCGACGTGGTTCGAATCGAACACATGATCGCGGACGAATTTGCCGGCCCTTGCCTCGGGCGGGCCATACAGCGTCGAACCGCCATAGAGATACGGCGAATTGCAGCCCTTGGCATGATAGCCGAAGCCGTTGAAGGCTTCGAGCCGGAATAGAATCCGCCCGATCCCCCAATCGTGAGCGCCGATGAAATTCTGGATTCTGAAGGCGTCCACTGCGCCGTCCACGAACGTGGCAAACGGGCCGCGTCCTTTCGGAACGATGGTCGTCGTGCGATGAAGCGTTTCGCCGTTGCCGAGATAGGTGTCGAAATCGAAATTGGACTCGCGGTAGTGGCAGAGAGCAGCGAAATACCAGGGGACGCCGGTCAACCGTTCGATCTGCTGATAGGTCGCCTTGCCGTTGATGGCCTTGCGCGCGACCGCGTTCGCGTCGGAGAGGCGTGCAGGCCGGATCTCGAGATTGGCCCAATTACCCTCGTATTCGCTTTTCAGACTCTCGAATGAAATCATTTTCCGCTCCCGCAATGAATGAATTTTCGCAACTGCGCGTTAGTCGAAATGAACCAGGTGCCGTGATCAGGGCGTAAGGCCAGCGTGATCTCCCGCAAGTCTGGCAGGCTGTCGCGGCGCCGCGTGTGAAGTGGGTTACAACCTCGCCGGGAAAATGAGCGGCAGGACCGGGATCAGGGCGGCCGCCCCGCGAGGGAACCGGGAGGGGCCGCTCTCCGTTAGCGACGCGAGGCAGTCTGGCCAGGGAGCCCTGCATGACCACGCGCGTCCTCGCGATCGGCATCGAACCCGGCAACGCGGATTACAGCGCATTCCCGCAGCTCACGCCGGAGCTCGTGCGCGACTATATCGATGCGCAGTTGCTGCGCCTGCGCGATCTTGGTTACGAAGTCACGAGTTGCCTGATCGATCTCGATGCCGCGGCGGAAGCCGCTGTGACGGCAGCGTTGCGCGAGGAGAATTTCGACTGCATCGTGATCGGCGCGGGTCTGCGCGAGCCGAAGGAGCGCCTGCTGCTGTTCGAGAAGGTGCTCAACCTCGTCCACCGCCTGGCGCCCGACGCCGCGATCTGCTTCAACACCACGCCGGCCGACACCGCCGAGGCGGTGCAGCGTTGGGTCGATGCTTGAGGTGAATGGGGATGGCCCGCGGTGCGCACGCGACATGGCCTGAGCCGCCTTCGAGCCGAGCCTCCAACGCCATCGCGAGAAGTGCCGCGTCCCGGCGTGGTGATTCTTCTGGTCCGAATCCGGCTGCGGCGCTATGACTCGTCTGACCACAGGGGAGGGCGAGCATGCTTCGAGGTCTTCGCATTGGAAGTTTGGCCATCGCGGCATGTCTGACAGTCGTGATGGCGATGCCTGCTCATGAGGCGGCGGCGCAGGACGCAATTGGCGGTGCCATCCTCGGCGGCGTCGGTGGAGCGATCGTGGGTGGCGCCATCGGCGGAGGCCGCGGCGCCGCCATCGGCGCCGTCGTCGGTGCCGGCACGGGCGCTGCGATCGCCTCCGAGGGTGAACGCCGCCGCTCCGGCTATTACGCCTATCAGCGCGGCTGCTACATGCAGCGCCGGGACGGCTCCTATGTCCCGGTCGATCCGCGATATTGCTATTAGATCAGCCGCATTCCGCGCAAGCTCGCATGTCCGCTCTTGCCGACGATGATGTGGTCGTGCACGGCGATGCCGAGCGGCTTGGCGATGTCGATGATCGCCTTGGTCATCTGGATGTCGGCCTGCGAGGGTGAGGGATCGCCTGAGGGGTGGTTGTGCACCAGGATCAGCGCGGTCGCGGACAATTCCAGCGCGCGCTTGATCACTTCGCGGGGATAGACCGGGGTGTGATCGACGGTGCCGGTCTGCTGCACCTCGTCGGCAATGAGCTGGTTGCGCTTGTCGAGGAACAGCAGGCGGAATTGCTCCTTGTCGGCGAAAGCCATGCTGGTGCGGCAATAGTCGATCACCTCGTTCCAGGACGATAGCGCGTTGCGGCTGTTGACCCCGCCCTTGGCGACGCGATGCGCCGCCGCCGCGATCAGCTTGAGCTGGTGGATCGCGGATTCGCCCATGCCGTCAACCTCGCGCAGGCGCGCCACCGGCGCATGCACGACCTCGGCAAACGAGCCAAAGGTCTTGATCAGTGTCTTCGCCAGCGGCTTGGTGTCACGCCGCGGCAGCGCCGGAAACAGCGCCATCTCCAAAAGCTCGTAGTCGCTGAGCGCGTCCGCACCCGCGCTGTAGAAGCGCTCGCGCAGCCGTTCGCGATGGCCGAGATAGTGCGGCGCTTCTTCGAGCTTGCTCTTGTCGTGGTCGGTCTTGGCGGGCATCGGCCGCCAGCATTGCCGCGGATAACCGTTTTTGCAACCGTCAATTGCGCCGGCAAATCCGGTTCACGTCAGCCGGCGACCCGAAGGTCGGCCGCGCCCTCACCCGATTTGCTTCTCGCCGTGCCGCTCGGACAGCGTGAAGATTTCGACGCCGGTGGCGGTGACGCCGACGGAATGCTCGAACTGCGCCGACAGCGAGCGGTCGCGGGTCACGGCGGTCCAGCCGTCGGACAGGATCTTCACATGCGGCTTGCCGAGATTGATCATCGGCTCAATGGTGAAGAACATGCCGGGCTTGAGCTGCACGCCCTCGCCGGGCCGTCCGACATGGATGATGTTCGGCTCGTCGTGGAACATGCGCCCGAGGCCATGGCCGCAGAAATCGCGCACCACGCTCATGGCCTGCGGCTCGACGAAGCTCTGGATGGCGTGGCCGATGTCGCCGGTGGTGGCGCCGGGCTTCACCGCGGCGATGCCGCGCATCATCGCCTCATAGGTCACCTCGATCAGCCGCTCGGCCTTGCGCGCGATCGGGCCGACCGCATACATCCGGCTGGAATCGCCGTACCAGCCGTCGACGATGAAGGTGACGTCGATGTTGACGATATCGCCCTCTTTCAGCGGACGATCGCCGGGCATGCCGTGGCAGACCACGTGGTTGAGCGAGGTGCAGGTCGAATAGCGATAGCCGCGATACATCAGCGTCGCCGGATAGGCATTGTTGCTGAAGGCGAAGTCGCGGACGAACTGGTCGATGCGCTCGGTCGGAACGCCGGGCCCGACGATGTCGGTGAGCTCGTCGAGGCACTTCGCCACCAGCGCTCCCGCCTTGCGCATGCCGGCAAAGGCGCTTGGCCCATGCAGCTTGATCTGTCCGGTCTTGCGGAGCGAGGTATCGGTAGCTTCGACGTAGCTCATGCGGATGCGGTCTTCTCGGCACGGGGCCGGTATCGAGGTGGGCGCAAGGGACTGATTTAAGGCCCCAATTTAATGATCGCGAGCCTTCATGCAAGCCAAGCTTGGCGGGCATGCGCCCGAAAGCCGGCTCAATTCGGGACTTCTACGGTGGTTTCCACCGGCAGGGCGCCGCCTCGGATGCGGATTTCGCGGACGGGGTAGGGAACCCGGATGCCCTCGCGCTTGAAGGAATCCCACAGCGCCAGCATCACGTCGCTCTTGACGTTGTCCATGCCGTCGGGGTCGGCGATCCAGAAGGTCAGCGAGAACTTCATCCCGGCTTCGGCGAACTCGGTCAGGATGGAATTCGGCGGCTTGCCCTTCTGCGCGCGCGGATGCGCGGCCGCGGTCTCGGCGGCGAGCTTGCAGACCAGCCGCGGGTCGGCGTCGTAATTGGTCCCGAAGGCGATCTTCACCAGCGTGTTCTTGTCGGTGTAGGTCCAGTTGACGACCTTCTGCGTCACCAGATCCTCGTTCGGCACCAGGAATTCGCGGCCATCGCCGGCCGCGACCGAAATATAGCGCGTCTTCATCGCGCTGATCCGCCCGGTGTTGTCGCCGATGGTGACGAGGTCGCCGGGCTTCACCGATTTGTCGGCGAGCAGGATGATCCCCGAGATGAAATTGGCGACGATCTTCTGCAGGCCGATACCGATGCCGACGCCGACCGCGCCGGAGAACACCGCGAGCGCCGAGAGATCGATGCCGACCGCGCCGAGCGCGATCACGATCGCGACCGCAAGCAGGCCGATGCGGATGATCTTGACCAGCAGCACCTGCACCGACGGCGTCAGATCGGTGGTCGAGTTGATCCGGCTCTCGGCGAAATTGCTGGCGATGTTGGTGAGCCAGAGCGCGATGAGCAGCAGCGCGCCGGCCTTGATCACGAGCAGCGGCGTCAGCCGCAGGCCGCCGAGCACGATGGCGAAGGAGTCGAGCAGGTCGACCGTCGCATCGAGCTGGCCGACGATCGAGAGCGCCGCGACGAACCAGGCCGTGATCGACACCAGCTTGACGATGAAGGCGTTGCGCAGCACCGAGGTCAGCAGCCGGATCGCGAGCCAGGCCAACCCCAGCTTGGCGGCGACCATCAGGAGATAGCTGCGGCTCGGCCAGGTCGCATGGTACATAACCACGCGCGAGACGATCACGAGCAGGGTGAACGCCGCCGTCGAGGCGCTGGAGACCATCACCCGGGCGAAGTGCCGGAGCGGCAGCGGCCAGCGCATCGCCAGCGAGGTCATGTCGATCCGGCTGCGAACGGCGGCTTCGGCGGCATAGGCGATGCCGGCCGCGGCCAGAATGAGCCCGAATTGCAGGTAGAACCAGGGCGAGGAGATTTCGGCCCCGACGCTGCGCGCGGTGGTCTCCACGAACTCCATGAAGTCTTTGAGGTCCATGTCCATCGGTCTCGTCGGGAAGCGGGTGGGAAGTGTTGATTCGAGCGCGCCGGAGAATCCCACAAAGGGCCCGGCCGGACCACCGATACACCGCTAAGTGAAGTGCGTTAAGGCCGCAAAATGCAGGCAGATTGCCGCGAGCGGGAGAAAATGGGTTGGCGTGGGAGTCCGCCGACGATAAGGATGCAATTCCAGCGATTTCGTACCCGGAAGGTGGATGGCCTCCCTCGACTCCGTCAGCCTCGCCATATTGCTCGGCGCCGTCCTGGTGTTGGCCGGGATCCTGTCAAGCCTGCTTGCGCTGCGCTTCGGCGCGCCCCTTCTGCTCGTCTTCCTCGCGATCGGCATGCTCGCGGGCGATTCCGGTCCCGGACAGCTGCAGTTCGACGACGTCCGAACCACCTATCTGGTCGGCTCGGTCGCGCTTGCACTGATCCTGTTCGACGGCGGCTTGCGCACCCGCTTTGCCAGCATCCGCACCGTGCTCGCGCCTTCCATGGTGCTCGCGACCGTCGGCGTGCTGCTGACCGCGCTGATCACGGCACCGTTCGCTAAATATGCGCTCGACCTTAACTGGACGGAGTCGCTGCTGGTCGGCGCCGTGGTGGCCTCGACTGACGCGGCGGCAGTGTTCCTGCTGGTGCATACCCAGGGCCTGCGCCTGCGCCCGCGCGTCGGCGCGACGCTGGAGGTCGAATCCGGCACCAACGATCCCTTCGCGATCTTCCTGACCCTGATGCTGGTTGAATACATCTCGCTGGGAACGGGCACGGCCGCGCATGTGCTGATGGAGTTCGCCCAGGAGGCCCTGCTAGGCGCCGTCGTCGGCGTGATCGGTGGGCGTCTGGTCGTCATCGCGCTCAACAAGGTCGCGCTGCCGCAGGGCCTCCATGCGCCGTTCGTCACCACCGCCGCGCTCGTCATCTTCGGCGGCTCGCAGATCATGCATGCCTCGGGATTCCTCGCGGTCTATCTCGCCGGCATCATCATCGGCAACCGCCCGACGCGCGCACATAATTCGGTCGTGGCCTTCCTGGACGCCGCGACCTGGCTGGCGCAGATCGTGATGTTCGTGCTGCTCGGTCTGCTGGTCTCGCCGAGCAGGCTTGGCGGCAGCGTGCTGCCGGCGGTCGGGATCGCATTCGTCCTGATGCTGGTGGCGCGGCCGATCGCCGTCTTCGTGTGCCTGGCGCCGTTCCGCTTCAACTGGCGCGAAAGGATCTTCATCGCCTGGACCGGCCTGCGCGGCGCGGTCGCGATCTTCCTGGCCTCGATCCCGATGCTGGTCGGGCTGTCGAAGGCCTATCTCTATTTCGACGTCGCCTTCGTCGTCGTCATCATCTCGCTGCTGCTGCAAGGCTGGACCCTGGCGCCGGCCGCGCGCAAGCTGCACGTGGCGCTGCCGCGCGCCGAACGCGGCCCGCGCCGTGTCGAATTGGACCTGCCCGGCCAGCTTGAGCAGCAGCTCGTCGGCTATCCGGTGCGGCCCAAGAGCCTGTATTTTCGCCGCGGTCTGATCCCGTCCTGGTCGAAGCCGACGCTGGTGATCCGCAACGAGAACATTTTGACGCCGATTGAAGCCGAGCCGATCGCGCCCGGCGATTACATCTATCTGCTGGCGCCGCCGGAAAAGGCCGAATCGCTCGACCGCTTCTTCGTCGACATGCAGCCGAGCTCGGCGCCGGATCCGCATCTACTCGGCGACTTCATGGTTTCCGGCGATCACACGCTCGCCGAGCTCGCGGAGATCTACGGCGTGAAGGTGAGCGAGGACGAGAGCGGGCACACGCTCGCTGATTATTTCGACGTCCATCTCGACCGCGCACCGAAAGAGGGCGCCGAGCTTGCGTTGGATCCGATCGTGCTCGTCGCGCGCTCCATCTCCGGCGGCCGCGTCAACGTCGTCGGCCTGCGTCTGCCGGAAGACGAGGAAGCGCCCGCGCCGCTGACCCGCAGGCAGGTCCTGCGGCGCAAGCTGGCGGATTTGTGGACGTCGGTGGCGGGGGTTTAGCTCCCACGTAGTCCGCGTCGAGTTTGGCAACGAAACCCAACGACACAAGACGGGAATGTGCAACAGGCCCTCACGTCAGCACCTTCACCCCGCCGAACGACGTCACGCGGCCCTGTTTCAGCATCACGATCTGCGTCGCGAGCTGGCGCAGCTCGGCGACGTCGTGGCTGACATAGACCATGGGGACGTTGGCCTCGTCGCGCAGCCGCACCAGATAGGGCAGGATCTCCAGCTTGCGGCTCTCGTCGAGCGCGCCGAGCGGCTCGTCGAGCAGCAGCAGGCGCGGCCTCGACAGCAACGCGCGACCGAGCGCGACGCGCTGGCGCTCGCCGCCGGAAAGTTTTCCGGGGCGGCGACCCTGCAGCGCGCCAATGTCGAGCAGCTCGATGATTCGCTTGTGCTGCGCCGGATCGGGCGCGAGGCCGTTCATCCGCCTGCCATAGTCGAGATTTTGCGCGACATTGAGATGCGGAAACAGCCGCGCATCCTGGAAAACATAGCCGATGCGGCGGCGCCAGGTCGGGACATGAATACCGGCCGCGCTATCGTCGACGGTCTCGCCGTCGATCACGATGGTGCCGCGGTCGGGCCGCAGCAGCCCCGCGATCATGTTGACCAGCGAGGTCTTGCCGGCGCCCGACGCTCCGAACAGGCCGATGACGCGGCCCTCGCTCGCGAAGGCGGCGGACAGCGAGAACTCGCCGAGCTGCTTTTCGATGTCGACACGCAGCATGGTCAATTCCCGTGCAGGCGCGCGGTGGCGCGGCGGGCGAACCATTCGGCCGCGATCAACGCGCCGAGCGCCAGCACGATCGAGACGATCACGAGCCGTCCGGCGGCGGCGTCGCCGTCCGGCGTCTGGATCAGCGAGTAGATCGCGGACGAAATCGTTTGGGTCTCGCCGGGAATGTTGGAGACGAAGGTGATGGTCGCGCCGAATTCGCCGATCGCTTTGGCAAAGCCAAGCACCATGCCGGCGAGCACGCCGGGCAGCGCTAAGGGCAGCGTCACCGTGAAGAACACTTTGAAAGGAGTGGCGCCGAGCGTCTCGGCGGCCTGCTCGAGCCGGCGATCGATCGCCTCGATCGACAACCGCATCGGACGCACCAGCAGCGGAAACGCCATCAGGCCGCAGGCAAGCGCAGCACCGGTCCAGCGGAAGGCGAAGACGATGCCGAGATGGTCCGCGAGGAAAGCGCCGACGAGGCCGCGGCGGCCGAAGGTCAGCAGCAGCAGATAGCCGGTGACGACGGGTGGCAGCACCAGCGGCAGATGCACCAGCGCATCGAGCACCGACTTGCCCCAGAAATCACGCCGCGCGAGCAGCCATGCCAGCGCAATGCCGAACGGCGTTGCCACCAGCGTAGCGATCACGGCAACCCTGAGCGAGAGCAGGATTGCCGTCCATTCGGCGGGAGAGATGTCGAGCATCAAATCGCAAATTATGTAGAGGGGCTGATCAGGAACTTGAAACCGTATTTTTCCAGAATGGTCTTGGCGGCGGTCGAGCGCAGGAAGGCGAGATAGTCGCTGGTCTCACCCTTTGCTGTCGTGGTTGCAGCGACGGGATAGATGATCGCGGGATGCGAATCCGCCGGGAAGGTGCCGACGATCTTCACGCCGGGCTCGACCTTGGCATCGGTGGAATAGACGATGCCGAGGTTGGCCTCGCCACGCGCGACCAGCGTCAGCGCGGCACGCACGCTCTCGGCCATGGCGAATTTCGGCTCCGCCGCCTGCCAGGCGCCGAGCTTTTCCAGCGCCGCCTTGGCATACTTACCGACTGGTACGGACTTGACGTCGCCGGTCGCGATCCTGCCGTCGCCGGCGAGTTTTGCGAGGTCGAACCCCTGCACGATGGGCACGTTGTCGAGCCTGGAATCCTTCGGCGCGATCAGCACGATGCTGTTGCCGAGCAGATTGACCCGGGTCGGCTCGTTGATGGTCTTCCTGGAGATGGCGTAATCCATCCAGTCGGTGTCGGCGGAGACGAACACATCGGCCGGCGCGCCCTGCTCGATCTGCCTGGCGAGCACGGAGCTTGCGGCATAGCTGACGCTGAACTTGACGCCCGTCCTGGCGGTGTAGGCGGCGTCGACCTCGTCGAGCGCGTTCTTCATCGAGGCTGCCGCGAACACGGTGATGGTCTTGTCCTCGGCGGCGACAGGCGAAAGGCCCGCGGCCAGAACGAGCAAAGCCGAAAAAAGCACGGAAAGGCGAGACATCGGAAGCGCTCCATGCGCGCGCTCAGGGCACGCAAGGCGGCGCGCGCAAGACGGCGTTGGTTGAATGAGGCTTGCGACCGGCGGAAGCGCTGTTCCGGCAAGCCCGACGGACTTACGGTCCGGCAAGCGATCGCTGGGTCATCATAACAGGGTGGCGGAACAGGTCAACGGCGGCGGTCCGCATGGCGCCAACCTGGAATGGCCGGGACGACCGCGAAGGCTTTACGGTTTCGCATTGCCCGCGTGCAGCACGGCTTTGCACGCCCCCGGCATCTGCGCCAGCGTCATCGGCGGTTTCGGCTTCGGGGGCTCCGGCGGGGGTTTGGGGTGCAGCACGCCGTCGCTGAACCAGTAGGCGAGATCGGAGGGCTTGCAGCCTTCGTCGTCGGATTGCGACGGCTGGCTCTCGCAGTCGCTCGCGCCCGCCGGGCAGTGCATGCGGATGTGGAAGTGATAGTCGTGGCCCCACCACGGCCGGATCTTCGACAGCCAGGAACGGTCGCCCTTGGCCTCGCGGCACAGCGCCTTCTTGATCGCGGCATTGACGAAAATGCGCTGCACCGCCGGCTCCTGCGCCGCGTCGCGCAGCACCAGCACATGGCCCGGCGTGAACACTTTTGGATCGATGTCGAGCCGGTCCGGACGCACCATCATCACCGCCGACATGTCCTCGCGCTCCTCGCGCGAGAGCCGATGGTCCGGCATCGGCGTCAGCCAGATGTCGGCATCGAGGCCGATCTGGTGGCTGGCATGGCCGGACAGCGCCGGCCCGCCGCGCGGCTGGGCGATGTCGCCGACCAGGATGCCCGGCCATCCCGCGTCCTTGTGCGCCCTGGCCGCAAGCCGCTTGATCAGCGCGATCATCGCGGGATGACCGTAGCTGCGATTGCGCGACAACCGCATCACCTGCCAATTGTCGCCGTTGAGGGGCATCTGCTCGGCGCCGCCGATGCAGCCCTTCACATAGGAGCCGATGACGTGCGCCGGTCCCTTCGACGGCAGCAGCTTTCGCGCGAACAGCTCCTTGGCGCCGATATTGGGATCGTTCAGATTGGCGAGCGGCGGCAGCGGCTTTGGGTTGACGCTGCCCTTGTCCTGGGCCAGCGCGTCGCCGGCGGCCAGGAGCGTCATGACGAGCAGGAGAGGGGCGAGGCGGCGGGGACTCATGCTGACATCCTTATAACCCCAACACCGCGTCAGGGTTAAGAAACAGTCCCTCCGCTGAAATTTCGTCCAAAAGTCGCGGTTCCGCGGCGTCGGGCGGCCGATTTTTAACGATGGGATAACCCTCTCATGTATTGACCAAAATTCGTGCGCGGGACGTCTGTTCACTCACTTCTGCATACAATCGCGCGCGATCCCGGAAATGATTCAAGGCGGCGCGCAATTTTGCGCCATCTCGTTCTCCGATAACGACGATGCGATGCGCCTTGCGCGCCCATCGGCGCTGCCGGGCCTTGCAAACGGGCAATGAGGGCTGCTTTTTCCAGACTGCCAGACCGTGCGTCCCATCGCCATGCTACCCAAGATTACCTTTTTTTCAGACACTTGCTCCAAGAGTTGCGGTCGCTGGGTGCGGCTGGGACGAGTGAAGTTGAGTTTGGGGTTTCGAAAGTCAAAAAAGCGAAAGGGAAGCGTGCTTGGCAGGTCCGGCCTGCACCCGCGCAAGCCGCGCTTTGCGCGCGCCCCTCATCCTCCGTCCGAACGCGACGAAGTTCTGCGCAGCCGCGCCGAGGCCGAGGCCGCGATCGCGGAAGCGCGCAAATCCCATGAACGCCTGCGCCAGGCCATCGAGATCCTGCCGCAAGGCATCGTGTTCCTCGATGCCGAGGGCCGCTACGTCCTCTGGAACAAGCAATACGCGGAGATCTACAGCAAGACCGCCGACCTGTTCGAGGAAGGCGCGCGCCTCGAGGACACGCTGCGCATCGGCGTCGCCCGCGGCGACTATCCCGAGGCGGCCGGCCACGAGGAAGAATGGATCGCGGAGCGGCTGCAAAAGCTCTATCAGCCCGGCTCGCGCCACGAGCAGAAGCTGGCGGACGGCCGCGTCATCCTGATCGACGAGCGGCTGACGGAGGACGGCGGCGTCGTCGGCCTGCGCGTCGACATCACCGAGTTGAAGCAGCGCGAGGCCTCGTTCCGCCTGCTGTTCGACGGCAATCCCGTCCCCATGATCGTCTGCGCACTAGACGATGAACGCATCCTCGGCGTCAACGATGCCGCTGTCGCCCATTACGGCTACAGCCGCGCCGAGTTCGAGCGGTTGACGATCCGTTCCCTTCAGGCTTTCGACAGCGAGCCGCCCTGGACCGCCGATTCGGCCGGCGAGGAGCAGGCCGGACGCACCTGGAAGCACGTCAAGGCCGACGGCACCCTGATCGACCTTGCGATCTATTCGCGCGAACTGACCTATGCCGAGCGGCCCGCGGTGCTGCTCGCGCTGATGGACATCACCGAGCGCAAGCGCGCCGAGGCGCGGCTCGCCTTCATGGCCCAGCATGACGGGCTGACCGGTCTGCCAAACCGCAATCTGCTGCGCCAGCAGGTCGACGAGATGCTGCTGCATACAAGGCGCAGCACAGACAAGGTCGCCCTGCTGATGCTGGGGCTCGACAATTTCAAGGCGGTCAACGATACGCTGGGACACGCGGTCGGCGACAAGCTGCTGCGCGGCGTCGCCAAGCGGCTGCGCTCGACCTTGCGCGAGGAGGACGCGCTGGCGCGGCTGAACTCGGACGAGTTCGCAATCGTGCAGAGCGGCCTGACGCGTCCCGAGGATGCGGTGCTGCTGGCCAAGCGCCTGCTGGAAGCCATCGCCGATCCCTATCTGCTCGACGGCCATTCCGTGGTGGTCGGTGCCTCCATCGGCATTGCGATGGCACCGGGCGACGGCGACGATTCCGAAAAGCTGCTCAAGAGCGCCGACATGGCGCTGTCGCGCGCCAAGCTGGATGCGCGCGGCTCGTTCGCGTTCTTCGAGGCGGCGCTCGATGCGAAAGCGCAGACCCGCCGCAAGATCGAGGTCGAGCTGCGCGACGCCATCCAGAACGACGTGCTGCGGCCGTATTACCAGCCGTTGATCGATCTCCAGAGCGGCCGCATCACCGGCTTCGAGGCGCTGGTGCGCTGGCCGCATGCCGAGCGCGGCATGATCTCGCCGGCCGAGTTCATTCCGGTCGCGGAAGAGACCGGGCTGATCAATCCGCTCGGCGGCCTGATGCTGCGCCGGGCCTGTCACGATGCCGCGACCTGGCCGGACGACGTCCGCGTCGCCGTCAACCTGTCGCCGCTCCAGTTCCGCAGTGGCAATCTGCTTTCGGTGGTGACGGATGCGTTGAAGCATTCCGGCCTGCCGCCGCGGCGGCTGGAGCTCGAGATCACCGAGACGCTGCTGCTGGAGAAAAGTGCCCAGGTGCTGGCGACGCTGCACGCGCTGCGCGCGCTCGGCGTGCGCATCTCGATGGACGATTTCGGCACCGGCTATTCCAGCCTGAGCTATCTGCGCAGCTTTCCGTTCGACAAGATCAAGATCGACCAGTCCTTCGTGCGCGATCTCGGCGCCAATCGCGAGGCCCAGGCGATCATTCGCTCCATCGTCAGCCTCGGCAAAGGCCTCGGCGTCACCATCACCGCCGAAGGCGTCGAGACCGAAGCCGAGCTGAGCTGTCTCCGTGCCGAAGGCTGTGACGAGGGCCAGGGCTTTCTGTTCAGCAAGGCCCGCCCGAACGCCGAGATCATCAGCCTGCTCGCCGCGCAACGCGGCATCGACGGCGGCGAGGAAGACGCCGCGCTGGTGGCCTAGCGCGCGTACTCATGAACCCGGCTCGATGGGAGCTGCTTCGCCGATGACGCTTCGATCCGACAGGGAGTGAACTGCCACGCCACGAAGTGATGCGATTGGCCGACACCGACTACGCAGAAGGCGCATCAAGGCCGTGCGGCAGTAAAACCTGTATAACATTTTGCCCTTCCGGTGGATGGCGCGAGATATGCCCTTGCCCATGCGTATCCTCGACCAGAACCGCCTTTCCAGCGGAGACACGCCTCACCTCTCCGTCGCTCGTTTCAAACTCGACCTCGCCGTCCAACCAAATGGCAAGGAGTCGGCCGGGTGGGTTATGAAAGTCCGCTTCGCGGGCCCCTCCTGGGATACGAACAAAACGAACTCGCGAGGCTTCGTAGAATGCGGAACGCGAGGATTCGTAGTTGGCGGCAGGCGCTCCGTTGGGAAACGATCGCGTTAGTGTCGTGGGAATATCAATTTCCCCAAAATGGGATTCGCCATCAGGCGTAGCGAAAATGCGCAGGCAGTTCATTTTTTTACCTCCATCGTACTTTCGACGTGCGCACGATCGAAAGTTCACCGGCCGACAAGTGTTACGGCCTCCTCGGCAGGAGCGGTTTCATGGGACCGCACGAATACGAAGCGGGATGCCGCGGGGATCTGTGCGTCGGCGCTGCCATCCTGGCCGATGAGGATGAGTCCCGCGCCGCCATTGGCTACATTCAAGATGACGGGGGCGCCCTGCCAGGTCCTGATGGGCTCCATTCCGATGATGAGAAATTCACCGATCGGCTGGTCAAAATATTGAAGCCTCAGTTGTGGTCCGACTTCTGCAGCCGCCAGGCCGAAACCTAGTTGTTTGGCGCGCGCGTAGATGTCCGCCAGCAACGCAGTGTCGGTCCGAAAGCCCAGTTCGGCTGCCGACACCGTGAAAAGCTCTACGCTCGTTTTAGTGACGCTAACGGTAAACGTCGGCCGCGCGAGAATTTCGCCAGCCGAGTTTCCGATGCCACAACCTGCCGCATCCAAAGCGTTACTGAGGGCGAAAAAGTTTGCAAACGTCCCGATCCTGATCGTCTTCCACACGGGGTGATCGACGGCGGATTTGATTGGGATCTGCGGCCGATCAGAGGGCGCTTGCTTGAGCTTCAGGTTATTCCGCAGGACGTCTCGCGCCGAGCATTGCGCCACGGCTTCGCTCGCAAACAGGAGAGTGCATGCGCTGCAGAGGATGGCAATAATGAGCATGCCGCCATGGTGCCATCCCGGCGAACGCCCCTGAATGGAATGGCAACTGACTTTCCTGCCAGCTGTTCGGCCCATAACGGACCTCTCTTGCGCAGATGCGGTGCGCTAGAAACAATTGGAACTATCACTTCCATATGGTCGGCGCGGTCACAGCGGAAAAGCTGTTGTTTTTGTAGCTATAGAAATTGGTCCGGGAAAATCCCCAAAAGGTTCAGCGTCGAAGACGCGGATGCGAACTCAATATAGGTCAGCGTGCGTGCACTTTCGCAACTGGTCGACGTCAGCCATCCTCTGAAAGGATCATCCTACCGACATCCTCGTAATGCGTGTCGCGCGCCTGGATCTGCTGGGCGATGGCGTGCATGTCGCGAAATCGTCGCTCGAACGGATTGCTGCGAAATACGGCGGTGGCGCCGGCCATGTGATAGGCGGTGTCGACCACCTTGGCCGACTGGTGGATGGTCCAGGTCGCGGCGAGGCGAACCGAGCTCCGATGCGCCGCGCTGAACGCGCCGGTCGCGCAGAGATCGCGCCACATCGCATCGGCCGTCGCGTAGAGATAGGCGCGCGCAGCGCGAAGATCGCCCTCGGTGCGGCCGATCAGGCCCTGGACCGCCCCGTTGTCGTGCATGGCGCTGGCCGCCAGCGACTGATGCTTGCCGCGCGCCAGTGCGATCGCGGCATCCAGCGTCGCGCGCGCCACGCCGAGCGACACCGCGGCAAAGCCGAGGCTGAAGGTCGAACCGGTGCCGATCCTGTAAAGCGGACCCTGCTCGCGTAGCGCGGACGGCACGTCACGAAACGCGGTGAAGCGCTCGGGGATGAACAGGTCGGCGACCTCGTAGGAATCAGTGCCGGTGCCGGCGAGCCCGATCGCCTGCCAGACGTCGTGCAGCACGGCGCTTGCGACCGGAAACAGGATGGTGCGCACCTCCGCCGAGCCGTCGGCATTTTTCCGCGGGGCGCCGTCGGCGCCGACGATGCGGACATGCGCCCCGAGCCAGCTCGCCTGCCGCGAGCCCGAGGCAAAATCCCAGCGCGCCGTGACACGATAGCCGCCCTCGACCGCCCGCGCCTCATGCGCGATCGCGCCCCAGGCGAGGACGCCCGGCGCCGTGTTGAAGATCTCCTGCGCGGTCTCGTGGTCGAGCGAGGCCGCGATCATCGCGCAGACCGTGCATTGGCCGAGGCACCAGGCGGTGGAGGCATCCGCTTTCGCGATCTCCTCCAGCATCTGCATGAAGGCTTCCGGCGGCGCTTCGGCGCCGCCAAGACTCTGCGGCAGCAGCGCGCGATAGAGCCCGTTCTCGATCAGCGCGTTGACAACGGGCGGCGTCAGCCGTCGCGACCGCTCGATCTCGTCAGCCTCGCTTGCAATGAGCGGTGCGAGGGCGCGGGCGCGTTCGACGAGGCCAAATCCGGGAGTTGCGTTCATGCGCGTTTCCTCGCCCATTCTTGCTGTGAGCGGTCGATCTCGCGATGGTGATCTATTTGCAGAGGAGGATCAAGGTGTGCGGCGTCATCCCGGCAATCCTCAAACTTGAAGTGCGGGATCAGTGATGATGGCCCCAAGAAACTATTGGTACTGCTCGGACATTATCGTTTTCCAGAACAGCATGATACTCTTCCGAAACAGGCAGCGATTTGGCCTCCAACCGGCAGCGGCAAATGTCCTCGTCTGATGCTCCGATGAAACGCAGTGATGCAGCCCGCCGAGGGCGGAGACAGACGAAGACCTTGCTGCTGATTTTAGCTATCGGATTTCTCGTTTTCGGAGCTGCTGCGGGTACATTGTATTACGCGCTGCGGCCGATAACTCTTCGGATTGCCGTCGGACCGCCGGGAAGCAACGACCACAAAGTGATCGAGGCGATGACCGAGGCCTTTGCTAGCGAAAGCAGGACCGTGAGGTTGTCTCCGATCGCGACTGCCGGAGCGGCCGAAGCTCTCGCTCTGCTCGGTGCCGGCAAGGCCGACCTTGCGGTCGGTCGCGGCGATCTGGAAATGCCGGCCGACGCGCAAACAGTCGTCATCTTGCGCAAGAATTTCGTCGTGCTGTGGTCTTCTTCGGGACCGGCGGGCAAGGGCTCCAAGCGAAAGCCGGCGCCGAAAATCAAGGAGATCGCCGATCTCGCAGGGCGCAGGGTAGGGGTGATCGGCGCGACCCCGGCGAACGCCGCGTTGCTGAGAGTCATCCTGAGCGCCGCCGGTGTGGAGCCGGACAAGGTCACGGTCGCTCAATTCGGCACGGGCCAGCTCGAGGAGCTGGCGCGTGACCCGAGCCTGGACGCATTCATGGCGGTCGGTCCGCTCGACAGCAAGATAACCGCCGACGCGGTCGCCGCGACCGCCCGGACGCGTGGCGAGCCGAAATTTCTCGCGATCGACGCATCGGAAGCCATCACCCTGAAGCATCCTCGTTACGAGTCGGAGGAAATTCCGCCAAGCATTTTCAATGCGAATCCAGCCTGGCCGGATGACAAGGTGGAGACCGTCAGTGTCAGCCATTTGATCGTCGCGCGGAATGCCTTGTCCGAAACGACAGTGGCGGCGTTTTACCGTCAGCAATTCGCCCTCCGCCAGGCGATCGCCAGGCAGGTGCCTGGCGCTGCGCAAATCACCAAGCCGGACACCGAGAAAGAAGCCGAGCTGCCGGTTCACCGGGGAGCGGCGGCCGTGATCGACGGGACCGAGCGCACCTTCCTCGACAGGTACGGCGACTACTTCTGGTTTGCGCTCCTGCTTCTCTCCGGCATCGGCTCGGCCGGCGCCTGGCTGCGTCAGTATCTGAATCGGGATGAACGCGACGAGAACACTGGCCATCGCAACAGAATTCTGGCGCTGGTTTCCAAGGTGCGCACTGCGGAGTCCGACCACGAACTGCTGGCCATGCAGCAGGAGGTCGATGCCATCATCGAGGAAACGCTTGGCTGCTACGATGACGGCGCCATCGAGGAGGAGGAGCTGGCAGCCTTCGGCCTGGTGCTCGAACTGTTCGATCATGCCCTCAGCGAGAGGCGCGCAGCGTTGCAAACCCCTCCTTCGAACGTGCTCGCCGCGCGGCGGTAGCGATAGAGTAAGCCCGCTGCCCGCTGAATCCCGGAGAACAGTCCAAAACGGATCTAGGTCGGGTCCTGTAGCAGGCGCTCCATGATGATCGTGCGTTCGTCACCATGATAGCTGTCGTGCACCGCCTTGAACCCGAGCCGCGCGTAGAAAGTCTCGGCGATGACGGAAGAAGGGACGGTCAGCGAAGCAACGTTTCGTGCGCGCGCCGTGCGCTCGATCTCGGCCATCAGCAGCTTGCCGATGCCCCGGGCCTGAACATCGGGAGCCACGAAGACGGTGCGGACCACATTTCCGTCGAGACCTGCGGTCGCAACGATGCGGCTGCGGATCGTGGCGACAAAGACGGTGCGTAGTCCGATCAGCCGCCGTACGGCTTCGGGACTGAAGCCATGCGCGATCCTTTCGATGATCCCGTCCGCATAGTCCTTCGCGTTCGTTTCCCGCAGTGCCCACAAGATGACCGCGCTGATCTCATCGGCATCATCTGCGAGTGCGGGCCGGATTGTGCATTCCATGGGTCGCTCCAGTCGTCGCGCCGGGTTCGCGGCCGTGAAAAGCACAATGACCGCTCGCTATTGCAGTCCCAGACCGCTGCAGTACCACGCCATGTCTTCGTGTCTCCAGCCGCGCTTGACGCCTGATTCCTTGCATTCGTTGTAGGTCTTGAAGTTTGCTCCGTTTCGGCAGCCTGACGGGTAGCTGCCAAAGCCACCACCCGAGGTAGAACATGCGACCGAGCTGGCCGCCGTGGGCGGGGCGGCCGGGGCTTTGGGAGCTGCGTTCGCTGATGTGATCGACAGAATGATCAAGCTCCCTAACGCAAAAACCGAAGCTTTCATTGCCTTCTCCTGATCCGAGGGATGCGCGATACTATCACAAGATGTGTTATGGCGCGAGACGCAACCTGAATGAAAGAGCACTGCGCTGCACGCGCTTTCTGGTTTCTCCATTCGACAGCAAACCGCGATTGCGTTTGTTCCTTGAAAGGAACGGTCATCAGTTCCAGGCGTTTGAGGTAGCGAAAGGACACTTGCATGACCGAGAAATTCGATCCGGCGCCGCCGGACAAGAACGCAGAAGACCTCAAGCGTGGCATCCGACGCGACAAGGCCAAGGACGACGAGTTGGAAAAAGGCTTGAAGGACAGTTTCCCGGCGTCGGACCCGGTGAGCAGCACCCAGGCGTCCAAGGCAACGCCGGACGCATGAAGGAGGGATAGACTATGGGCCTCGCAGCCTATGATATTGTTGGCAGGGACGGCGCCTGGCACGTCGACCATGATGGCGAAATCCGGAATACTTACCAGACCAAGGAAGCCGCTTTCGAGGCGGCTGTTGCGGCGGCATCGCTCGCCATGCGGCAGGGTCACTCTGTCCGGCTGACGGTGCCGGAGAGCGAGAACGCCGTCGGCGCAGAAAATCGGGCGGATGACCTCCGAGGATATTCTGATTCTAAACGGCCGCCAGCAAATGGGCGGGCGCAAACGGCTTGTGCAAGAAGGTCGTGTTGGGCGGCAGCGGCGCCATCACCGTCCCGGACATCAGCACGATGTTGAGTCCGGGATGGGCACTGCGAGCGTACTCTGCGAGCTCGAGCCCGGTCATTCTCCCCGCGAGGTTGTGATCGGTGATGAGCGCCCGTAGCTCCGTGCCCGTCGATGCCACGATAAGCTCCGCCGCTTCTGCGGTGGCACATTCGACGACTTCGAACCCTTCGTCCTTGAGAAGGTCGGATAGAACTTCGCGCTGGAGCGAGTCAGTCCTCGACCAGCAGCATGACGAAATTCGACATGCGGTCATTCCTAACTTATCGAATGTTAATGCGCGTCCTGGAAGATTGTTCGGTTCTGATGTCTTCGTTCGGCGCTCTTGCGCCACGGCATGATCAGTCGAACATGTTGCATTCTCCTTGAGCTTTCGACGGAGGCACCGAAGCGGGGAATCGAACAGGAGCGGCAATGGCAATCGTCTTCATCACGGGCAGTACGGACGGTTTGGGCCGGGCAGCTGCCCAGTCTCTCCTCGAACAGGGCCACCAGGTGGTCCTGCACGCGCGATCAGCGGAACGTGCGGCGGCAATCGCCGGACTTGAATCGCATTCCGCGCGGGTCGTGATCGGCGACCTCAAGAGCGCCGCCCAGACCAGGCACGTGGCAGATCAGGTCAACGCAATCGGGCGAATGGACGCGGTCATCCACAACGCCGGGGTCTATACCGAGCGCAGCCGCGGCCCGACGCCCGAAGGCCACGCCACCACCCTGGCGGTCAACACGCTCGCGCCCTATTTGCTCACCGCCCTGATGAAACGCCCCGATCGCCTGGTCTATCTCAGCAGCGGACTACATCGCGGCGGAGAGGGATCGTTGAGCGATCTCGACTGGACAAGGCGAACCTGGGATCCGGCCAAGGCGTACGCGGAGAGCAAGCTGCACATGGTCGCGCTGGCCTTTGCCTTGGCGCGGCGTTGGCCGCAGGTGCTGAGCAACGCGGTCGATCCCGGCTGGGCGCGCACCAAAATGGGCGGTGCCGGAGCGCCGGTCGGCGTGGCCACCGGACGCAGACCTGGCTGGCGGTGAGCGACGATCCCGCCGCCCTGGTCAGCGGTCATTACTGGCATGACCTCCGGCGCCAAGAGCCGGCGCACGAAGCGACGGACCGCGATTTTCAGGAGAGACTTCTCGACAGACTGGGCGAGTTGACGGGGGTGGCGTTGCCTCCGGCGTAAAGGCATTTAGCCTTGCGTCACAGGTCTAGCAAAGTCTCTGCCGATTGGCGACGCTTCGGCGCAACATGATCGGATATGGAGACAGGCACGGGTGTGAGGTGGCCGACAACTGAGCGGTATCAGCCGCGAGCAGGCGAACTGCGCCCGGAAACTGTAATTGTCCGAACGACAAGGGCGATGCGTTTGTCGCGCGCGGCAGGTCTGATGAGGCCTGAACGTTCGAGTTCAACGAGGCCATGAAGCGCCGCCCCTGGCGTTTTCAACGCGATCGGGCAGAAGGCGACGTTAGAAGGCAGCCGTCGCCTCTGTTAACGGTCCCCGGCGGGCGTTGGCGAGACTGCAAGCTTCATCTCTCGACATCCTGACCGGCTTTGGCGACCACGTCGTCCCATGAAGGTCGCGACGTGAAGACTTCGGACAAGAACGCGATGAAGCTCGTCACATTGGGATTGCCGCGTCGACTTTCCGGCCAAAGTGCGGTGATGTTGGTCCTCGGAACGGCGAAATTCTGCAACACCGGCAAGAGCTCCTTTCGCCGCACGTAGGGTGCTGCGACGTAGGTGGGCGTAATGCCGATACCGCCACCCGACGCAATGGCCACGGCGACGGCATCGCTGACGTCGGTGATGATCCCGGCATCGGGAACGAGCTCGATCGAGCGGTCCCCGACGATCAAAGGCCACCGAAAAATCTGCCCCGAACTCTGGAAGCGAAAGTTTACGCAGTCATGATTGACCAGCTCGTGCGGGCTCATCGGCGTTCCGCGCCGAGCCAGATATTCCGGTGACGCGAATGCGCAGATGCGGTGAGGCGCGAGTTGCCGTGAGATCAGCCGAGAATCGGCAAGCTCGCCGACGCGGATCGCCACATCGATGCCCTCTTCAATAAGATCGACGAACTGATCGCCGAGCCGCAGGTCTATCGCAAGTTTTGGATAGCGACTGCGAAAGCGCGGCAACGCCGCGGCGAGAATATGGGTGCCGATCGGCAGAGGCGCTGCAATCCTCAAAACGCCAGAGGGCTCGGACCGCGCGGCAGATGCCGCCTGTTCGATCGCATCCGCTTCCCGCAAAAGGCGCAGTGTCCGCTCGTGCAGATCTCGGCCTTCCGAGGTCAAGGTCAGCGAGCGGGTGGTTCGGCTGAACAGGCGGAGGCCAAGACGCTGCTCCAGTCTTTGAACGCTTTTGCTGACGGCCGAAGGCGAGACGCCGAGAGCGCGAGCGGCGGCGGTATAGCTGCCAAGCGATCCGGAGCGGGCGAAGGCGATAAGTCCGGTCAGTCGGTCGAGGCTGATTTGTTCCATGGCGGCATAATAGAGCCGACAATGTGCCGGATTATCAAGCAAAATCGAGGCGTCTAGATTGAGTCCATCGGCCGCGCGTTGGGCGCTGCCCTTCGAAAGGACCGCCTTCATGACCGATTTGCCCTCCAGCTCTCTCAAGGACCAAACTGTCGTCATTTTCGGTGGTACGTCGGGAATTGGCCTTGCCGCGGCCCAACAGGCCCAAGCAGCCGGTGGCAAAGTCATCGTTATCGGGCTCGGTGCCGCGGGAGCTGAGCGGGTTGCCTCCGAGAATGGGTTCGCCGGTTGGCGCTCCGCCGATGTGACCAAACCTGAAACGATCGCCGCCGCACTAGCTGATATCCCCCACGTCGATCATCTCGTTCTGCTTGCCGGCAGTTTCGTCGCGGGCAAGATATTTGCGGCGGACGTCAATCATTTGCGCCGCGCTTTCGATGAGCGCATCTGGGCGGCTGTTCATGTCCTGCGCAGCCTCGGAAGCCGAATTGCCGCCGACGGATCAGTCACTTTCATTTCCGGAGCCTTGGCCGACCGACCAAACGCATACGGCACCGCCGTGCTTGCCGCCGCCTCGGCTGCTATGGAAGCCTTCGCCCGGGGCCTCGCCCTGGAATTGGCCCCGCTCCGCGTGAACACGTTGTCGCCTGGAACGATCGATACGCCTCTGCTCGCGCGCACACTTGGCGACGGCCGCGATGATTACGTGGCGGCTCTCAAGGACAAGCTGCCGCTGCACCGCCTTGGCACGGCGCAGGAAGCCGGAAACGCTGTGGTCTTCCTGATGAGCAACCGCTTCATGAATGGCGAGACGCTTCACATCGATGGCGGTGCCCGTCTCGTCTGATTATTTGATTATGGCTTGCGACATGCTTGCTGAATCCCGGCTTTGCGCAGCAGCGTTGCACGCTGCAGCGCGTCAGGAGGGGCAAAATAGACGTCGCAGGCGTGAACGAGCGAGGTCGTCATTGTTCGTTTCAGATCCTACGTCGTCGCGGCCAGCGTGACGAGCTTTGCGCACGCTTCAAGAAGCTGGAACGATCAAGTGCACACGCCTCAGAATTGAAAGCTCGACATCGCAGGCCTGCACACAACAGCTCGCCAATCCCACGGCTTGCGATTATGGCATCATGCTCCTGTTTTGCCCGACGAGTCAAATAGATTTCGTAAAATCGGAAGCTCGAAAAAAACCAATGCCAACAACGTGCCGGCTACTGTGCATGGGGTTGTTTTCGCGTTTTTTATTGTCCGCCCAAAGGTCCCGAACCGGCCCTGTCTCATCTCGCTAGAGCCGGGCGAGGCGCTCGCCTCAGCTGTCCACCTTCAGCGCGGCGATGAAGGCTTCCTGCGGGATGTCGACCTTGCCGAACTGCCGCATCTTCTTCTTGCCTTCCTTCTGCTTCTCCAGAAGTTTCCGTTTGCGCGTGATGTCGCCGCCGTAGCACTTTGCGGTGACGTCCTTGCGCAGCGCGCGGACCGTTTCGCGCGCGATCACCTTGCCGCCGATCGCCGCCTGGATCGGGATCTGGAACATGTGCGGCGGGATCAAATCCTTCATCTTCTCGACCATGGCGCGGCCGCGGCCTTCGGCGCGGGTGCGATGCACCAGCATCGAGAGTGCGTCGACCGGCTCGTTGTTGACCAGGATCTGCATCTTGACCAGATCGGCCGGCTTGTAGTCGGTGAGATGATAGTCGAACGAGGCGTAGCCCTTGGAGACCGACTTCAGGCGGTCGTAGAAGTCGAACACGACCTCGTTGAGCGGCAGATCGTATTTCACCATGGCGCGGGAGCCGACGTAAGTCAGCTCCTTCTGCGAGCCGCGGCGGTCCTGGCACAGCTTCAGCACGCTGCCGAGATATTCGTCGGGGGTGAGGATCGTGGCCTCGATCCAGGGCTCCTGGATCTCCGCGATCTTGACCACGTCAGGCATGTCGATGGGATTGTGGATCTCGATCTCGGTGCCGTCGTTGAGCTTCATCTTGTAGATGACGCTCGGCGCGGTCGCGATCAGATTGAGATCGAACTCGCGCGACAGCCGCTCCTGAATGATCTCCAGATGCAACAGACCGAGGAAGCCGCAGCGGAAGCCGAAGCCGAGTGCGGCCGAGGTTTCCATTTCGAACGAGAAGCTGGCGTCGTTGAGCCGCAGCTTGCCCATCGCGGCCCGCAGTGTTTCGAAGTCGTCGGCATCGACCGGGAATAGGCCGCAGAACACCACCGGGATCGCCGGCTTGAAGCCCGGCAGCATTTCGGTAACAGGCTTCCTGTCGTCGGTGATGGTGTCGCCGACGCGGGTGTCGGCGACTTCCTTGATCGCGGCGGTGATGAAGCCGATCTCGCCGGGGCCGAGCTCGTCGACCTGCGTCATCTTCGGCGTAAAGAAGCCGACGCGCTCGATGTCATAGGCAGCGCCCGTGCCCATCATGCGGACGCGGCTGCCCTTCTTCATGACGCCGTCGACGACGCGGATCAGCACGACCACGCCGAGATAGACGTCGTACCAGCTGTCGACCAGCAACGCCTTCAGCGTCGCATCGCGATCGCCCTTCGGCGGCGGCAGGCGCGTGACGATGGCCTCCAACACATCGGGCACGCCGAGGCCGGTCTTGGCCGAGATCATCACCGCGTCGGAGGCATCGATGCCGATGACGTCCTCGATCTGCTGCTTGACCTTCTCGGGCTCTGCGGCGGGAAGGTCGACCTTGTTCAGGACCGGGACGATCTCATGGTTGTTGTCGAGCGCCTGGTAGACGTTGGCGAGCGTCTGCGCTTCGACGCCTTGGCTGGCATCGACCACCAGCAGGGAACCCTCGCAGGCCGCCAGCGACCGCGAGACTTCGTAGGCGAAGTCGACATGGCCGGGCGTGTCCATCAGGTTGAAGATGTAATCCTTGCCGTCCTTGGCTTTGTACGCAAGGCGCACCGTCTGCGCCTTGATGGTGATGCCGCGCTCGCGCTCGATGTCCATGGAATCGAGCACCTGCTCCTTGCCCGCCATTTCCCGGTCGGTGAGGCCGCCGGTCATCTGGATCAGGCGATCGGCCAGCGTCGATTTGCCATGGTCGATATGGGCGACGATGGAGAAATTGCGGATGTTGGAAATGGGGACGGTCGTCATGGGCGCGGGATACCACTCACATCCCCGTGCGGCAACCATATTGCTGTAATTTCAGGGCCTTTGTTCACGCCAAGCTGATTCCACGAAGGCCCGAAACGCGCTACGCAACGCCTGATGTCCAGGCCCATGTCGACGACCTCGATCCCGTCTGCCCGAGCGCGCGCGAAGACCCGGGTGAGCTATGCCCGCTTTCGGGCCTGGCTGGTTGCCAGCGCGACCCGCCCCGAGGCGCGCCTCTGGCTGGTGATCCAGCTCGCCATCCTGCATGCGGTGCTCTGGACCTTCATCCTGATCAACCTCAAGGCAGCGCAGGACGTTCACATGGACGTCGCGGAAGCCTGGGGCTGGGGGCAGAAATTCCTCTGGGGCTATGGCAAGCACCCGCCGCTGTCGGGCTGGGTCGCCGGCCTCTGGTTCACGATGTTCCCGCCGACGGACTGGGCGACCTATGCGCTGGCGATGGCGACCGTCAGCACCGGTATGGTGATCTGCTGGCTGATCGCGCTGCGCGTCGTGGATGCGCGGCGCGCGTTCCTGGTCGTGGTGATGGTCGCGCTCTACCCGATCTTCAATTTCAAGGGCTTCAAGTACAATCCCGACCTGCTTCAGCTCGTCACTTTGCCGCTCCTCGTGCTCGCTTATCTCAATGCGTTCGAGAAGCGGAGCTGGCAATCCGGAGTCTTGCTCGGCCTTGCCGGCGCGCTGGCGCTGATGACCAAATATTGGGTGCTGACCATGATCGGCGCCATCGGGCTTGCCGCGCTGATCCATCCGGAGCGATTGAGTTTCCTGTCGTCACCGGCGCCATGGGTTGCGATCGCGACGATGGCGGTGGCGATGATCCCGCACATCGTCTGGCTGGCGGACGCGCATTTCGTGCCGCTGACCTATGCCGGCGACACCTACAGCCTCGAGGACAGCGGCCAGGTGCATCAGCTGGTGGCCGGCTATGCCCTGCACAATGTCGCGCTGCTGGCATTGCCGGTGGCGCTGGCCGCTCTGGCGATGGCGCTGGTGTCGCCTTGGTTCAGGCTGCTCCTGCGTGCGCCCTTGCGCATCGTCACGCGGGCCTGGGCGCGCGGCGCGAATGCGAGCGTGAACCTTTCGCAGGCGCGCAACGTCTGGCTCATTCAGATCATCGTCGCGGTCGGCCCCGCGCTCGGCGCGCTGGCCTTCAGCATCTACATGAAGACCGATTGGGGCATCTCGCTGTTCTTCCTGGTGCCGCTCGCGCTGGTCGCGATCCCGGCCTTGCGGGTGCAAAGTGCTGCGCTATTCAACATTGTCGCGATCTGGCTCGTGCTCAGCGTCGCCACGCTCATTGCCTCGCCCTGGATCGCCGCGCGCGAGATGGCGGCTAATGCCGGCAACACGGCGACCTATGGCGCGCGCTCGGATCTCGCGCGCGAGCTGACGCAGGCCTGGCACGCGCGCTTCGCCTCGCGCTGGGCGGTCGTTGCCGGCACCATGGAATCGATCCAGCCGATGGTGTTCTACAGCCCGGATCATCCGGCCGCGTTCACGCCGCTCGAAGCCTGGGGGTCCGGGTTGATTTCGCCCGATGACGTTAAGCGATACGGCTTCATCGGCGTGTTCGATCCGGCCGACGGTCGCCTGCCAGCGTTCGAGAAATGGGTGTCCGAGGTTGCGCCGAACGCCGAGCGCATCGTGATGACGACGCGCCGTTTCACCCACGGCAAAGCCGGTCCGTCGATGAGCTGGAACATCTACATCGCGCCGCCGAAGTGATCGAGGCGACGCCGCCTAAATCCCTTCCTCGTTGAATTTGCTTTCAACGAGTTCGGTGATCGCCGCCAGCGCGGCTTCGGCATCATCGCCGGACGCGGCGACCGTGATGGTGGTGCCGGGACCGGCGGCGAGCATCATCAGGCCCATGATCGAGGTGCCGCCGACGGTTTCGCCGCCGCGCGTCACCCAGACCTGCGCGCTGAAGCGCTCGACGGCCTGGACGAACTTTGCGGAGGCCCGCGCATGCAGGCCGCGCTTGTTGATGATCAGGAGGTCCTTGGAGATCGCGCCCGCGGGCACGCCCGTCCCGGCTTGCGGCGCCTCGTCGCTCATTTGCCGGCGAGGACGCGGCTGGCGATGGTGACGTATTTGCGACCCGCTTCCTGGGCCATCGCGATCGCGTCGGGGAGCGGACGCTCCTCGCGCACCTTGGCGAGCTTCACCAGCATGGGAAGGTTGATGCCCGCGAGCACTTCGACCTTCGGCCGGCTCATGCACGATATTGCCAGGTTGGACGGCGTGCCGCCGAACATGTCGGTGAGGATCGCGACGCCGTCGCCGGAATCGACGCGGTTAACCGCCTCGATGATGTCGCTTCGACAGAGATCGGAATCATCTTCGGCGCCGATCGTGATCGCTTCGATTTGCTTTTGTGGGCCCATGACATGTTCAAGCGCTGCCTTGAATTCGTCGGCAAGGCGCCCGTGGGTCACAAGTACTAGACCAATCATCGGAAAACTCCTCGCGGGCGCTTTTGGTGCACCGCACGAACGCGCCACTTTGACCATCCAGAGCCCCCGCGCAAGAGGGGATGTTGCGTATCTCCCTGAATCTAGACGGATGGATAAGGGGAGCTGCGCCGGTCTATTCGGTCGCGAGTGTGGGGTTCATATGGTTACCATTTCCCTTCAAACAATCGCCGGAAGGGTTAGCGGAAGATGAACTCTTGGTAGTGGTCAAGGCTGCAACAACCAGGGGGAGGGGCGAATAGTCACGGCCGATGGGGATTCGCGGTATTTCGACACCTAAAATGGCTGTTTTCAGGGATTCGGCCGGCGGCAGCCGCTCCGCATCCGCAGCGTCCAGATCGACCACGAGACCGACGGTCGCATGCTCCACGAAGTCGCAGCGGCGGATTCCCAGCCCCCGAATCTCGATCAGCCCGGCCAGGACCGGAGCGGGGCGGACCTCAATTTCCCGGCCGACTGTCGCCAGATGGACACGGTCATCACCGACCAGAACGGCCATTTCGAGCACGCCGCTGCGTCCCGCCATGATCAAATCAAAGGCAAGGCGCGACTTGCCGGAGCCCGAGGGCCCGCGGATCAGCACCGCCAGATCTCCAACCTTGACCGCCGAGGCGTGAATGCTAGGGCCGCCGTCGCTCATAGCGCCGGCAGCCTCACCACGAAGCGCGCGCCGACGACACTCGGCGCTCCGTCCTCGTCCGCCGGGCCGGGACGGTTCTCCGCCCAGATGCGTCCGCCATGCGCGTCGACGATCTGCTTGGAGATCGACAGGCCGAGGCCGGAATTCTGGCCAAAGCCCTGATGAGGGCGGTCGGTATAGAAGCGCTCGAAGATGCGCTCCAGCGCGTCATCGCGGATTCCGGGGCCGTCGTCGTCGACCACGATCTCGATCTCTCCGCGCACGCGGCGGCAGGTGAGACGCACCTTGTTGCCGGGTTCGGAGAAGGACTGTGCATTCGAGAGCAGGTTGGAGACTATCTGTCCGAGCCGCGAATCGTGGCCCGTCACGGCGAAATTATCGGTCGGGCCGCGGCCCTCGAAACGCATTTCGACAGCGACGTCATGGCCGAGCTTGGTTTCATTGGCGACGGAGACGAGCGTCGTCAGCAGGCGGCGCAGGTCGACCGGGATCGCATCCTGGCGCTGCAGTTCGGCATCGAGACGGCTGGCATCGGAGATGTCCGAGATCAGCCGGTCGAGCCGCTTGACGTCATGCTCGATCACCTCGAGCAGGCGCGCGCGGCTGTTCTCGTTGCGTGCCAGCGGCAACGTCTCGACCGCGGAGCGCAAAGAGGTCAGCGGGTTCTTCAATTCGTGCGCGACGTCGGCGGCGAACATCTCGATCGCTTCGATGCGGCTGTAGAGTGCACTGGTCATGTCGCGCAGCGCACCGGAGAGATGGCCGATCTCGTCGCGACGGCGGGTGAAGTCGGGAATCTCGACCCGGGTCCTGATCCGGCGGCGGATCAGCTCGGCGCTGTCGGCGAGCCGGCGGACCGGACCTGCGATCGTGCTGGCCAGCAGCAGCGACAGCATGATCATGACCGCTGCGGCGACGCCGCCCACCTTGAGGATGGCGAGGCGCTCGGCGGTGACCATCTGGTCGATGTCGTCGCCCTGCGTCGACAGCATCAGCGCGCCGTGGATGGCGCGCGAGCGCAGCACGGGGACCGCGACCGAGACGATCACCTCGCCGCGCGCATTGACCCGCACCATCGAGCGCTTCTGGCCCTGGAGCGCGTCGCCGACCTCCGCATAGCCATTGCCGTTCTCGGGTCCAAGCTCGCGATAGAGCGGCAGGTCGCCGCGATTGAGCCAAGTGCGGACCGCGACCATGCCGCGCTCGACGATGCCCGGCTTCTCGGCGGAGACTGACGGCAGGGGGAAGCGCACTACGGTCTCGAGGCTGCGGCTGTCCACCAGCAGGCTGCCGTTCGGGTCGTAGATGCGGGCGCGTGTCTTGGTCGGCGAGATCAGCGTGCGCAGCACCGGCGCCACGCGCTCCGGATTGATCGGAAAATCCAGCGAGGAATACTCGTCCGAGCCGCCATAGGTCTCGCCCGGCTTGAGGTCGAGCAACCGGTCGGGGTCGATGGTGATGGCATTGGTCTGCACCGTCGCGGAGGCGGCGATGGCGCCGGCGATGATCTCCGCCTGTACCAGCAGGCTCTGCGCGCGGGCGTCGATCAGGCCGGCGCGGAATTGCGACAGATAGAGGATACTCGCCACCAGCGCGACGAGGCCGGCGAGGTTGAGCGAGACGATGCGGCGGGTCAGGCTCGAAAAGGACAGCGCGAAGAAGAACTGCCCGGCGCGCTTCAGCCAGTTCAGCGGACGCCAGCCCCGCACGGCCGGCTTGTCCTCGGCCAATTGATCCGGAGCGCCGTGGGCGGTGACGTCCTCGGCGTTCTGGTTCTCGTCAGGCTGCGTTCGGTCAAGCAATGCTCACGCCCGCGTTAGGACAGCTCGTGCGAAGGTCCCCGCATCCTAGAGCCATCCCGGTCCCGATGGAATCAGAACCGGCGATGCTCTCAGTCTTTCGTGGAGGCGCGTGCGCCTCAGGCTTCCTTGAAGCGGTAGCCGACGCCGTAGAGCGTCTCGATCATCTCGAACTCGTTGTCGACCACCTTGAACTTCTTGCGCAGCCGCTTGATGTGACTGTCGATGGTGCGGTCGTCGACATAGACCTGGTCGTCATAGGCGGCGTCCATCAGCGCGTTGCGGCTCTTCACCACGCCGGGCCGGGTCGCGAGTGCCTGCAGGATCAGGAATTCGGTGACGGTCAGCGTCACCGGCTCGTTCTTCCAGGTGCAGGTGTGCCGTTCAGGATCCATGCGCAGCAGGCCGCGGTCGAGCGCCTTGGCGTCGTTCTCCTTCGGCGTGACGGTCGGGTCCTTCGGCGCCGAACGGCGCAGCACCGCCTTGACGCGCTCGACCAGCAGGCGCTGCGAGAATGGTTTGCGGATGAAGTCGTCGGCGCCCATCTTGAGGCCGAACAACTCGTCGATCTCTTCGTCCTTGGAGGTCAGGAAGATCACGGGCAGGTCGGATTTCTGCCGCAGCCGGCGCAACGTCTCCATGCCGTCCATGCGCGGCATCTTGATGTCGAGGATGGCAAGATCGGGCTGGGTGGTACGGAAACCGTCGAGCGCGGAGGCGCCGTCAGTATAGGTCATGATGCGATAGCCTTCGGCCTCCAGCGCGATCGAGACGGATGTGAGAATGTTGCGGTCGTCGTCGACCAAAGCGATTGTGGGCATGAGCCTCTGCTTTCTGCTTTCCGTTTGGGTCGTGGCTTGAAACGGCGAGCAATCCACTGATGCGCCGCATACATGGGTGCCGATGTTGGCAGTCGAACCTTGTCACCGAGCAATGCAAGCTAGGCTGAAGTGTGACCAAGTTCCACGAAACACGGCAGATTCGCCGCATCTCGACCCATAACCGGGCCCCGGTTTACCCGAAAAAAGGCCCTCCATGCAACCACCTGACCCGAGAAAGCCGATGCAACCGACCCCCGATTTCGATCCCGGAAAGCTCGCCAAATCGCTGCTGCGGCGGTCACGGCAGGGTGCCCTGGCGACGTTGATGGCCGGCAGCGGCGATCCCTATTGCTCCCTGGTCAATCTGGCCAGCCATCCGGATGGCTCTCCGATCCTGCTGATCTCGGGATTGGCGGTGCACACCAGGAACATCCTGGCCGACAGCCGGGTGTCCCTGATGCTGGACGAGCGGGCGGCGGGCGATCCGCTGGAAGGTGCCCGGATCATGCTGTCCGGTCATGCCGAGCCGGCCGATGCGGACAAGGATCTGCTCCAGCGACGGTATCTCAATGCCCATCCCTCAGCGGAAGCCTTTGTTTCTTTTAAGGATTTCTCTTTCTTTCGGATCCGACCCACGGGAACCCATCTGGTCGCGGGCTTCGGCCGGATCGTCGACCTCAAGCCGGAGCAATTCCTCACGGACCTCACGGGCGCCGAGGACTTGCTGGCGGCGGAGGAGGGCGCGGTGGAGCACATGAATGCCGACCACCGCGAGGCCATGGGCCTGTATGCAACAAAACTGCTGGGCGCTGCCGAGAGCGACTGGCGCTGCACCGGATGCGATCCGGAGGGCCTCGACATGCAGAACGGCCAGACCGCCTTGAGGCTGGACTTCCCGGAACGCGTGGCTGATGGCACGGCGCTGCGCAAGATGCTGGTTCGCCTCGCCGGCGAAGCGCGCGCCAGGATGGACCAGAGCGCAACACATTGAACGCTGCCGCCCGTCGCCGCGACCCAACTCCGTAATCGGTACCGTAACCGGTCGGAAGGCGGCGGCGAGAGCGTCATGGCAGAATGGAAGAGGCTGACGCTGGTCGCGGGTTTGACGCTCGCGATCACCGCATCGCTTGTCACGCCTAGCGTTGCCCAGACAAGCTCTGCTCCGAAAGGTCTCGCCGCGGAGAGCGCGCGCATCAACGCTCTGATGAGCGCTGGCAGATATTCGGAAGCACTGCCTTTGGCGCAAGGCATGGTCGCGAGCCTGGAGAAGAGCGACACCGGTCGCGAACTCTCCGCCGCGCTGAACAACCTCGGCCAGGTTCATGCCGGTCAGGGCCACGACGATCTGGCCGAGCCGCTCTACAAGCGCGCCATCATGTTGATGGAAAAGTCGCTCGGTCTCGAAACCCCGCTGCTTGGAGCCGAACTGAGCAATCTCGCCGCGCTCTACCAGCGGCAGAGCCGCTATGCCGAGGCCGAACCGCTGTTCAGGCGCGCGCTCGCCGTTCGCGAGAAGGGGCTGTCGCGCGAGCATCCCGATGTCGGCCAGTCCCTCAACAATCTCGCCACGCTCCATGTGAAGCAGCAGCACTATGCGAATGCCGAGCCGCTGTTTCAGCGGGCGCTCGTGATCTACCAGAAGGCCGGCGGCCCCGAGCATCCGGCGGTGGCCACGGTCCTGAACAATCTCGGCCAGGTCTATCGCGATCTCAACCGCGATGCGGACGCGGAAGCGCCGATCGAGCGCTCGCTCGCGATCCGCGAGAAGGTGCTGGGACCGGATCATCCCGACGTTGCCCGCTCGCTGAACAATCTCGCCGGCCTCTACGAGCACCAGCAGCGCTATGCGGACGCCGAGCGGCTCTACCGCCGGGCGCTGCTCATCCGCGAAAATGCGCTCGGGCCCGATCATCCCGACGTCATGACCTCGACCAGCAATCTCGCTTATTTCCTCTACGTGGCCGGGCACACCGCGGACGCATTGCCGTTCGCGGAAAGGACGCTTCGGGGCGATCGCGCGCAGTTGCGCGTCGTGTTGCCGGTCCTGTTCGCCGCACGCCAGCAAGATCTGCTGCCCGGCGACAAGGCGCTGGACCAGGCCCTCGCCGCGATCCAGCGCGGCACGCAATCCTCCGCCGCATCCGCCGTAAACAAGCTCGCGGTTCGGCTTGCTGCCGGCAGCGACCGGCTCGCCGAACTGGTGCGCCGGGACCAGGACCTCGCGGCTGAGTCCGAGGCGCTCGACAAGGCGATCGTCACCGCGGTGTCGAAGCCATCTGCGCAGCGCTATCTCGCAGCCGAGCAGCGCAGCCGCGTGCGGATTGCAACGATTGCCAACGAGCGTGCGGGCTTGCAGAAGACTCTCGCGGTCGAGTTTCCCGACTACGCGTCGCTCTCCAATCCCCTGCCGTTGACGGCAAAGGACATTCAGCGGCTGCTGTCGGCGGACGAGGCGATGGTGCTCTACTCCGTCGTCGACAAGCAAAGCTATGTCATCGCGATCACGCGCGAGGGCGTCGGCTGGAGGGCGATTCCACTCGGCGCGGATGCGCTGACGCAGAAGGTGACGGCATTCCGCAAGGGACTCGACGTCGGCAAAGCGCGCGATGCCTCCGGCAAATCCGGATTGTTCGATCTCGCACTCGCCAACGAGCTCCATGTCGCGCTGCTCGGTCCGGTCGAGGCGTTGACAAAGGACAAGCGCAGCCTGCTGGTGGTGCCGTCGGCTGCGCTGACCGCCTTGCCGTTTCATCTGCTCGTCACCGAGAAGCCGCAGGCTGCGATCCCCGACACGCTCGAAGGCTATCGCGGCGCCGCCTGGCTGCTGCGGCGCCAGGCCGTCTCGGTGCTGCCGTCGGTGGTCAGCCTGAAATCGCTGCGGGCCTTCGCCCGTCGGGACCAAAGCGTGAAGCCGATGACCGGCTTTGGCGATCCCGTGTTCAATCCCGCGCTGGAAGCGCCCGCCGAGCGGCGCGCCGCGAGCGGCAAGGTCGTCGCGCGCAGCATCGCGACCATTGCCTATAGCGACTTCTGGCGCGGTGCCGGCGTCGATCGCGCGCGACTTGCGCAGGCGCTGCCGCAGCTGCCCGACACCGCCGATGAGTTGAACGCGGTGGCCAGGGATGTCGGGGCTGCCGAGGCCGATATCCATCTCGGCCGCGACGCCAGCGAAACGACGCTGAAGCGTGCAGCGCTTGCTCAATACGGCATCATCTACTTTGCCACCCACGGCCTCGTTGCCGGCGACATCAAGGGACTGGGTGAGCCCTCGCTCGCGCTCTCCATTCCTGATGAGCCCACGGAGCTCGACGACGGTCTGCTCACTGCGAGTGAAGTCGCCCAGCTCAAGCTCAACGCGGATTGGGTTGTGCTCTCGGCCTGCAACACCATCGCAGGCGACAAGCCCGGCGCCGAGGCCCTGTCGGGACTGGCGCGCTCGTTCTTCTATGCCGGTGCGCGTGCGCTGCTGGTCTCGCATTGGGCCGTTGATTCGGAAGCTGCCACCCGCTTGACCACATCGACTTTCGAGCTGCTCAAAAACGAACCAAAGATCGGCCGTGCCGAAGCTTTGCGCCGCGCAATGTTAACCTATGTTGACGACACCTCGTCACCGCGCAACGCATACCCCGCGATGTGGGGCCCGTTCGCGCTGATCGGCGAAGGCGCGGTACGATAGGATGGCGCGGAAGATTGTGCGGCGCAGCAACCTCGTAGAACGCCGAAACGCGCATTTGGTTGCGCGATCATTGTTGATTTTTTGATGCGCCTGCTCAGAGCTGACATGCGCGACGTTTGGCGCGGTCCTTGAATAAACCAAATCCTAAGGGATCAGCTTGGCAACGCCAGCGTTCATCAGTATTAGGTCGTTCCAACCGAGGCCGGACGGCCTGTAATCACGGTGACCGCGGCGGCGCCAAGCATGATCGCGCTGATTGGGTTCTAGGAGGATTTTTCGTGCAAGAGACGGGCGTGCGCAACGGTGCCTTCGGCGCCGACAAATTCGGCTTAAAGAATCTCAAGCAGGTTCACTGGAACCTCGGTGCGCCGCAACTCTATCAATACGCGCTCTCCGCGGGCGAGGCGGTGCTGTCGGCCGATGGCGCGCTCTGCGCCGACACCGGCGAGTTCACCGGCCGCAGCCCCAAGGACAAATTCACGGTGCGTGACGCCACCACCGACAAGAAGATGTGGTGGGCCGGCAACCAGTCGATCACCGCAGAGCAGTTCGAGACGCTCTACCAGGACTTCCTCAAGCATGCCGAAGGCAAGTCGCTGTTCGCACAGGACCTCTATGGCGGCGCCGATCCGGCTTATCGCATCAAGACCCGCGTCTTCACCGAGCTCGCCTGGCACTCGCTGTTCATCCGCACGCTGCTGATCCGTCCCGAGGCGGTCGAGTTGTCGAGCTTCACGCCGGAGCTCACCATTATCGACATGCCGAGCTTCCGCGCCGATCCGAAGCGCCATGGCTGCAAGTCGGAGAACGTCGTCGCGATCGATTTCGCCCGCAAGATCGTGCTGATCGGCGGGTCTTATTATGCCGGCGAGATGAAGAAGTCGGTCTTCACCACGCTGAACTACTATCTCCCCGAGCGCGGCGTGATGCCGATGCATTGCTCGGCCAATGTCGGCGCCAAGGGCGATGCCGCGATCTTCTTCGGCCTGTCCGGCACCGGCAAGACCACGCTGTCAGCCGATCCGAACCGCACGCTGATCGGCGATGACGAGCACGGCTGGGGCCCGAACGGCGTCTTCAACTTCGAAGGCGGCTGCTACGCCAAATGCATCAAGCTGTCGCAGGAAGCCGAGCCCGAGATCTATGCCGCCTCGACGCGTTTCGGCGCGGTGCTTGAGAATTGCGTGCTCGACGAAGACACTCGCGTGGTCGACTTCGACGACGGCTCCAAGACCGAGAACACGCGCTCGGCCTATCCGCTCGAATTCATCCCGAACGCCTCGCGCACCGGCCGCGCACCGCAGCCCAAGAACGTGGTGATGCTCGCCGCCGACGCCTTCGGCGTGCTGCCGCCGATCGCCAAGCTCTCGCCGGCGCAGGCGATGTATCACTTCCTCTCGGGCTACACCGCGAAGGTCGCGGGCACCGAGCGCGGTCTCGGCAACGAACCGCAGCCGGAATTCTCGACCTGCTTCGGTTCGCCCTTCCTGCCGCTCGATCCCAGCGTCTACGGCAACATGCTGCGCGACCTGATCGCCCAGCACAATGTCGACTGCTGGCTGGTCAACACGGGGTGGACCGGCGGCAAGTACGGCACCGGCTCGCGCATGCCGATCAAGGTGACGCGCGCGCTGCTCACCGCTGCGCTCGACGGCTCGCTTCGCAACGTCGAATTCCGAACCGACAAATATTTCGGCTTCGCGGTCCCGACCGCGCTGCCGGGCGTGCCGAGCGAGATCCTCAACCCGGTCAACACCTGGAAGGACAAGGACGAGTTCGACAAGACCGCCCGCGCGCTGGTCGGCATGTTCCAGAAGAACTTTGCCAAGTTTGAAGCCCAGGTGGACGCCGAGGTCCGCGCCGCCGCGCCGGACGTGAAGCTCGCGGCGGAGTAAGTTTGTTCTGTCTTTATCGCAAAGGGCGGCCGTGAGGCCGCCCTTTTTGTTTGTGCGATATCTCTCCACTCGTCATTGCGAGCGTAGCGAAGCAATCCAGAATCCCTCCGCGGAAACAGTCTGGATTGCTTCGCTGCGCTCGCAATGACGAACTTGCGGAAGCAGCTACGCCTTGAAATAGGCGATCTGCGTCGTGGTCGCGAGCAGTCTTCCGTTCGGCGACCACAGCTCGGCGTTCTGGTCGGCGTAGCTCTTGTGCATGATCTTTGAATCTGCGGTCGCCAGCACGCGGGTGATGTCCTCGGCGGCGAGCTCTTCGGCGTCGGTGTGGAAATATGTCGTCAGCGACACCGTGCCGAACGGCACGAGTTCGCGCCGTGCGTGGAAGATGCGGCCGAAGAAGGCGTCCGACATCGATATCAGCGCCGGCATGTCGAGCTTGCGCGGCTCGCGATCACTGATCCAAAGCTTTGAGTAAGTGCTGGCGAGCTCGGACTTGGGCGGGCCGATCCGCATCTCGCCCTCGACGAAGCGGAATTCATATTGGTTGGCCCAGGACGCCGCGATCTTCGGGAACGGCATCGTCTCTTCGAACGGCTTTGCATCAGGATATTGCGCCACCCTGTGCTCCCAGGACGGCCGGCGTTCGGCGAACACGGCGGTGGCGAGCGTTGCGACCTCGCCGCCGCCTTGCGACAGTTCGACGCTCCAGTGCTGGCTGGAGCGATTGGCCTTCACCAGCCGCACGTCCAGATCGAACGGCCCCTTCGCGATCGGTGCGCAGTAATTGACGGTGAGCGCCAGCGGATCGCCGGCGCGTTGCGGATGCTCGATCAGCGCACGCAGGACGGTCGCAGCCGTGACGCCGCCGAACGGGCCGACAAAGGCCCAGTAATCGTCGCTGGTGTGTCCCTGCCAACTGGAGTCGCCGGCGGTGACGCGGGTGGCGTCGTCGAAAGGGTGCGGGAGCTTGGCGTGCATTGTTTGATCCGGCGTTCAATGACGGACGTCATATCACGTCCGCCGCCGGCTTGTGCAATTACCTCGTGGGTAACCGATTTCACGCCGCGGAAATTCAGCCCGCGACGTCGCGCAAGGTCGGCAGCAACGGCGTGGTCGGATTCACCGGCACGTTCCAGATCTCCTCGGCATATTCGCGGATGGTGCGGTCGGAGGAGAACCACGCCATGCGCGCGACGTTGAGGATGGAGGCGCGGGTCCAGGCCGGCGCCACCTGCCAGCGCGCATCGACGCTGCGTTGCGCCTCGTAATAGGAATCGAAATCGGCGCTGACCATGTAATGGTCGAGATAACGCAGCGCGTGCGCGATCGATTCGAAGCGGCCGGGATCGCCGGGCGAAAACTCGCCGACGCCGATGGCATTGATGGCGCGCTGGAGCTTCGGCGAATTGCGGATCACGTCAGAGGCGTCCAGCCCCTGCTTGCGCCGGATCATCACGTCGCCGGCTTCCATGCCGAAGATCGCGATGTTCTCCGCGCCGACATGGTCGCGGATCTCGATGTTGGCGCCGTCGAGCGTGCCGATGGTGAGGGCGCCGTTCAGCGACAGCTTCATGTTGCCGGTGCCGGAGGCTTCCATGCCGGCCGTCGAGATCTGCTCGGAGAGGTCGGCCGCGGGAATGATCACTTCGGCGAGGCTGACATTGTAGTCGGGCAGGAAGATGACCTTGAGCTTGCCGCCGATCGCGGGATCGTTGTTGACGACTTCGGCGACGTCGTTGATCAGCTTGATGATCAGCTTGGCGTAGCGGTAGCTCGCCGCAGCCTTGCCCGCAAAGATCTTCACCCGCGGCACCCAATTGCCGTTGGGATCGTCCTTGATCGCCTGGTACAGCGCGACCGTCTCGATGACGTTGAGAAGCTGGCGCTTGTATTCGTGGATGCGCTTGATCTGCACGTCGAACAGCGCGGTCGGATCGACCTTGATACCGAGCCGCTCGCCGATCAGGCGCGCCAGCGCGGTCTTGTTGTGAAGCTTGACTGCGCGGAACTTCTTTTGGAATTCGACGTCGCTGGCGCGGGCCTCGATCAGGCTGAGCTGCGTCGGGTCGTCGAGCACGGCATCGCCGCAGGTCTCGCGCAACAGATCGGTCAGCTTCGGGTTCGCCAGCATCAGCCAGCGACGGAAGGTGATGCCGTTTGTCTTGTTGGTGATGCGGCCGGGGTAGAGATGGTTGAGATCGTGGAACACGGTCTCGCGCATCAGGTCCGAATGCATCGCCGAGACGCCGTTGATGCGGTGCGAGCCGACGAAGGCGAGCTGGCCCATGCGCACGCGCCGCCCGCTCCTCTCGTCGATCAGCGAGACCGATGCGCGAAAGTCGATGTCGCCGGGCGCGCGCGCCTCGGCGAGCGCGAGATGCTGCACGTTGATGCGGTAGATGATCTCGAGATGCCGCGGCAACAGCCGTTCGAACAGCTCGACCGGCCAGGTCTCCAGCGCCTCGGGCAGCAGGGTGTGGTTGGTGTAGGACAGCGTGGCGACCGTGATCTTCCAGGCCTCGTCCCAGCGGAAATTGTGATCGTCGATCAGGATCCGCATCAGCTCGGTGACGGCCAAGCTCGGATGGGTGTCGTTGAGCTGCACCGCGACCTTGCTCGACAGGCTGCGGAGCTGGCCGTCGGATGCAAGGTGCCGCTTGATCAGGTCCTGCAGCGAAGCCGAGACGAAGAAATATTCCTGGCGCAGGCGCAGCTCGCGGCCCGCAGGGCTCTCGTCGTTCGGGTAGAGGAATTTACAGATCGCTTCCGCGCGCGACTGCTCGGCGCTGGCGCTGACATAGTCGCCGGTGTTGAAGGCGTCGAGCTTCAACGGATCGGGCGAGCGCGCCGACCACAGCCGCAGCGCGTTGACGTGCTGGCCGCGCCAGCCGACGATCGGCGTGTCATAGGCCATCGCCTGCACGGTCTCGGACGGATGCCAGATCGCGCGATCGCGGCCCTTGTCGTCGACATGCTCGACACCGCCGCCGAAGCGAATGTCGTAGATCACTTCGGGCCGCTGCAATTCCCAGGGGTTGCCGAAACCGAGCCATTCGTCCGGATATTCCTGCTGCCAGCCCTGATTGATGATCTGGCGGAACAGGCCGTAATCATAACGGATGCCGTAGCCGATCGCGGGGATCGACAGCGTCGCCATGCTCTCCATGAAGCAGGCGGCAAGCCGTCCGAGCCCGCCATTACCGAGCGCCGCGTCCGGCTCGCATTTGCGCAGCTCAGGCAAGGAGACGCCGAGATCGCCGAGCGCGACCTCGAAGATCTTCAGCAGCCCCATATTGTTCAGCGCGTCGCTGAAGAGGCGACCGATCAGGAATTCGAGCGAGAGATAATAGACGCGCTTGCGCCCTGCATCGTAGCTGTGTTTCTCGGCTGTGAGCCAGCGATGCACGATGCGGTCGCGCAACGCCAGCGCCGCGGCCTGATACCAGTCGTGCTTGGTGGCCATGCCCGCATCCTTGCCGATGGCAAGGCGCAGCTTCGCCAGGATCGCGCCCTTGATCTCAGCCAGCGCGAGTTCGTCGATGGGCTGGTTGGGAGCGGGAAAATTGGGCTGGAACGATGAATCTTGCAAAGTCGTCACTTCCTGGTCGCGAGAACACTACTGACCCTACGCATCTTGCCTGTGCACCGGAACCGTCGCTGGTGCGACCGTGCACTGCGCTGGCGTAAAATTATGCAAGGAACGGGCCGATTTGGGAACCCGGACGCATACGGGGAAACGTGGATTTGGTGGTAGAATGGCGGCCAATTCAGCCATCAGTGTGGAGGAGACGTGCATGAACCCTCTGATGAGACCCGTGATGCGACGACTGATCGAAATCGCAGCGGCCACGTTCCTCGTCGTCTGCATCACCGCGTCCAGCGCCGCCTTCGCCGCCGGCAAGATCGGCCGCAGCGCCGATGGCCTGAGCTGCGCCGTCACGCTTCCGCAAAACGCATCCCCCGCCGCCCGCTGCGCCGCCATCAAGCGCCAATGCGGCGGCAAGTTTTATGCGAGCGCGTGCGGGGATAAGTTGATGTCGGCGATGTGAGGCTGGTCGCGCGCTACAAAAACGGTGTCGTCCCGGCGAAGGCCGGGACCCATAACCACCGCAGTCAGAGAAGATGAGACAGGTCGCGCCAGTCCGGATTTTCCTGCTCTATCAGACAAATCTTCCAGTCGCGGTGCCATTCCTTCAGCGCTTTCTCACGTGCGATTGCTTCGCATGGAGTTGCGTATGTCTCGACATAGACGAGCCGCGTCACGCCGTACTTGCTGACGAACTTCGAGCCGCGTCCCGAACGATGTAGTGACAATCGAATGCCCAAGTCGTTGCAGATGCCGATATATAGCGTGCCGTACCGTCGGCTCGCGAGAATGTAGACGTAGTACGCGGCTGGTGCATTCATCGCTGGGCACCGATTCTGAAAACGTCTGGCAACGGTGGTTATGGGTCCCGGCCTTCGCCGGGACGACAAGCATCAGAACAAATTAAGAACACTTTAGCAAGTCTTTGATATATCATTGTGATTCGGCACATTGCCGACACAATATCTAGCGTCCGCCAGACTTCGCGAGGACTACATGTCCACCATTGCCTTTGATCAATTTGCCCTCACCAGGATCGCCGATTTCGCGCGCTCGCTGTCGCGGCTGCATCAGGCGGCGCGGCGCTACGCGGTCGACGACGACCAGTTCGACCGCGAGTTCAACGCGGTGTGCCAGTCGATCTGGGGCTACACCATCGACGACGTCAGCGACGATCTGTTTTCGGCCGAGGACCATTTGTTTCTCGACACGCTGGACGAAGCGCATGCGCGCATCTTCGCAGCCGAGCAGGGTTATGACCTCGTCGACGATCAAGGCATGCTCACCGACTGGTGGGGTTTTTGCTGGATGATTTTAGCCGAGAAGCGCGGCCTGCTCACGGCAGACAACCGCGCCGCCGCGCGCGCGGCGATCGAGGAGAAATATCTGGCGGCGCCGAACGTGATCGGCGTGATCATCGGGAGGTAATCCACCATCCTCTGTCATTGCGAGGAGCTCTTGCGACGAAGCAATCCAGAGTGCCTCCACGAAGGCAGACTGGATTGCCTCGCTTCCGCCTTCGCTCTTCGAGCTTCGGCGGACAAGTCGCTCGCAATGACGGCTTGGCTACAGACGAGCCCGAGCTAATCCAGCCCCGCCCGCTTCGCCGGCTTCTGCGTCTTCGGCACGGTCACGTCGGGTAGCGTCTCGCGCACGATCTCCGCGGCGGGGCCATCCGCCGCCACCGTCTCGGCGCGCACCGGCGCCACCTTCATCTCGCCGAGCCGCGCGCGGACCTGCGCGGTGAGACCAGGATAGGAGGCGACCGGGGTGAAGTCCGCGGCCTGGTCGTTGCCGACGCGGATGCCGGTACAGGCGACGAGGCCATCGCTGGTGGCGATCACGTCGCCGGGCTTTAGCGAGGAGTCCAGCGCCAGATCGACCGGCGCGAGGCCGACCGGCTCGCGGCCATTGCAGGTGCAGTCGGCGCGTAGCGCCTTGCGATAGGCGAACGCATTCTCGCTATCGGCATAGCGCTCGCCGCTCTGCGACGCCGCGCCGTCGATCGAGGAGCCGAAATAGATTTTTGTCGCGCTCGCAGGACAGAAGGCCTGACACATCTGCGCGGGCGAGGTGAGGCCGCGCATCAGCGGAAAATATTTGCCGTCGCAGCTGCGCACGCAGAACGCCGGTCCCGAGCCGCCGGCCGCGGCCGAACGTGTCGGCGGCACGTATTGCGGGCTTGCGGCATTCTGCTGGCCGGTGAAGGGGTCGGCGTAGGAGCTCGCCTGCTGCGGCACCTCACGCTGGGGCCGCTGCTGCTGCTGCATTCCGCCGAAGAAGAAGTCGAACAGGCCTTCGGCCGAAACCGGGGCCGGAGCTGCAAGCAGCGGCGTTGCCAATGTGGCGGCTGCGAGCATCGCGCGACGCCGCCGGCGCGCATGGGACATGATTGTACGCAAACGCTTACTCCACCCGACGCTACCCAACCGGCCGGGACCATCAGGTCTCAGCACATGATTCACCATAAGGCGGGATGGTAAATGAGCGGTTGAGGGGGGAGCGGTGTCGCCGGACGGGGTGGACCTCGTCATGGCCCGGTCTGTCCCGGCCATCCACGGTCTCTGGTGCGGCAAAGACGTGGATGCCCGGGTCAAGCCCGGGCACGACGGCGGAAAACGTCTAGCCGCTCAAGCCTTCAAGAACTCCGACGCCTTGTACAGCGAGCGGAATGGCAGCCCGGCCGCGCCAAAGGTGTCGTCGGCGCCTTCCTCGCGGTCGACCATGGTCAGCACCAGCACCACTTCAGCGCCGGTCTCGCGCACCGCTTCCACCGCCTTCATCGCCGAGCCGCCGGTGGTGGTGACATCCTCGACGATCACGACGCGCTTGCCCTCCAGCGTCTCGCCCCTGGGCAGCCCCTCGATCGCGAGCTTGGCGCCATGCTCCTTCGGCTTCTTGCGCACGAAGAAGGCCGCGATGGGATGGCCCTTGATCCAGGAGATCTGCGCCAGCGCCCCGGCCAGCGGCACCGCGCCCATCTCGAGCCCGCCGATGAAATCGAGCTGGTCGTCCTTCAGCGCTTCATAGGTCAGCTCGGCGAGCAGGGTCGCGCCCTCCGGGTCGAGCATGGTCGGCTTGAGGTTGAAGTAGAAGTCGCTCTTGCGGCCCGACGCGAGCGTCACCTCGCCGCGGCCGAAGGAGCGCCGGCGGATGATCTCGAACAGGCGGGCGCGGGAGGCTGATTTAGACACGGCGGGCCCTCGGGAGCGTTTTTGGAGGTGGCGGAATTTATCCGCGACGGCCCCGACATTCCAGAGGGGGCTTCCCCCGTCAACAGGGATCGGCCATCCCGGCCCGCCGGTTGTGGGGGTGCAACGTTCTGGAGTAGGTGGATGCCGGATATCTGGGGCAAGAAGACTGGGCAAGGAAACGCGACAAATGACCATTGAGCTGCACACCTGGAACACGCCGAACGGCCGCAAGATCTCGGTCGCGCTGGAGGAAATGGGGCTGCCCTACAAGGTGATCCCGGTGAATATCAGCAAGGGCGAACAGATGGCGCCGGAGTTCCTGAAGCTCTCGCCCAACAACAAGATTCCCGCGATCCTCGATCCCGATGGCCCCGGCGGCAAGCCCGTCAGCATCTTCGAGTCGGGTGCGATCCTGCTTTATCTCGGTGAAAAGACCGGCAAATTCCTGCCGAAATCGCTTTTGGGCCGCATCCCCGTCTATGAATGGCTGATGTGGCAGATGGGCGGTTTTGGGCCGATGCCGGGCCAGGTGCACCATTTCATCGCGCTCGAGAACGAGCAGGACCGCGCCTATGGCCTCAAGCGCTACATGGCGGAGACGCGACGGCTCTACGGCGTCCTCGACCGCCGGCTAGAGGCCCGCGACTTCGTCGCCGGCGAGCTCTCGGTTGCCGATTTTGCCATCCTGGGCTGGGCCTGGCGTCACCCTCGCCACAAGGTTGACCTGGCCGACTTCCCCCACGTGAAGCGCTGGTACGAGGCCCTGATGGCACGTCCGGCGGTCAAGCGGGGCATGGAGGCGAAGCTGGATTGATCTTTCTTCTCCCTCTCCCCGTTCTTACGGGGAGAGGTGAAAATCACACCTTCCGCGCCTCGACCGCCATTCGCACCGCAAGCCCGGCCAGCACCGTGCCCATCAGCCAGCGCTGGACCAACATCCAGCTTGGCCGGCTTGCGAGAAACAACGCGATCGATCCTGCCGCGAGCGCGATCATCGCATTCACGCTGACACTGATCGCGATCTGGATTGCGCCGAGCACCACTGACTGTGCCAGCACGCTGCCGGCGGTGGGATCGATGAACTGCGGCAGCAGCGCGAGATACAGCATCGCGATCTTCGGGTTGAGCAGATTGGTGACGAACCCCATTGCGAACAATTTGCGCGGGCTGTCGATCGCAAGCTGCTTCACCTGGAACGGCGAGCGACCGCCCGGCTTCACCGCCTGCCAGGCCAGCCACAACAGATAACCGGCTCCGGCAAAGCGCAGCGCGTCATAGGCGAAGGGAACGGCGAGCAGCAGCGCCGTGATGCCGAACGCCGCGCACAGCATGTAGAACACGAAGCCGAGCGCCACGCCGCCGAGCGAGACGATGCCCGCCGCCGGCCCTTGCGTGATCGAACGCGAGATCAGGTAGATCATGTTCGGCCCGGGCGTGAGCACGAGGCCGAGGCAGACGAGGGCGAAGCCGAGCAGGGCGGGGGTGTGGGGCATGGCTGAACCGGTGCGCGAGACAGCATGGTTCTAATATGCGTGGCCCAGTGGGGCCATCGCGCAATTGCACGGAGGACAATTCGATCCGTGTCTCTCTCTATAGGTCGTCCCGGCGAAGGCCGGGACCCATACGCCGAGGATCGAGTTGGGCGAAGATTGCCAACTACAATCTCACTTCAAACTTCTTCTTGGGGGTATGGGTCCCGGCCTTCGCCGGGACGACACTGTAAGTTTGGAAGGAGCGTAGTGAAGACCTAGCTTCAATGCGCCTCGTCCCAATTGTTCGCCGCGCGTGCATCGACATGCAGCGGCACCGAGAGCAGCACGGCCGGGAACGGTGCGTCCTGCATCACGTGCTGCACGACGGGGAGCGTGGCCTCGACCTCCGCGTCCGGCACCTCGAAGATCAGTTCGTCATGCACCTGCAGCAGCATCTGCGCAGACAGCTTCTTCTGGACCAGGGCGTCCTCCATCCGCGTCATGGCGCGGCGGATGATGTCGGCGGCGGTGCCCTGGAGCCGGGCGTTGATCGCGGCGCGCTCGTTGAAGGCGCGCACCGAGCCGTTCGAAGCCTTGATGTCGGGATAGTACATCTTCCGTCCGAACAGCGTGGTGACATAGCCGTGGCTCCGGCAGAAATCGCGCGTCTCGTCCATATAGGCGCGGATGCCGGGGAAGCGCTCGAAGTACTTCTTGATGTAGGCGGAGGCTTCTTCGCGCGCGATGCCGAGCTGGTTGGCGAGACCGAACGCCGAAATGCCGTAGATGATGCCGAAATTGATCGCCTTGGCACGGCGCCGGATTTCGCTCGGCATGCCCTTGATCGGCACGCCGAACATTTCCGATGCCGTCATGGCGTGAATGTCGAGACCGTCGCGGAACGCCTGCTGCAGCACGGGAATGTCCGCGATCTCGGCGAGCAGCCGCAGCTCGATCTGCGAATAGTCGGCGGAGACGAGCTTGTGCCCCGGCGTTGCGATGAAGGCACGGCGGATTTTTCTGCCGTCCTCGGTGCGCACCGGAATGTTCTGCAGATTCGGCTCGTTCGACGACAGCCGGCCCGTCGTGGTCGCGGCCAGCGCGTAGGTCGTGTGGACGCGGTGGGTCTGCGGATTGACGTAGGTCGGCAGCGCGTCGGTGTAGGTCGATTTCAGCTTCGAGACCTGGCGCCACTCCAGAATCTTCTTCGGGAGGTCGTGGCCCTGCTCGGCGAGTTCGTCGAGCACCTGAGCGGTGGTGGACCACGCGCCGGTCTTGGTCTTGGTGCCGCCGGACAGCCCCATCTTGCCGAACAGGATATCGCCGATCTGCTTCGGGCTGCCGACATTGACGGGCTCGCCCGCGATCTGCTGGATCTCGGCTTCGACACGGGCCGCGGTCTGGGCGAAGTCGCCGGAGAGGCGCGACAGCACCTGACGGTCGATCGAGATGCCGCGCCGCTCCATGCGTGCGAGCACCGCGACCAGCGGGCGTTCCAGCGTCTCGTAGACTGTGGTCATGTGCTCGGCGACAAGGCGCGGTTTCAGCACGCGCCAGACGCGCAAGGTCATGTCGGCGCCTTCCGCCGACAGCGCCGCGGCCTTGTCGATCGGCACCTGGTCGAACGTGATCTTGCCCTTGCCGCTGCCGAGCAGCTCGTTCTCCTTGAGCATGGCGTGGCCGAACCAGCGCTCGGATAGCTGCTCCAACGCATGCGAGCCGCGGCCGGCGTCGAGCACGTAGGAGATCAGCTGCGCATCGTCGGTGTTGCGCAGTGTGATGCCGTGCTGCGCCAGCATCACCGCGGTGAACTTGACGTCGAAGCCGATCTTGAGAATGCCTGGCGATTCCAGCACCGGTCGCAGCGCCTCGATCGCATCGGCGTGCCTGACCTGATCGGGCGCGAGGCCGGCGTCGAACAGTCCGGCGCCGCCGCCGGACTGCTTGTGCGCCAGCGGCACGTAACAGGCCTCGTTCGGCGCCAGCGCCAGCGCGATGCCGCAGAGATCGGCCCGCATCGGATCGATCGAGTTTGCCCGGATCTCGACCGCGACATGGCCGGCATCATGGATGCGCGCGATGAAGGCGTTCAATTCCGCGAGCGTCTTGATGGCCTGGTACTTGCTCCGGTCGACCGGAAGCTTGCGCAAAGCCTCTTCGCGCGCGGCGGCGAGAGAGATCGGCGCGCCCTTCGGACTCGCGGCCTTGTCCTCCTTGCTCGCCGATGCGTTGCGCTGGCCCGCCGGAATTTGCGCCGGCGCGCCGGTTCCCGGGGCGGGCACGACGTCCGAAGGCGGCAGCGGCGAGAAGACGCTGGCGCCGCTGGAATAGCCCGGATCGGCATCGACGTTGGCCGGATCGATCTGAGAGAACTCGGCGACGCGGCGCGTCAGCGTGGAAAATTCCATCGCCTTCAGGAACGCGATCAGCTTGCGTGCATCGGGCTCGTGGACGGCGAGATCGTCCAGCGGGACTTCGAGGTCGACCTTGTCGTCGAGCAATACGAGCTGTCGCGAGATGCGCGCCTTCTCGGCGTTCTCGATCAGCGCCTCGCGCCGCTTCGGCTGCTTGATTTCGGTGGCGCGGAACAGCAGTTGCTCGAGATCGCCATACTCGACGATCAGCTGCGCCGCGGTCTTGATGCCGATGCCGGGCACGCCAGGCACGTTGTCGGTGGAATCGCCGGCCAGGGCCTGCACTTCCACCACCTTCCCCGGCGGCACGCCAAACTTCTCGATCACCTCGGGGATGCCGATGCGGCGGTCCTTCATGGTGTCGTACATGGTGACGCAATCGGTGACGAGTTGCATCAGGTCCTTGTCGGAGGACACAATCGTCGCGCTCGCGCCGCGCTCGCAGGCTTGCCGCACATAGGTCGCAATCAGATCGTCGGCCTCGAAGCCGACCTGCTCCAGGCAAGGCAGGTCGAAGGCGCGTACCGCTTCGCGGATCAGTGAAAATTGCGGGATCAGATCGTCCGGGGCCGGCGCCCGGTGCGCCTTGTACTCAGGATAGATCTTGTTGCGGAAGGTGATTTCCGACTTGTCGAAGATGATCGCCAGATGCGTCGGCCGGTTGTCCTCGGGCATCTCGCGCAACAGCTTCCACAGCATGTTGCAGAAGCCGAGCACGGCATTGACCTGCAAGCCGTCGGACTTGCGGTTCATCGGCGGCAGCGCGTGATAGGCGCGGAAGATGTAGCCGGAACCGTCGACCAGGAAGACATGGTCGCCCTTGCCGGCCGCCTTCGCAGCGACGGGCTTGGCAGCAGCTGTCGCCGCAGTGGGCTTGGTTTCGGCTTTGGCGGCGGTCTTCGGGGATGTGTTGGGAGATGTCTTGGGCATGGCCGCAATGTATGAATTTTTGCGGGCTTTGACAGCCTTGTGAGGGGGATTTTTGGCTTGCTGAAGCGGCTATCCCCACTGTCATTCCCCGCATCCCACTGTCATTCCCCGCGAAGGCGGGGAATCCAGTACACTGCGGCTTATCGGCTGAACCACAGACTCTCGGCGTACTGGGTCGCCCGGTCAAGCCGGGCGACGACAGCGTGCTATTCCGCCGCCTGCAGCACCGCGCTTGTCTTCTTCGGCGCGATCCAGAACGCATCGGGCCGCTCGAACAGGAAACTGCCACCAAGGCGCAGAGCGATCTGCCAGATTGCGAGCGCTCCGATCATGCCGGCGATGGTCACGATCAGCGACACCGCACCGATGTCGGGAATGATGCCCGTGCGCAATAGTAGCGTCCGTGTCGCCGCCATCGGCAGAAAGAACGCGAGATAGATCACGATCGAATGCTCGCCGCAGAAGCGGAAGACGTTCAGCCATTGCGCGCGCGCGAGCAGCGTGCCCATCGTGATGATGGCGCAGGCGCCGGCGAAGCCGAGCACGAGCGATATGAATTGCCACTCGCTGGCGCCGAGCATAACCAGGCCTCCATTGACCAGCGCCCATGTCGCGAGCGCTGCCAGCGCCCATGCGGGATGATTGCGCGCGCGGTCCGACAGCGCGAACACGTAGGGCGCGAACAGATAGCCCGAATAGAAATAGACAAAGCGCGCGCAGAACTCGTCGATCGCGGTCCAGCCGGTTGCGACACGCGCCGTCTCCAGTGCGGCCGCGATGAGCCAGATCGCGGGCGGCGGGATTCGCCGTATCAGTTTTGTGACGACGAAGAAGATCGGCAGGAGGTAGATGAACCACAGCGTGCCGAACGGCTCGACGAAGGATTCCAGATAGAGCAAGCCGGCGTCGCGCCAGCTCGTTTCCGCTGCAAATGCGGGGGCCTTGAAGCCGAACTGGATTGTCACCCAGACGACATAGAAATAGGCGAAATGCACCACCTTGCGGTCGAGATAGGTTCGCCAGTCCCGGTCGATCACCAGTGGCAGGAACAGCCCCGAAATCAGGAAGAAATCCGGCATCCGGAACGGCTTTGCGAAGGCCACCAAGACATGCATGAAGCCGGTCTCGCCGGCAGCAAGCTCGACCCCCAGCACCGAATGCATCATCACGACCATGACGATGCAGATGCCCTTGGCGTAATCGACCCAATCGACACGCGTAGCGGAAGGGGCCTTGAGTCCCCCGCTCGCGGCGATTGTGCCTGATAGTGCCATGGTGTCTCTTTTCGAGGCGTGTTCCGACCGGATCTGTGTAAACGCGGAGCAGTTTGGCGCCTTGCGGCTTACGATTTCTTAACCGGTACAATTGCCGTGCCGTTTTTTGCACGCGGGCTGTTCCCTCCCCCCGGGAAAATGCTAAACCGCCTTAGAATTGCGGTTTCGTTAACCAAGCCAAACAGGGTTTTTCATGCGCATTGCTATGATCGGCACGGGCTATGTGGGACTGGTGTCCGGGGCCTGCTTTGCGGATTTCGGTCACGACGTCATCTGCGTCGACAAGGACGAGAAGAAGATCGCGGCGCTTCATCGCGGCGAGATACCGATCTACGAGCCCGGACTCGACGAACTGGTCGCGACCAACGTCAAGGCCAAGCGGCTGGAGTTCACCACCGATTTGTCCAAGCCGGTCGCGGATGCCGATGCTGTCTTCATCGCGGTCGGCACGCCCTCGCGCCGCGGCGACGGTCACGCCGATCTGTCCTACGTCTATGCCGCCGCGAAAGAGATCGCGCAGTCGCTGTCCGGCTTCACCGTCGTCGTGACCAAGTCGACCGTACCGGTCGGCACCGGCGACGAGGTCGAGCGCATCATCCGCGAAACCAGCCCCAAGGCCGA